>JAGCPG010000106.1 GCA_017645245.1 Bacteroidales bacterium
GTGCATTTAATCCGTAATCACCTTCGTTTTCGCATAAATCTCCCAGTCTCTTCACTTCCCAGTCTTCGGGAATGGGGCCGAGGGGCGAGGGCTTGTAGCCGGAGGGGATATGTGGGTTGTCGTTCGTCATAAAGGATTGTTTTAGCAATGCTCGTTTGTTAAAGGCGTGGGCCTTGGAGGGTAAAGCCCTGGGTTTCGAAAAACTGATTAAGAAGTTTACCTATCACATTGACAATATTTTCTTTGTCTTGGTCAGACAGTAATTCGGTATATGATAGTTCTTTGTTGTAGATAACGAAACTAGGTGTTCCCCATTTGCCGAAAAGCACTGTCGTTTTGTGTAAGAATTGTTGAATGGTTAATCGAATGCTAATAGTAAAACCAGTGTTTATATTGCCAAATTCTTTGGAAAAACTAATACTGGCATTGTAGTGCTCTTCCTCGCTCCAGGTGTGTTCCCCGTTCGAAGGATGCCACCTGACAGAGGTGAAAACTGAATAAAACTCGGATAATTCTCTGTCTAGTTGCTTCAATAAGTTGGAATAGCTTTTGACAACCTTTTCCTCTATTTCTTCGTTTACCTCTGGTTTGTTGATTTTGTCTCGGTATTTGGTTTTGAGATTCTTTTTCCAATCATCTGCCTCTTCTATGCTTTCTCCTTTTGCGCCTTTGATGCTGGTTTCTAAAGATCTCACTAGGCATTTGCTCATGTATTCAACAAAAGGCCTGATCTGCAATAACTCTGCATGGGCTCCATCTGATGGAACAGGGCCAACGACAACATCACATTTGTTTAGGGCAGTAAGGTAATTGTTTTTGTCCTTGCTTTTCACCACAATCATCGGATAACCGTGGCGATACAGGATGTAGTTCGCCATCAGTCGCGAGATTCTTCCGTTCCCGTCTTCGAAGGGATGAATACGGATATAGCGATAATGGAACAGTGAAGCCAATTCTATGGGTGTCATGGTGCCTTCTGCCTCTGCCTGATTATACCATTGAAGCAAGTCGGTCATCAAGGCTGGCGTTTCTTCGGGCGAGGCATATTCAAAACGCTCACCAGTGGCAGTAATGACGGAATTGGGGCGGGTCTTGTATTGTCCCGCGTGTACTACATACGAAGTGCTTGTTCCGTCAGGTAGTTGGCGATATACGGTATAATCCTCACGGAGCAAGGTCTTGTGCAGAGTCCTGATGAAATACTCGGTGAGAGGCTGCTCTTTATCCAAGGCTATCTCTTTTACCATTTTCAAGCCAACATTGGAAGCTTTCATTTCTTCCAAATCCTTCATGTCGGCTTCATCCACAACTTTTCCGAACATCAATAGCATCTCGGTTTGCCCGTAGGTGAGGGTGTTGCCTTCAATATGGTTGGAGTTGTAGTTGAATTCCAGCATGAACTTCTGGTCAAGTCTTTGTTGATACTCCTCCTTTACAGGTTGAAGCGACTGCCATTCTTTGAATAGTGTTTCAATTGTATTCATAATTTCTACTTTTGTTTTTATTTACTTCTTTCCTTTTTCAGTTACATACCAATAGCTGGATTTATAGCCAGAGGTGATGTTGTTTTTCCCGTTACTCATATTCTTTCGTTTGTTTTATCAAGAATTCTTCCAACGTACTTTCGTCGGGCAATTGCAGTTTGTAGGTGGAGACAAACAGATGGTTGTCCATGCCTGCCAACGCGTATTCCACCATTTTCTTGCCGCTCTTGGTGCAAAGCAGGATGCCCACTGGCGGATTGTCGCCGTCGTTCATCTCGTTTTCGCGGTAGTAAGACACGTAGGCGTTGAGTTGCCCAAGATATTCGTGGTGGAACTCGTCATTCTTCAACTCGATAATCACATTGCAATGCAAAATCCTGTGGTAAAACACCAAGTCGGCATAATAATACTCGTCGTCGATGATGATGCGCTTTTGCCTTGCCTCAAAGCAGAACCCCTTGCCCAACTCCATGATAAACTCCTGCAAATGGTCGATAAGTGCTTGCTCCAAGTCTTTTTCTTCAACGACATCCTGCGCTTTTAGCCCCAAAAACTCAAAGAAGAACGGTTGTTTGATTTCGTCTTGTATTTGTCTTTCGGGGCGTTTGAGCGGTTTCAATAGTTCTTCTGGTTTCTTGCTGACGCCTGCACGCACAAAGAGGTTGGTGGCAATTTGCCTCCGCAGTTCCCTTACGCTCCAATTGCAGCGCATGCATTCCGTCTCGTAGAAATAGCGGGCCATCGGGTCTTCTTGGGTCATAATTTCCCTCAAATGGGAAAACGACAGTTTCGATATGATTTCGTGTGCAGGTGTCTGCAAAAAGTGCGACGTCGCACCTTTTACATCATCCTTATTGTCAATGTTTTGCAATTCGTGCGACACTGTCGCACTTTTTGGCACCAACAAATCTTTCATTTGTGGATACAGCAAATAAAAGTTGCGTGACAACTTAAACACGGTTTCATTCAACCCGGGAGTATCTAGGGAATCTTCTAAACTCTTTAGCAACTTGTCACCATATTTTGCGCGGTCGTTGCCCTTTTGCTCGTACTCGACGATGTAATAGCCGATAAGCCAATTGCGCAAGGTCAACATACGGTTTATGGCTTTCACCGTTTCGGTTTGTGTCGCCCCATGGATTTTCTGAATCAACTGCGACAGTTGGTTGAAATCTTTCATTTCAGGGTGCTCCCAGTCTTCGGGAATGATGCCGAGGGGTGAGGGCTTGTAGCCGGCGGGGGTATGTTGGTTGTCGTTCATGATTCTAATATCCTAATTCCTTCGAATACTCTTTCATTTTTCCCTGCACTTCGGCCAGTTCCGTTTCCAATTGCTCAATCTCTTTCTGCACGGCGGGAATGTCGATTTCGGCTTCTTCTTCGTAGGTATCCACATAGCGCGGTATGTTGAGGTTGAAGTCGTTTTCGCGGATTTCGTCGGGCGTGGCCACGTAGGCGTATTTGTCTTCCACTACGCCAGGCTGTAACTCGCCATCGGCAAAATTGCGGTAGATGCCCACGATGTGCTCGATGTCCTGCGGGCGGAGTCTGTTTTGGTTCTTGCCGTTCTCGTACTCGCGGCTGGCATCGATGAACAGCACATTCTCCGAGCCACGACCCTTTCGGAAGATGGCGATGGCGGCAGGAATGCCTGTGCCGTAGAACAGGTTGACGGGCAAACCGATGACGGCCTCCAGGGTGTGCTCGTTCTCCAAGATATACTGGCGAATCTTGCCTTCGCTACCGCCACGGAACAACACGCCGTGAGGGATAATGACGCCTACCTTGCCGTTTTGGTCGTCGGCCACCTCCAGCATGTGGCTGATGAAGGCCCAGTCGCCCTTACTCTTTGGCGGGATGCCGCGCCAGAAGCGGTTGTAAGGGTCGCTGGCGGCCTCTTCTGCACCCCATTTGTCGAGGCTGAAAGGCGGATTGGCCACCACCGTATCGAACTTCATCAGTTTGTCATTGACTTTCAGCTTGGGGTTGCGCAAGGTGTCGCCCCAACGGATGACGGCATTGTCGAAGCCGTGCAAGAACATGTTCATCATAGCCAAAGCCCAAGTGCTGCCGTTCACCTCTTGCCCATAGAGCGAGAAATTGCTGTTGCCCACTTCCTTGCCGGCCTTGATTAGCAATGAGCCTGAACCGCAGGTGACATCGCAGATGCGTGCTCCCGGCTTGCTCTTGGTCAGTTGGGCCAACAGTGTGGAAACTTCGGCAGGGGTAAAAAAGTCTCCGGCTTTCTTGCCCGCCTCGCCCGCAAAGGTGGAGACGAGATACATGTAGGCATCGCCGATGATGTCGTTGTTTTCCAAATGCGACTCGTCTAGGTTCACCCCGTTGAAATCTTGCAAGAGGTTTTTCAGACGAGCGTTTTTCTCTTTGGTCTCACCCAGGTTGGCGCTGTTGAAACTGATGTTGCGGAAGATGCTGCTGCCGTCTTCGCTGCTCATCTTTTCGCGGTTGGCATCTTCGAGGTCGGCCAGCGCTTCGTCAATCAGCTCGCCGATGTTGGTGGCATTGCGGTGCTCGTAGAGGAAGTCAAACGAACTCTTTTCTGGCACCACGAAACGTTCATGGCGCATGGCGCGTTCGGCGCGTTCCTTGTCGCCCTCATATTTGATAAGGTATTCCTTGAGTTTCGACTTATACACATCGCTCACATATTTCAGGAAGAGCATGGTGAGGATGTAGTCCTTGTATTGGCTCGGGTCAATGACGCCACGGAAAGTGTCGCAGGCCTTCCAAACCGTGCGGTTGATGTCGTCTTGTGTGATTTTCTTGGTTTCCATATCTTATTTTAATTTATTCATTATGAGTTGGTTAGTAATCAAGTTTCGTTTTTCTGTGATGGCTTTCAGTAGTTCAACTTCTTTCTGCTGGAGTTTGGCCAATTCCACGATTTGTTGTTGCGTTTTCATGTCGGGGATGGCGATTTCCAGGTTTTCAAGAAGCTGTTTTCGGATTAAAGGCGTGCCCGTGCCCACTTGCCCTGCCTTAATGGTGGCTAGTGTCTTTGGCTGGCTCAAATACCAGCAGAGGTAGTCGGGAAGGATGTCCCCGTCATATATCCTTATTATATAAAAGGTGGTTGATGCTATGGCGGGAGCCTCAAAATCGACTACCCGACAGAGGTTGGAGGTGCCTTTCCCTGCAAACAAAACGTCGCCATTTTGCAAGAAATATTTCTCAAGTTTTGGGGAATAAGGAATCCTAGAAACGGTTTTTTCAGGTGTTTCCGCCAAAAGGTCCTTGATTTGCAAGTAGGCGATTTCGCCTTGGGGAGTGGTTGTTAGAAACACTCCAGACTGAATCTTTGCAAATTCTTGAACTTTTAATCTCTTAGTATGAGGATTACTTTTCATGATGCAAAGATAATTATATTCTTGAAAAATACAAATGTTTTTCAAAAATATTTTGGTAAACGATTTACTAAAATGCAAATTGAATGTGGGGTAAAAGTCTTTTGAGATCGTTTATCCCTCCAATTCCAACCTAATGATATCCCAGAACATCATCATTCCCGTTTCCAGAATGTCATCAGGGAAGTCAAATTCTGGATTGTGCAGTGCGGGCTGATCCAAGCCTGATCCTAATCCGAAGAATCCGATGGGACAGACGCTTCCGAATCTTCCAAAGTCCTCCGACCAGCGGAAAGGCTCATTCAGGTGACCGAGGCTTAACTCTAGGTTTTTAGCCGCTTTTTCGATGACACGAACGCAATCCACATTGCTATTTGTGGCGGCAAAAGCTTCGTGTTCCGAGAAACTGAAGTCAAAGAGATAATCCTTGGCTTTGGATAGGCAGAACTCAATGATTTCTGTAGACATCAACTCGAGGTTGCGATCATCGAAACTCCTTAAAGTGAGCCAGATTTCGGCATGGCCTGGTGCTACCCCGAAGGTTTCCTCGCCCAAGATGGCATGGGTGATCACAAAGGTGGTCATAGGCTTCACGGCTTTCAGCTGCTCGCGTTTTTTCTCCAAAAAATGGATGAGTTGAGCTAACAGTTCCGAGGGACTGTGCCCGGTCTCGGGCTGTGAGGCATGGGCGGTTCGGCCATCGAAGCATAACTTCAAGCCAAAAGATGCCGCGGCAAAACAGCCTTCGCGTACCATGATCTGGCCTTTTTCAAAGCCGGGCAGGTTATGCAATCCGTAGGCTACATCGGGTTTGATCTGTTCAAACAGCGGGTCTTCCAAGATGGCTTTGGCGCCATGTCCCGTCTCTTCGGCGGGCTGGAACAACAGTACCACTTCGCCTTGGTCGGGACGTTGCTCGCCGAGCCATTGTGCTAGTCCACAGAGGATGGTGGCATGGCCGTCGTGGCCGCATTTGTGCGAAATGCCTTGGTTTTGAGAGCGATACGGCAAATCATTCGGCTCAGGGATATGCAATGCGTCGATATCACCACGGATCAAGATGCGTTTTCCGGGCTGGGTGCCTTTGTAAACTGCCGCTAAACCGTAACCGCCAATTCTCTCAATCTGAAGGTCTGGCTGGGTTTGCTTCACCCATTCGTTCAAAATTCTATTGGTGAGTTTCTCATTACCCGACAGTTCAGGGTGTTGATGAAGGATATGACGTAATTCAATGAGGGTGTCCATACAGTGTTATTGTTACATTGCAAAGGTAAACACTTTTAACTTTTATCTCTTATCTTTTAACTATTTATCTTATCTTTGCGCCGCAAAAACTTCGAAATCATGTCAACCGTACTATATCCCCTGAAATTCAAGCCCACCTTCAAGGATAAGATCTGGGGTGGACGAAAGATCAAAGACGTCATCGGGCTCGACTATGGCAAGTTGCCGAACTGCGGCGAGGCGTGGCTGCTCTCGGGCATCTGGGACGAACAGAGCGTTGTCGCCAACGGCGACTTCGAGGGCGACGAGATCAACGATCTGGTGGAGACCTTCATGGGTGACCTCGTGGGCGAAGGGGTGTTCGACAAATATGGCGAACAGTTCCCGCTGTTGATCAAGATTATCGACGCCAAC
The DNA here is from genome assembly GCA_017645245.1 of Bacteroidales bacterium. Lineage (GTDB taxonomy): Bacteria > Bacteroidota > Bacteroidia > Bacteroidales > F082 > Limimorpha. Next base: position 6,488 of record JAGCPG010000106.1, read on the forward strand.
GACTGGCTCTCGGTGCAGGTGCATCCTGACGATGAACTGGCTGAGAAGCGTGAGATCGGCAACGGCAAGACGGAGATGTGGTACGTGATGCAAGCAGACCCAGGTGCGGAACTTGTTTCGGGCTTCAACTGCGAAATGAATCGCATGAAGTATATCCGCGTGCTCAAGGACAACGCCATCGAATCGGTGCTTAACCATGAGAGCGCCAACCAAGGCGACGTGTTCTACATCCCCGCCGGATGCGTCCATGCCCTTGGTCCAGGTATCGTGGTGGCCGAGATCCAGCAGACCAGCGACACCACTTATCGCATCTACGACTGGGATCGCATCGATCAAGCGGGCATGCGCCGCGAGCTGCACATCCCACAGTCGCTCGACGCTGTTGATTTCGACCCCGTGGAGAACTACAAGTCACCTTACGAAAAGGCGATCAACAAGACCGTTCCCGTAGTGGATTCACCTTATTTCACCACCAACGTGCTGCACCTCAACGGCGAGATGGCCAAGGACTATTCGGAACTCGACTCGTTTGTGCTCCTCTTCCCCGTGGAAGGGAAATTTTCGCTTGAATGGGAAAATGGCTCGGTATTTGTTAATACGGGAGAGGTTGTCCTGATCCCCAATGTGATTGAAAAGGTGAACATTAAGGCTCAGGGCGACTGTAAGTTGCTGGAAGTTTACAATGATATTTAAGAAGTCAGAATTTTAAAACTATTTAATATGAAAAAGCTATTTGTTCTCTTATTCGCTGTGCTAATGGTCTCAGGCCTTCAAGCACAACAGAAATCGGATCTTCCGAACGTCACCATCAAGAACTTGCAAGGAAAGGACGTCAACATCGCCAAGCTGTCGAACAACGGCAAGCCTTTCGTGATGACCTTCTGGGCCACTTGGTGCGGTCCCTGCATCAAGGAACACAACGCCTTGGACGAGGTTTATCAGGATTGGAAGGATGAAACCGGCGTGAAGATCTATTCGGTCTCCATCGACGACTCGCGTTCCACCGCCAAAGTGAAGCCTTTTGTCGAAGGCAAGGGCTGGGAGTTTGAGGTGCTGCTGGATGTCAACAAGGACTTAGCCCGCGCCATGAACGTGAGCAACCCGCCTTACACCTTCCTCTTCGACGGTACCGGCAAGCTGGTGTATCAGCACTCGGGCTATATCGATGGCGCCGAAAACGACCTCTACGAGGAAATCCTGAAACTTAAGAAGTAAGAAGTCAGAAGTAAGAAGATAGAAGATTTAAAACTATGCGAAGACTTTTACTCCCCCTTTTGTTATTCGTCTTTTCGGGCGTGCAGATGCTTCATGCCCAATCGTTTTTAGAGAACTCCCAAGTGAATGGCAGTTTTCAGACGGATGCGCAATACTACATGCTGGATAAAGGCATCGGTATCACCGATCTTAACGGTAAACAACTGGGTATCAATGGTTTCGGAAAAGTTGGATACACCAACGGCGATTTCTCTGCAGGCATCCGTTTCGAGGCTTTCATGCCTGAGCTGAACGGCTTCCGCAAGGAGCTGAAAGGCCTTGGCTTAGCCAACTTCTTTGCCACTTACGACAATGGTTTCGTGGGTGTCACCGTGGGCGACATATACGACCAGTTTGGCAGCGGCTTGGTGTTCCGCACCTACGAGGAATGGTCGTTGGGCATGGACAACGCCTTGCGTGGCGTCCGCACCATCATCCGTCCCACCCAAGGCGTGACCTTGAAGGGCGTGTATGGTCGCCAGCGTTACTTCTGGGCGCCTTATAACGAGCGTGACTTCGATGCCGACGATTACCGCGGCATCGTCCGTGGCGTGGATGGCGACTGGGATCTCAACCAAAGCATCCCTGCGATGAATGACGCGGCTTTCAAGATGTCGATCGGTGGCAGCTTCGTAAGCAAGAAGCAAGACGATCAGAGCCTGTTCTACTATATCCCTGAAAACGTCGGCGCGGCTGCCGGACGCATCAACATGGGTTACGGCCGTTTCGCCTTTAGCACGGAATATGCCTACAAGATCAACGATCCTTCGGCCATCAACGATTTCATCTACAAGGAAGGCCAGTCGCTTCTTTCCTCGCTCTCCTATTCGCAGAAGGGCTTGGGCGTGGTGCTTCAGGTGAAACGCACTGACAACATGAGCTTCAAGTCGATGTACACGGGTCAGGATAACGACTTCGACATCAACTTCATCCCGCCGATCAACTACACCCACACGCACAGCCTGCCGTCGATGTACACCTACTCGACTCAACCCAAGGGTGAGATGGCCGGCCAGTTCCAAGTGAACTACACCATCCCGAAAGGCACTGCGCTTGGCGGAAAATACGGCACCAAACTCGCCTTGAACTACAGCCAGGTGAACGATATCGTGCGCGACTCCGTCATGGATCACGGACAGATGGTGCTCAACAGAAGGGGTTCGCTCGGTTATGTCTCGAAGTTCTTCGCCGTCAGCGACCACTGCTTCTTCCGCGACATCAACTTTGAGATCGACAAGAAGATCAACAAGGATTGGCACGTCACGGCTCAGTACATCAATTTGTATTACGACATCGAGACCCTCGAGGGCCATAAAGACGCTCCCGTGGTGCAGGCCAACATCGCGTTTTTGGATGTGACCTATAAGATCAATAAGCGTCAGAGCCTCCGCATGGAGCTGCAAGGACTTTGGGAAAAAGACGTCCATGACGGCTATGTGGTTGAAGAGAGCGATAAGGAGGATTACCAGAAGCGTGGCGACTGGGCTTTTGGCCTGCTCGAATACACCATCGCGCCGCATTGGTCGTTCTCCATCGCTGATAAATGGAACTATGGCAACCCGGTTCCTGAGTTCCGCGACCATTACTTCACCGGAACGGTAAGCTACATCCACGACGCCACCCGTATCATGCTGAGCGGCGGTCGCCAGAGCGAAGGCGTGGTCTGCGTCGGCGGCGTTTGCCGTAAGGTTCCGGCTTCCTCGGGTGTGACATTAACGGTTTCAACATCATTCTAAAACACTGAAAATGAAAAAGATATTCTCGATATTTACATTCTCGGCCCTGATGCTCTTCGTGATGGGCTGCGACAAGATTGACATCAACGAGACCCGCAAGCCTTTCACACCTTCGGGTGGCGACAAGACGGTGCTCATCAAGGATTTCACTGGCGTGCGTTGCAACAATTGTCCCGCTGCCGCTGAGACTGTCCATGAGCTCCAGCATCAGCTGGGCGAGGAAAAGGTGTTCATTCTGAGCGTCCATGCCGGTCCCATGGCCCAGCCTATGGGTAACTTCCCCGACTTCCTGACAGACGAAGGCACGGCTTGGTACGGCGATCACGACAGCAATCCCCTGTTCAGCGTTGACCATATTGCCTTGACCGAAGGCAATACCCTAGGCGTGGCACAAATCGACGCTCCGGTGAGCGAAGCGCTGAGCGAACCTCAGACGTTTGACATTTCCATGATGAACGACTACGATGCTTCGACACGTCAACTGAAGGTGGAGGCCAACGTGCGTGCCACTTCGGATTACGAGGGACAGCTGTACGTCACCCTTTGTTTGGTTGAGGACAGCCTCGTGGGCTGGCAGACCACCTCGACGGGCTTGAACCAGGAATATGTGTTCCGTAACGTGTTCCGTGGCAACTTGAATGGCTTTGACGGTGATCTTTTCAGCAATGGACAGACGTTTTTCGAAGACGAGAAGACGTTCAGCCAGACCTTGGTGCTCGACACCCTCTACAATGCCGAGCAGTGCTATGTGATGGGTTACATCTACGACAAGGCTGACGGCAAGATCTTGCAGACGGCCATGGGGAAGATCAAGTAAGATCCACCACTGACAGGCATCGTCCGTTTACTTTGAATTTGATTTCCAAGTTCCCGAATGTCATTCCGTAAATGCGTTCGGGATCGTCTTGGTATTGAGGCCGCGGGTCATGGGCCAAGACGGCGGTGAGGTTTTCTCTTTGTCCTGAGGGGACTTTTTCGAGCAATTCTTCCGGAAACTCCACTTCCAGCAGGTATTCCGTCGGTTTTGAGGCAAATCCACTGACGGCATCAGGATGGCTGTCGGTGTAGGCGATGTACGGCTTGATGTCGTATATAGGCGTGCCGTCCATCAGGTCGGCGCCAGTGACGTGCAACACGGGGCCGAGTTTCGAATCCATCTCGATACTTTCCAATCTTACTGACGAAAGGCCGATGGGATTGGGCCGAAAAGGCGATCGGGTGGCGAAGACGCCTTTGCGCACGTTGCCGCCGAGGCGGGGAGGACGTACCGTAGGCGACCAATTGTCGCGCTTGGCTTCGGAAAACTCCCAGATCAGCCAGAGATGCGAGAACTCTTCCAGTCCGCGTACGGCATCAGGGTTGCGGTATTCGGGCTCGAACACGATGGTTCCCTTGAGCGACTCGATGATGCCGCTTTGTCGGGGAATCCCGAATTTCGTCGGGAACTCGGTGTGTATATATGCGATAGCTTTCAACTTCTAATTGTTAACTGCCAACTACAAACTGAAGCGTGCTTCGGCTGCTTTGTTTCAGATAGACTTTCTTCCCATCGAGGAAACGGTCGCCCATGGTGTAGGCGTTGTCGTAATGCCTGATGGTGAACAGGGTCAGGCCCTTGTTGTATTTCACCTGGAAAGTCTCGCGAAGCGAGGCGACGAGGCCTTTCAGCTTTTGCTCGTCGTGGTCGAAGCAGAAGGAGAGCATCAAGGCGGAGGTCTGGATGACGTTGGCGTGGATGCCCCACTCATCGCAGGCGGCGAAGATGAGCTGCAGGTTGTGCTCGTTCATGAACGAATAGTCGCGGGGCGAGATGGAGACCAGCGTTTGGTCGTCCTTGACAATATACGACGGGATCTTCTCAATGTTCCGGTCGGCTTTGCCGTCAATCACGGATGGCGCATGGTCGGGATGGAGGAACGACTGCACCTTGAGCGTGATGTTCTTGTTTTGCAGCGGCTTGATGGTCTTGGGGTGGATGATGGTGGCACCGTAGAAGGCCAGCTCGATAGCTTCGGAGTAGGTGATGTGCGGCAGCTGCACGGTCTCGTCGAAGCGTTTCGGGTCGGCGTTGAGCAGTCCGTCCACATCCTTCCAGATGGTGACTTCCTCGGCGTCGAGGCAGTTGGCGAAGATGGCGGCGGTGTAGTCGGAGCCCTCACGGCCCAAGGTGATGGTGTGTTTGCCATCGACGGTGGCCCCGATGAATCCTTGGGTGATGCACACGATGCCGCGAATGTGCTCGTCGTTGAGCTTGGTGATGCGCAGCCGTGTCTCGTCCCAGTCGGGTGAGGCGGCACGGAAACGGTCGTCGGTCAGGACGTATTTCCTCGCATCCAGCCAGCGGCACGGCACATCGCAGTGGTTGAGGTATTCCTGGATGATGGTGGTGGAGATCAGCTCGCCGTAGCTCACCGTTTGGTCATATTGGTAGTCGTAAGGCTGCTCGGTGTTTTGCAGCTTTTCCCAAAGCTCGATGAAGAGCTCTGAAACCGACTCAATCACAGGATGTTCATGGTTTTGGTCGAACAAATCCAAAATGATCTTTTCATGATACGACATGACCTCGCTGAGGGCATCGATGCCTAGGTCGCCATCATGATCGCGGAAGTCTTTCAGGGCTTTTTCCAGCATGTTGGTGGTCTTGCCCATGGCCGACACCACAAGGAAAATATCCTCATCCTTATGTTCCGCCACAATATTTTTAAGGTTACGGACGGCATCGGCATCCTTCACCGATGCACCACCGAATTTATAGATTTTCTTGATCATCGAAAGCATGAATATTTCTTGTGCAAATTTAGAAAAAATCTTATTTTTGCAACACACAACAAAGCACAGGATGGATAAGGAAGTGCATATTGGCAAACTGATCAAGCGGCAGGTGGAGGCTAACGGCATACGCGTTTCGTGGCTTGCCCAACAGTTGGGCTGTCATCGGAATAATGTGTATGTTATTTATAATAGGAGTTGGATCGATACCAAAACCTTGATGTCCATCTGCAAGATTCTCCATCATGACTTTTTTGCGGATTTGTCTAAACAATATCAGGAAGATACGACTTGATGCAAAATAAAAATGTGCAAAATGCAAATTGAATAATTGTATATGTTTTGTTTTCGTATATTTTAAAGGCTTAATTTTGTTTGCGAAAACTTTACTTTAATTGTTTAACCCTAAATTTAATTAATCATGAGAAAGCTTTTACTTGTGGCAGTTGCCGCTCTCAGTCTCCTCGCATCATGCACAGTTACAGCTCCTTTTGCTGCTACTTCAAACACATTGTCAAAAGATGCTAAAGTCGGTACCTCCAGCTACATTTCACTGCTCGGTGGTGCTATCATGCTGGGCGATGCTGGTATCAACTTGGCAGCTAAGAAAGCTGGTATCACCAAGATCAGTGTTGTTGATACCAAGGTCACCAACTATGCTAATATCTATGCAAAGGTTGAAACCTTTGTTTATGGAGACTAATTAAGTAATAAGTCATGAGAGACTGTCTTTTAGGCAGTCTCTTTTTTTATGCCATGAAAAAGAGTCGGTTATTTCTTAGTCTGTTGCTCATCATTGCTGTTTGTGCGATATCGGGATGCCACAGCCAGAGAAAAATGGTTTACACCAGAAACAGTACCTCGGGGACGATCTGTTTCCTTGTGCCCACGATTTGGTATCAATCCAGAGACACTAGAATCGAAATCGACCAAACAATCGAGTCGACCGAAGATACGGTGAGAATGGGCATTTCCTTATATACCAAGGATGGAGTGAAATTGAATTCGTTCTCGTTTGCCAACTCGGCCGGTTCATTTAATCTGGAGGTGAAGCCTTTGTATGTTGAAAAAGAAGGAAAAGAATGGATTTGCAGGTTTTTCATTTCAGTGCCCAAGGCTGAAGCCATCAAATTCTACTCAGGCGATGCTCCCGAGCTTTGCTATGGTGGTGTCTATAATGCCGACAAGTGCATGAAAGTGAAGGAAAAAGACTGGGAAAAAATACAAAAAGGAGCTGAAGAGTTCTTTTTCACTGTTCGAATGAATTAAGTCTTTCCAGCTAAGAAATAGACCTCCTGTCGGACCCGCCGATAGGAGGTTTTTTGTTGCCTTCCCAAACAATAAAATTATTAATTAGGAGTTATTCTTCTGACAAACCACTAATTTTGCACGCTTTTTGACGGAGCGCGTGACGAAACAACTAAACATAAGATAAAATGATTGAAACTGACATTCGTGAATTGAACGAGAAAATCCAGCGTGAGAGCCAGTTTGTTGACTTGATCAATCTGGAGATGAACAAGGTCATCGTCGGACAGAAACAGATGACCGAACGTTTGCTGATCGGCCTGCTGGCCAACGGACACATCCTTTTGGAAGGTGTGCCTGGTCTGGCCAAGACCCTCGCCATCAAGTCGATGGCTCAGGCTATCGATGCCGATTTCAGCCGTATTCAGTTTACCCCCGACCTGCTGCCTGCCGACTTGATCGGTACCCTGATCTACAGTCAGAAGAAAGAAGAGTTTGTGACCCGTCGCGGTCCTATCTTCGCCAACTTCATCCTGGCGGATGAGATCAACCGTTCGCCCGCCAAGGTGCAGAGTGCCTTGCTCGAAGCCATGCAGGAGCATCAGGTGACCATCGGCGACGAAACCTTCAAGCTGCCGGATCCTTTCCTCGTGATGGCTACCCAGAACCCCATCGAGCAGGAAGGCACCTATCCGCTGCCTGAAGCTCAGGTGGACCGTTTCATGCTCAAGGTTGTGATCAATTATCCCAAGAAAGACGAGGAGAAGCTCATCCTCCGTCAGAACATCGGCAACGCCGCCACTAAGATCAACGCAGTCATCAAGCCGGAGGACATCATCCGCGCCCGCGAGGCCTGTCGCGAGATCTATCTCGACGAGAAGATTGAGAACTATATTACCGACATCGTGTTCGCCTCACGTTTCCCGAGCGATTACAAGCTGAAGAAGTTCGCCAACATGATCAGCTACGGTGGCTCGCCACGTGCCACCATCAACTTGGCACTGGCTTCGAAGGCTTACGCCTTCATCAAACGTCGTGGCTACGTCATCCCCGAGGATGTCCGTGCCGTCGCTCACGACGTGTTGCGCCACCGTATCGGCCTGACATACGAAGCTGAGGCTGAGAATGTTACCACTGAAGAAATCATTAATGAGATCCTGAACACTGTAGAGGTTCCGTAAAGGGAGCCCCGTAGGGGCGACATATCAATCGACGGGGGCGTGAGCCCCCGAAACAATATGGAAGCAAACGACATATTTAAAAAGGTTAAAAAGATCGAGATCAAGACGCGAGGGCTCTCGAACCACATCTTCTCGGGCCAGTACCACAGCGCCTTCAAGGGTCGTGGCATGACCTTCAGCGAGGTGCGTGAATACGAGTACGGCGACGACATCCGCAACATCGACTGGAATGTCACCGCGCGCTTCAACCATCCTTTCGTCAAGATTTTCGAAGAAGAGCGTGAGATGACGGTCATGCTGCTGATCGACGTGTCGGGGTCCAACGACTTCGGCTCGCGCGAGCAGTCGAAACGCGACTTGACCGCTGAGCTTGCCGCCGTGTTGGCTTTTTCGGCCATCCAGAACAACGACAAGGTCGGCGTCATCTTCTTCAGCAGCAAGATCGAGAAGTTCATCCCGCCCAAGAAAGGCAGCACCCATATCCTGCGCATCATCCGTGAGATCGTCGACTTCAAGCCGGAAGAGAACGGCACTGACATCGGCGAGGGCCTGCGTTTCCTGACCTCGGCTATCAAGCGCCGCACCACGGCTTTCCTGATCTCCGACTTCATGACGGACAAGGACTTCGAGCAGGAGTTGCGTATTGCTGCCAACAAGCATGACCTGGTGGCACTGCGCATCACCGACCGTCGCGAAATGGAGATACCCAAGGTGGGTCTGGTGAAGTTCAAGGACGCCGAGACAGGCCGCGAGAAGTGGGTGGATACCTCCAGCCGCGCATGGCACGACGCCTACCAGCAGATGATCCAACAAGAGTCGCTTGCTCTGAACAGGCTCTTCACCATGCAGGGCATCGACAATACCTTGATCTACACCGATGAAGACTACGTGAAACCTTTGATGCAACTGTTCAAGAAGAGGGAGTCAAGACGATGAAAAGATGGATTTTGATGATCGGGTTGGTTCTTGTGCTCTCGGGTATGGCTTCGGCGCAACAGGTCGAGGTCAGCGCCAAGGCACAGGACGAGTCCGTCGCCGTGGGCAAGCCTTTTTCGCTTGATCTGACGATGAAGGTGCCTTACGGCTATTATGTGGAATGGAACGAATTTGCCAATGACACATTGTCAGCGCAAATTGACATATTGAAACGCGGCGATCTGCTCCGCACCGCTGACGCCGACAGCAACGTCATCGTGCAACAGCAACTGACGTTGATGACCTTTGACACCGGTTACGTGACGATTCCTCCGGTCGGCCTGACCTACGCCAAGTCGGTGGAGGACCAGCTGCGCATGAAGGCTTTCACCGATCCAGTGCAGCTGTATGTGACCACCATTACGGTCGACACCACACAGGCCTTTAAGCCAATGGTGCCGCCCATTGAGCACCCAGTCTCCATGAAGGAGGTCTTTCCGTGGATTCTTGGAGTTTTGTTGCTGGTGTTGGCCGGCTTGGTCGTGTGGTACTTCGTCAAGCACCGCAAGCCGAAAGTCGATGAGAACGGCGAACCCGTGAAGGGCCCGGTAATCCCGCCTTACACTAAGGCCATCGGCGACCTCGAGAGCCTGAAGCAGCAGAAGCTGTGGCAGGCAGGCAAGGTCAAGGAATACTACTGCAGCCTGACGGACATCGCCCGTGAGTATATCGAGGGTCAGTTCAAGGTGAACGCCGTGGAGATGACTACTGACGATATCTTGAAGGAAGTCAGGGAGTTGCGTTTTGATGAGAAGCTTTATGGCAAGTTGAAGGACACGATGGAGCTTTCGGATCTGGTGAAGTTCGCCAAGTACACGGCTTCTCCGTTGGAGAACGACAACGCCATGGGCGACATGACCGATTTCGTGAACGACAGTTACGCCCATTATCAGGCCATGAAGGCCAAGGAAGAGGAGGAGGCTCGTCAACATGCTTGAGAACATCACCTTTGCGAATCCCAAGTTGCTTTGGGGATTGTTGATCATCCCAGCGCTCATCGCTTGGTATATCTTCCGTCAAAAGAAGCAGGAAGCCTCGGTGCGCTACTCCGACATGACGGGCTTTGAAAGCCTGCCAAGGAGTTGGAGGGTGTATGCCCGTCACCTCCTGTTTGTGTTGCGTTTGGCCGCTTTGGCCTTGTTGATCGTGGCCATCGCCCGACCGCAGAGCTCGTCGAAAAGCGAGAAATCGAATATCGAGGGCATCGACATCATCTTGGCTCAGGACATCTCGGGCAGTATGCTCGCCCGCGACCTCAAGCCCGACCGTTTGGAGGCTTCCAAGAAGGTTGCGGCTGAGTTCGTCGAGGGTCGTCCCACTGACCGTATGGGTCTGGTGGTGTTTGCCGGTGAGTCGTTCACCCAAGTGCCTTTGACCACTGACCATGGGGTGATGCTCAACATGCTGAAGGAGCTGAAGAGCGGCATGATTGACGACGGCACCGCCATCGGCGACGGCTTGGCTACAGCCATCAGCCGTTTGAAGGACAGCGAAGCCATCTCCAAGGTCATCATCCTGCTCACCGACGGCATGAACAACTCCGGTTCGGTGGATCCCTATACCGCAGCTGAGATGGCTAAACTTTTCGGCATCCGCGTCTATACTATCGGCGTCGGATCCTACGGTACGGCGCCATTCCCGGTGCAGACCGTCTTTGGCGTTCAGTACCAGCAGATGAAGGTGGAAATCGACGAGAAGCTGCTCCTCACCATCGCCAACAGTTCGGGCGGCAAGTATTTCCGCGCCAACTCAAACCAGAAGCTTAGCGAGATCTACGATGAGATCGACAAGCTGGAACGCTCCAAGATCGAAGTGACCGAGTTCAGGCATCTCCACGAGGAGTTCTATCCTCTGGTGGCCTGGGCCATCGCTTTGCTGTTGCTGGAATTTCTTTTACGTAAGACTGTTTTTAGAACGATTTCGGAGTAGTGGTTATGGAAAATGTATTGAGATTTGAACATCCTGAGTATCTGTACGGTTTGATCATCATTCCCGTACTGATCATCATCTATATCCTGATTCGTTTGTGGCAGGACAAGACCTTCAAGCGCTTCGCCAGTGTGGAGATGCGCAATTACCTGATCCCCAGGCACTCTGGTCGCCGTGGTGTGTTCAAGTTCATCGTGTTCCTGCTGGCCATCGCTTTCCTGATCTTTGGATTGGCCAATTTGCAGAGCGGCTCCAAGATGGAGGAGGTGAAGCGTGAGGGCATCGACCTGTACATCGCCGTCGATGTGTCGAACTCCATGAACGCCCAGGACATCGTGCCGAGCCGTCTCGACCGCTCCAAGCAAGCCATCAACAAGATGATCGGCGATCTGCAGGGCGACCGCCTCGGCGTGATCGTCTTTGCCGACAAGGCCTTTGTGCAGTTGCCCATCACGACGGATTACGCTGCTGCCAAGATGTTTTTGGCTTCGGTCAACACAAGCAGCGTGGCGTCGCAGGGTACCGCTATCGGCGAAGCCATCAACCTGGCCATGAATTCCTTTGCTGACGATGAGCGTAGCAAGGCCATCGTGGTCATCTCCGATGGTGAGGACCACGAGAACGAAGCTGCCATGGAAGCCGCCAGAGCCGCTGCCAAGAAAGGCATCAGGATCTATACCATCGGCATGGGTCTGCCTGACGGAGCGCCCATCCCTGAATACAACCAGTACGGACGTATGATGGGCTATAAGAAGGACAAGCAGGGCAATACCATCGTGACCCGACTTGACGAGGACATGCTGCGCCGTATCGCTGAAGCCGGCAACGGCCTCTACGTGCGTGCCAGCAACTCCAACGTCGGTCTGGAAAAGATCTATGAGGATATCTCCAAATTGGATAAAACTGAGATCGAAACCCAAGTGTTTACTGACTACGAGGACCAGTTCCAATGGTTTGTGGGTGCCGCCATCGTTCTTTTGCTGATCGAGATCCTGATCTCGTCAGGCAAGAGGGCATGGGAACGTAAGTTTGATATTTTTGAGCGGAAAGGAGAGGGCGATGAATAAGAAATTGATGATCATGATTTGCCTGCTGTCGGCGTTGACGCTTCAGGCACAGACGGTTGAGAAACAGCTCCGCAAGGGCAACCGCCAATATCGCAAGGGCAACTTCACCGAGGCGGAGGTGCAGTACCGCAAGGCGCTTGACGCCAAACCCACCTACGCCGATGCCCAGTTCAACCTCGGCGATGCTCTTTATAAGCAAGAGAATTACAAGGACGCCTTTGACGCTTTCCAAAAGGTGGTTGAGATGTCCCCCGACGCCAAGCTGAAGTCAAAGGCGGTGTTCAACATGGGCAACTGCCTGCTCGAACAGGGCAAGTACTACAATGCTTTCAATATCTATAAGATTGCCTTGAAGTTCGATGCCAACAACGACGATGCCTTATATAACCTGGAGTATTGTCGTGCCCATCTTGTCAAGAGTCATATCTGGGTGAACCCCGAAATCCCGCACGGCTCGGTTGAGGCAAGCGAGACGGAGGCTTTCAACGGACAAATGGTCACATTGGCATATAAGGCCGATGAGGACTACGCTTTGTCCCAGTACATCGTGGTGAAGGCCGACGACCAACAGGTCACGGTGAACGTGAGCGGCAACCGTTTCGAGATGCCGAAGTTCGACGTGATCGTGACGGCTGAGTTCAAGCAATCGCACAAGATCACCATCGACAAGAAGATTGAGCATGGAACGATCTCAGCCGACAAGACAAAGGCCATCGAGGGGCAGCAGGTGGTGCTCCACGCTTTCCCCGATCCGAGTTATATGGTCGATTATTATAAGGTGTACAAGACAGGTAGCCCTAAAGATACCGTTCCGGTGAACGATACCGTGTTCCAAATGCCTGATTTCGACGTGACGGTCACGGCCAAGTTCCGCACGGCCTTGCGCGTCAGCATTGATTCCACTGAGCATGGAACGATCAAGGTGACCGACTCGTTGGCCTTGCCGGGACAGAACATCGGCATTATCGTCAAGCCGGAACAAGGCTATCAACTTAATGAACTCCGTGTGGTCAGCGATAAGGACAAAACCACCACGGCTCCTGTCAACGACATGAACCTCTTCCAGATGCTTGATACCGACGTGACGGTGAAGGCCAGCTTCATCGAGGCACAAGACTATTTCAAGGTGGAGGCGGATTCTCTGATCGAAGGCGGTCACGTGCTGCTTGATGTCGACAAGGCGACGCGCGGTGAGACCGTGATGATGAAAAATGTGCCTGAACCTGGGTATCAGTTCAAGGAATACCAGATCTGCCAGTTGGGCGACACTTCGGTGCACGTCCAGCCGTTGGGCAACTTCTTCACCATGCCGGGCATGGATGTGATGGTCAGCGCCGTGTTTGAGAAACAGGATGGTGAGGATCAAGAGCAACAGCAGCAGCAACAGGATCAACAGCAAGACCAGCAGGATCAACAGGATCAGCAAGACCAGCAACAGGACCAGCAGAACCAACAGCAGCAGGATCAGCAACAACAGCAACAGCAAAATCCCCATGACCTGTCGAAGGAAGATGCCCAGCGCATGTTGGATGCTCTTGAGAACCAGGAAAAGAAGACCATGGAAAAGGTTAACGAACAGAAAATCAGGACACAACCGAAACGAAAATCGGATAAGGATTGGTAAGAGAAGTAAGAAGAAAGAAGCAAGAATATGAGAAAGATTGGATTTTTAATATTGATGCTGGTGTTGCCACTGGCTATGATGGCCCAGGATCCCAGCATCAAGGTCTCGACGAAACGGCAGGTGTCGGTCGGAGAGCAATTCAAGGTTGCCTTTGAGGTGAATGCCGACGGGAAGAAGTTTACGGCACCGAGTTTTGCTGATTTCATTGTGGTCGGCGGACCTTTCAACTCGACGAGTTCCAGTGTGCAGATCGTGAACGGTTCCATGACCCGTTCGGTGAGCAACACCTATTCGTATGTGCTCAGGGCGGAGAAGGAAGGCACTTTCACCATCGGATCGGCATCGATTGTGGTCGATGGCAGTAAGGTGGAGAGCGAGCCTTTTGAGGTCACAGTGGTTGCCGATGCCTCCTCTGCTGGCATGGCGTCGCAAGGAGGGCAGCAACAGTCCTCTTCCGGGCAATCGCAGCAAGGCACCACTGATCCCAAGGTCAGTGGCCAGGACCTGTTCCTGAAGGTGACACCTTCGAAGAAGTCGGCCTATATTGGCGAGCCTGTGGTTTTGACCTACAAGCTCTACACTAGGGTGCCAGTCTCACAGCTCTCCGTGTCAAAGATGCCTTCCTACGGAGGCTTCTGGATGAAGGAGATAGGCGACAACAACGGCTCCCTGCGCCAGTCGACCGAGACGGTCAACGGCATGGAATATACCACCGCTGAGGTGAAAAAGGTGGTGATCATTCCCCAGAAACAGGGCAAGCTCTCTGTGGAGCCCATGGGCATTGAGTGTTTGGCTCAGATCGCCACCCAACGGAGTACCCAGCGCAGCAACGATCCGTTCGACATCTTCTTCAACGATCCTTTCTTCTCACGTAATTACACCAATGTTCAGAAGAACATCGAGACGGCCACCCTTACGCTTGATGTGAAGAGTCTGCCCCAGGACGGCAAACCTACAGGTTTCACGGGCGCCGTTGGCAACTATAATTTCACCGCTGACATCGACAGGACGGAGGCCAGCACCAACGAGGCGATCACCCTGACCTTGACCGTCTCCGGCAGCGGTAACATCGAGTTGCTCAACCTGCCTGTCCCGGTCTTCCCGCCTGATTTTGAGGTCTATGATCCCAAGATCACCTCATCGGTGGATGCCAACAGTCAAGGAACCAATGGCACCAAAAAGGCTGAATACCTGATCATCCCACGTCGTGCGGGCGATTTCAACATCCCCTCTGTGACGTTCTCGTACTTTAATCCCGCCAAGGTCCAGTACGTGACCTTGGAGTCGCCCGAGTTTAATATCAAGGTCAATAAGGGCGCCGGCGATGAGTCGAGCGATGGTGGCTTGTATGCTTCCAACCAAGAGGGCATCAAGTATTTGGGCAGCGACATCCGACACATCAACACGACGGATATGGCGCTTAAGCCCAAGAACACCTCGTTCTTCGCTTCCACCGTATATTTCATTATTCTGGCAGCCTTGTTGCTGGTCTTCTTGGTGATGCTGTTGGTGGTCAAGAAACGCCGTCAGTTCAACCACGATGTGGCGCTGGTACGCAACAAAAAGGCGACCAAAGTGGCCAAGGGGCGATTGAACAATGCTTATAAGTTCCTGAAATCCAATGACCAGAATCATTTCTACGAGGAGATGTCCCAGGCTTTGTGGGGCTATATCTCCGACAAGTTGGGCATCGAACGGTCGGTGCTTTCGATGGATACGGTGAAGCAAGCCATGATGGACAAGGGTATCAGCGATGAGCTCTCCAACCAGTTTGTCGACACGCTCAACACATGCGAGTTCGCCCGTTTCGCCCCTGGTGACGCTGCCTCCAAAATGGAAGGTTTGTATGAGCAAGGTTTGGATGTGATTATGAAAGTGGAAAAATCGATTTGACATGAAAAGAATAGCAATTATCGGATTAATCGTGGCATTATGTGGCGTTGTTCCCTGTTTGGCGCAATCGTCTGAATCCTACGAAAACTGGC
The DNA here is from genome assembly GCA_017645245.1 of Bacteroidales bacterium. Taxonomy (GTDB): domain Bacteria; phylum Bacteroidota; class Bacteroidia; order Bacteroidales; family F082; genus Limimorpha. The sequence goes on from JAGCPG010000106.1 coordinate 22,256, forward strand.
TTGTTGAGGGCAATGCCGCTTACAACGAGGGGAATTACGATCAGGCGCTGACGCTTTACAGCCAGATCGAGGAAGCTGGTATGGAGTCGGCCGCCTTGTACTTTAACATGGGCAACACCTATTATAAAACTAAAGCCTTCCCCATGGCCATCCTGTATTACGAGAAGGCCTTGAAGCTGGATCCGGGCAACGAGGACATCAGGGTAAATCTTGAGATCGCCAACATGGCAGTGGTGGACAAGATCAACATCATCCCCCAGTCGTTCCTTGCTCGCTGGTGGAACAGTCTGAGGTCATCGTTCTCGGCCGATGGTTGGGCTTGGGTCAGCGTGACGGTGTTCGGCATGTTGTTGCTCTGCCTTTTCATCTTCTTGATGTCACGCCGCACGGGCTTGCGTAAGGTCGGCTTTTTTGTCGGGCTTTTGATGGTGGTTTGCCTTGCTTTTTCGGTGCTCTTTGCCATTGATCAGTACCGCGACATGAAGCATCAGGACGAGGCCATCGTGATGTCGCCCACCGTGACTGTGAAGAGCGCGCCGAGTGAAAATGGCGTGAATCTTTTTGTGCTTCATGAAGGCGCCAAGGTGCGCATCATGGATTCCATGATGGACTGGAACAAGATCAAGATTGCCGACGGCAGTTTGGGATATCTTCCAGCCAGCGATATGGTTGCCTTCTAATCCTTTATGCTTTAGGCAGTTCCCGTCTTTTTTCTAAAAAATCAAAAAAAAAACTTCCAAAGTCATTTTTCTTTGGAAGAATTCTTTATATTTGCAGACTAATAGTTTTTGAAAATTCAATCAAAATTACGTAATATGAAGAAAAGATTTTTACCTTTCAGTTTACTTTTGGTAATCATGATCTTAGGTCAGTCCGTCATGGCTGACGGCGGGCATTATGTGCCGCGCGCAAAAGAAGCTACCAATGCTGAGGCTTTCCTGAGCAGCATGCGCGTCAATCAACACACAGGTTTGATTGATCCTGCAATGATGATTGCTGCTTCAAAGCAGAACACGCGAGAAAACCTTTCCGAGTCCTTGTATTGGATCTCCATGGGTCCTGACAATCTTGGAGGTAGAACCACATCGATTCTTTACAACAACCAGAATTTGCACGATGTGTACATTGGCTCCATGGGTGGCGGTGTGTTCCATACTGGCAACGGCATTTCATGGCATCAGGTTGGTAAAGACTTGATGGTCAGCTGTATGGCTCAAGATGAAAATGGCACCATTTACGTTGGCACCGGTGAGGGCAGCAATGCCTACACCTACAATGGCATGGGTGACCTGGGCTATGAGAACGGTTTCGTTGGCTCAGGTATCTTCACCATCAATAACTATGTGATGTCAGAGAATCCTCTTCCGGGCACCGCTCCAACAGTTGAAAACAATGTCGTCGCTTGGAGTTTCATCAATGATATCGCCGTGGTGGGCAACTACCTCGTTGCCGCTACCAGCGACGGTCTCAGATACAGCACCATTGGCAGCGACACTTGGTCGTTCGCCGCATGTGGCTCAGACTATCTCACCGGCAATGCCGTGAAAGTGAAGGTTGCTTCCGACCAAACCGTCATAGCTTCCGTGGGTGGTAAGCTCTATGTGGGTTCACTCAACAATATGGTGTGCTGCTCAGGTGAAAGTGCCGAGGAAGTGAATGACAACAACGTCATTGTCAAGATTGTTCCAGCTGCTGAAGATGGTTTTCTGGATGTTGCCGTTGCTCCATCGGATCCCAACGTCATCTATGCTTCCGTTATCAACGCTAATGGCGAGCATGTGAAGATTTATGTCAGCTATGACAAGGGTACCACTTGGAACATCGCCCTTCCTGCCGTCAACTCTTCTTACGGACATAACGTCTATGGTGGCAGAGGCCTGTTCAACCATTGCCTGGTTGTGGATCCCAATAATGCTTATCGTCTGTATGTGCTTTCTCAAGACATCTGGCGTCTTGACAGCCCCGCTGATCACAACGGCTACTATTTGGCCGTTAAGATGACCCCCACTTATGTCTGCCATGGCATGAACGACATGCAGTTTAATCCAAGACAGGCCGGCTATGGTTATGTTGCTACTGACGGTGGCGTCTTTACGCTGGAACCTGACGGTGAATACATTTCATTGACGAATTGCAATAGAGGTTATGTTTCAACCCGTTGCCTCAATGTGGCTCCTTCCAGTGATGCCACCCGCGTTGTCGCCGGCGTTCTGGATCACGGTCCAATTTATATCCAAGGTTTGGATAATACCAACAACATAGGTACTTGCGAACTGTTGTTGCCTGAAGCCGTGTCGGTTTATAGCGGTGGTTACAGTGAGGCTTATACCTCCGGATCAAGCGCAGTCTCGGCCATTTGCCCGAACACGTTCATCCTTACCACCTTGGACGGTGGCCTTATGCGTACCGAGAAGGCTGGTGCCGACTATGACGAGACCAATTTCACCACCAATCTGAGCTTCACTTTCACAGGATATCGCATGCCAATCGCCCTTTGGGAGAGCTTCGAGGATGAAAACAGCGTTGAATCAGTTTGGTTCAAGTGCACTCAAAATCAAAATGCTGGCGACGTCATCCAATGCTTCAGTCATAATGGTGACTATCCTTTCAACTATACGCTGCCTCATGCAATGCATTATGATTCGGTTCATCCGAATCTCAGCGACTCATTGCTGGTGCCCGATCCAATTTCGGCTAAGTTGTTTGTCCCGAACAATGAAAGCAGCCAGTACAACATTTACGTCACATTTGACGCTTTGCAATTCGGCAAGGCTACCGATTGGTACAAAGTTGCCTCTATTGCGAATTATCCTACCTGCATGACCATGAGTGCTGACGGTGACGTTCTCTTCATCGGAAGCCAGGAAGGCACCCTGTATCGTCTCAGCAACTTGAAGGCTGTCGTTGACGGAAATACCGCCTGCGTCGATTCAACCGAATATGCCGCTGAGTTGACAGAGATTGCTCTTGGCGATCAGTGCATCACCAGCGTGGCTGTTTTCAATGGTGACAACAACAAGGTTGTGGTTACCTTGGGCAATTATGGCAACGACAACTTCATCATGTATTCCAATGATGCCACGGCTGCTACCCCGACCTTTGTGAACAAGCAGGGTAATCTGCCCAAGATGCCTGTGTACTCAAGCATCTATACCATCTATCGTTATGAAAACGAAGCTGGTCTCAGCGTGGGAGCTGAGCATGTGCTGATCGGTACAGAACATGGCGTTTACAGAACCGAAAATATTGCCGCCGCCTCACCTGAGTGGGTCGCAGAGACCGCCATCCTGGGTGATGTTCCTGTGCTCGACATGAGACAACAGAACATGAGTCATCCTGATCAGGTTGTGAATACCATCGTTGACGGTACACCTGTTGCCGTGGTTTATCCTGGCATCAGGAACCAAGGTATGGTTTATGCTGCCACCTACGGCAGAGGCCTGTTCCGTTGCGAGCAATACCATGTCCAGTATAGCGGTACCGGTATTTCCGAGACTCCCGCCGCCGTTGCTACAAGCAATGTCAGCATGTATCCCAACCCGGTCCGTGACGACGCCAAGATCTGCTTCGAACTGAACGACAACGCTTCAGTTTCCTATCAGGTGTATGACATCAGCGGCCGCATGGTCAAGAATGAGCGCGTGGGCAACTACGGACAAGGAAAGCACGAGGTCAACGTCTCCGTTGACGGTCTGGCCAAGGGCGCTTATGTCCTCCGCCTCAATGCAGGAGCTCAGATTTCAACAGTGAAGTTCATGGTGTTCTGATCCTTGAACTACTGAAAACTAAAAAGGTGCGTCACTTCAAGTTGGCGCACCTTTTTTATTTATTGTATCTCGCTCCCCAATGGTACGACAGATACAAGGTGACGAAAACGTATTCGGTAGGATTCAAATCCATGAGCTCGATGCCTTGTGGGAAATAATCCGCAGCCACACCTACCTCGATGGCCCGAGCCCTGGTGCGCGAAGAGCCGATCTCAAGACTCATGCCTCCCTTGACGTAGGCACCCGGCCTAAACTTGATTTCCTTCAATCCGTATCGGAAGGGGAGACCGGCATAATAAGGCTTCAACAATGCCAACGAGGCACCGCCCTCATAGAGCCAGCGCACCTCCACACCACCCCAGTAGGGCTTACCGTAGATCCTATGCTCCACCTCATAGCCGCCCCTGAGCGCCAACATGTCGTTCAACTTCCCGTAGATATAGGTGGAGGAGTTGTAGATGTTGATCAGCTTTACCTGTTTCTGCGAGCGGAAATAGGAAACCTCAAAGTCCCAGTTGGAGGTCTTCAGGATGTTGCGTATCCTGCCGGTTCTATAGCCCAAGCCAAATCCCCTCGAATGAAGGGTGCCGTGAAAAGTGGACTCATGGCTGTAAAGGATTCGCTCGTCTATCGGCTGGCTGTCGTCGTTGCCAATAGAGATCTCCTGCGCCTCAAGGATGACGGGCGACAGGAGAAAGCTTATCGCAATGAAAAGGCGATTGAGTTTCAATAGCGTGTTTCAATTTGATACTTGGAGGTCTCGCCGTATGCAGCGCAAGGGGCTGATGATTTGCATGACGAAAGGAAGAGACCTGCTACAAGTGCGATTAACGAAGCGATGGCGATTTTTTTCATTGGTTTGAATTTGATATGCAAAATAACGGATTTTTAACGGAATTATTACCATCTTTGCACAATAATTTTACTAATGATGGAAATCAGAAAACCTGACATTGACGAAAGCTGGTATCGTGTGCTGCGACCGCAGTTCGAAGCGCCCTATTTCTCGGATCTGAAATCATTTCTGGTGAGTGAGAAGCGGCAGTATGCCGTTTATCCCCCTGGCCCCTTGATTTTCAATGCCTTTAATTTGACGCCTTTTGACAAGGTGAAGGTGGTCATTCTGGGCCAAGATCCCTATCATGGGCCAGGTCAGGCGCACGGCCTCTCATTTTCGGTGCCCGACGGTGTGCCTTTCCCACCAAGCCTGCAGAATATCTTCAAGGAGCTTCATGATGACTTGGGTGTGCCCATCGCCCGATCAGGCAACCTTGAGAAATGGGCGAGGGAGGGGGTTCTGTTGCTCAACGCCTCGCTGACAGTGCGCGCCGGTCAGGCGAACTCACATTCGCACCATGGCTGGGAACAGTTTACGGATGCCGCTATTCGTGCCCTCTCGGAACAACGGGAACACCTGGTGTTCATCCTCTGGGGCAACTACGCCATCGCCAAGCAAGCCTTGATCGATCCCTTTAAACATTTGATACTGAAGTCGGTGCATCCATCACCGCTCTCGGCGAGCAGGGGATTCTTCGGCTGTCATCATTTTTCCCAAACGAACAATTATCTGAAACAAAACGGAATAGAACCTATTGATTGGTCATTATGAAAAAAATAGTGTTTGCCACCAATAACAAGAATAAATTGCGCGAATTGCGCGAGATCATGAGCGGACTCTACGAGGTTTTGAGCCTTGACGACATCGGCTGCCATGAGGAAATTGTGGAAGATGCCGATACCATCGAAGGCAACGCCAAGATCAAGGCGGATTTTGTCACCAACAAGTACCATGTGGATTGCTTTGCCGATGACACAGGGCTGGAGGTGGAGGCCTTGGGTGGGGCTCCGGGGGTGTATTCGGCGCGTTATGCCGGCGAGTATTGCAGCTATCAGGACAACGTGAACAAGATGCTCAATGCCATGAAGGGACAGACGAACCGCAAGGCGGCTTTTCGCACCTGCATCGCCTTGAACCTTGATGGAAAATCCTATTGTTTTGAAGGCCGTTGCGACGGACAGATCTTGGAGACGCAACGAGGTACTGACGGCTTCGGCTACGACCCCATCTTTTTACCTGATGGCTTCGATCAATCTTTTGCCGAGATGAGCCATGAAGCCAAAAACGCCATCAGCCACCGTGGTCGGGCTACCAGGAAATTGATCGAGTTTCTGAAGGATCAGAAATAATGTCCGAATGAGAAATAAGCACTGGCCGAATGGTTGAGGTCAGACCATTGTCCCGTCAAGGAGATGGGGCCTAAAGGACTTTTGTAGGAATAGCGGATACCTACGCCTGTGAAACAGTCGAGTGGGTACTCCCGTTGAGGTTCGCCGACACCAATAGCCACATTGCCGATGGCAGTGAGGTAATGGTTTCCATGGAAATTGTAACGGATATCGCATCGCAGGATGGCTGCCCTGTCGTCAAAGACAGTCATGCCGTTGATGCCTACGAATGGCATTTGTGATCGGGTGTAACGCCCCGCCACCTCTCCGCCAATGACGTTGCAGAGGTTGGCGTATGATACCTTTCCAAAGAGCATCTTGCCGTAAAACTGGGGGATGATGGTCAACTTATTTCTATATGGGGTGAGATAACTCTGAAAGGATAACGACAGGTCTTGGAAGGAATGAGGGAACTTGTCCAACTTATTGTAGTAATGCCCTTGAATGGCAAGATTGACACCCTTGGTCGCGAAATAATAATGGTCCAGATTGTCAAAGTTGAAGTTGAAATATGCTCCAATCATCTGATTGTTAACAAAATACTTATCATTGAACAGGAAATAGGTTTCATTGTTGTCCAAATTGCTCACATGGCTGATGCTGTTGGAGGTGAAGAAGAGTCCGGCGTCGGTTTGGAAATCGTTGATTTGGTACGATGACAAGCACATCTTGACTTCCTGTTGCAGGTCGCGGAAATTGAATTTTTCATTGCCCTGAAGGGTTATCCTTGAGAACTGCCAGCAGATGTCATAGCTGAGCTTGAAGCTGGCCATGGTGGAGATGGGATAAGTGAGGGTAGTGGTCAATTGTGGGTTGAAGCTGAAACGGCCTCTGAGGTTCAGTTTGGGTCCGGACAGCCGTTTCTCGTTCAGTCCCAGGGTGAACAGCAAAGCGGCACTTTCTTCAGTGTCGTAATGGATGCCGAATCCCACGACATCAGGGCTAGGTTGGTGGAGGTTCAGCGTAAGCTGATAGCTCTTCTTGACGGTGTCGATCTCTTTCAAGTCGTACGAGATACGGTCGTAAGCCCCGGTGCCTTGGAACAGTTCTATGGTCCTTCTGATGTCGCTTCGGGAGATGACGGCGTCCTCGTGTAGCTTGCCTTTGAGTTTCAGCCATTTGGCCAGCCTTGGGGTAGGGCCATTCATGACGATGGAGCTCACAAACACGAATTCGTCCTGGAGTTTGCTTTTCCGTGTCTTGATCAACTCGTTGTTGACGGGATAACCGGTGGTGGAGTCAAGCTGGTGCTTGATCTTCAACAGGGCGTCACGGTTTTGGACAGCCTCCTCATAGCCTCTTTTGATAAGCGTATCGATGGCTTCGGCACTGAAGCTAAGTGCACTGAATTCGGAAGCATTGGGCTTGATGAGGACATCGCAAAGCTGGCGGTTGTCCTCCCTCTTGATATGGATGGCAAAGTTATAGATGTAGTCGAACAGCTTTGAGACCGATGGGATGTTTTCGCCCAAAAAGAACCTCTCGTTGCTGAACTCGATACCGATGATGATGTCGGCGCCCATGTCATGCAGCACATCCGACGGGAAGATGTTGGTGAGCCCTCCATCGTAAAGCAGCCGACCGTTGATGACGACTGGGGAGAACACGGCTGGGAACGCCATGCTGGCACGGATGGCCTGGGGCAGGTTGCCACTGCGGATAACGACTTCTTCACCCGAAACGATGTCGGTGGCGATGCAGCAGAAAGGAATGGGCAAGTCGTTGAAATCGATGTCATCCTGATAGCCGTAGCAAAGCTCGTTGAAGAGGTTGTCCACCTCGTTGTTGTTGACGTAGGCGCTGGGAAGCTCGCTGAGGAACGACCGTATCAAGCCCTCCTTCAAGATACCCCTGAGGTTGATCGGAATATTGACGATTTGAGTGCTGTTCCTCTCGCGGAGCGTTTGACACAGCATGGATCTATCAATGCTGTTGCCGATGATCTTCGACCATTGAAGGGAGGTGATCAGGTAGGCAAGTTCGTCGGGGGAATACCCCAAGGCATAGATGCCGCCGATCACAGAGCCCATGCTGGTGCCGATCACATAATCAATAGGGATGTCGAGTTCTTCAAGGTATTTCAAGACGCCGATGAACGATGCTCCTCGCGCTCCTCCTCCCGCAAGTACAACGCCTACCTTCGGCCTGGTTTGGGGGCGAAGGCTGTCTTGGGCATGGACGAATGTCGTTGCCAGACAGAGGATGACGACGAGCTTGATCGCTACATGGCGCATGTTGTCAGGAGCTTTGAATCATTTCTTTCAGCATGGACATGGCCTTGGGCAGACCATCGGCGTTGCGGCCACCGGCCACGCAGAGGGTCTTCTGTCCACCACCACCACCTTGGATCTCCTTAGCCACCTCGCGGATGAGCTTGGTGGCATCCAGCCCCTTGGCATCGGCGAAGGCTTCGGGCAGCAGCAGGCAGAGTGCGGGTTTGCCGTCGCTTACTGAACCCAGGATAGCGATGGTGTTCTCGTCGGCCTGCTTGAGCATCAGGGCGATGTTGCGCAGCTGGTCGCCTGTGACGGTCAGGCGTTCCACGATGAACTTGTTGCCTTGATGTTCCACGGCTTTCGCCATGAGGCTTTCAGCCATGGTCTGGGCTTTCTCCTGCATCAGGCGTTCCACCTCTTTTCTCAGGCTGGCGTTCTGCTCGTTGAGCGAGACGACGCCTTTCACCAGGTCATTCGACTTGATGGACTCACGAATCTGGCCGATAAGGTCGAGCTGCTCGTCGAGGTACTGTTCCACAGCTTCGCCTGTGATGGCTTCTATACGGCGGATGCCCGCTGCGATAGCTCCTTCGCTGACGATCTTGAACATGCCAATGTTGCCCGTGGCGGAGGTGTGGCATCCGCCGCAGAGTTCCATGGAATAATCCTTGTCGAAGACCACTACGCGAACTTTGTCGCCGTATTTTTCACCAAACAAGGCTGTGGCGCCCATGGCCTTGGCTTCATCGATCGGGATCTCGGCATAGGTCACATTGGGGATGTTCTCACGGATCTTCTGGTTGACGATCTTCTCCACCTGACGGATTTCCTCGGTAGTCATCTTGGCAAAATGGCTGAAGTCAAAGCGCAGACGTTGGTCGTCGACCAAGGAACCTTTTTGTTCGACATGGGTTCCGAGCACCTTTCTCAAGGCAGCATGCATTAGGTGGGTTGCGCTGTGGTTGTTGGCGATTCGTTGACGGCGAGCCGTGTCGATGGCGGCGGTGAAAGCCACCTCGGGGTTCTGTGGAAGTTGTTCGGTGATATGGATGACGAGGTTGTTTTCCTTCACCGTATTCACTATCTTGATGGTTTCGTTTTCGGAGGTCAGGGTGCCGGTATCGCCCACTTCGCCGCCCATCTCGGCATAGAACGGAGTCTTGTCGAGGACGATCTCGAAGTGTTTCTGCTTTTTGGCCACCACTTCGCGGAAACGGAGGATGTGGCTCTCGCAGGTCATGTCGGTGTAGCCTACAAACTCGGTCGGTTGCTCAGAGGCGTTCACAATGACCCAGTCGCCATTGGCTTTTTCAGCGGCTTTGCGTGAGCGGTTCTTCTGCTCTTCAAGGTTGGCCTTGAAGCCTTCCATGTCGACGTTGAGGCCTTTTTCGCCTGCCATCAGCTGGGTGAGGTCAATGGGGAAGCCGTAAGTGTCGAACAGCTCGAAGGCGAAGTTGCCGGCGATGTCCTGTTGGGGATGCTGTTCCACATAGCCCTCGAAACGCTTGATGCCTTGGGCCAAAGTGCGAAGGAACGAGGCTTCCTCCTCACGGATGACTTTGCTGACGAGCTCTTGTTGCGCCTTGATTTCAGGATAGTTATGCTCCATCTGTTGGACCAGGATGGGCAGCAGGTTGCAGACAAAAGGCTCCTCGAAGCCCAAGAAGGTGAAACCGTAGCGCACGGCGCGGCGCAACACGCGGCGGATGACATATCCGGCGCCGTTGTTCGACGGCAGCTGGCCATCGGCGATGGCGAAGCTGACGGCGCGCAGGTGGTCAGCGACGACGCGCATGGCCACATCAGTCTTCTCGGACTTGCCGTATTCAATGCCTGACGTCTTGGCGATGGCTTGGATGATGGGTTGGAACACATCGGTGTCGTAGTTGGAAGTCTTGCCTTGCAGCACACGGACCAGGCGTTCGAAGCCCATGCCGGTGTCAACATGCTTGGCGGGAAGCTCCACCAGCTGGCCGTTGGCCATGCGGTTATATTGCATGAACACGAGGTTCCATATTTCAATCACTTGCGGATCGTCCTTGTTGACCAGTTCGCGGCCGGGAATTTGCTTGCGGGCCTCTTCGTCGCGCAGGTCGATGTGGATCTCCGAACAGGGACCGCATGGACCCGTCTCGCCCATCTCCCAGAAGTTGTCCTTCTTGTTGCCGTAGATGATACGATCCTCAGAAACATGCTCCTTCCAATAGCCGTAGGCCTCCATATCAGCGGGTTGGCCGTCCTTCTCGTCGCCGCCGAACACGGTGACGTAGAGCTTGTCCTTATCGATCTTCACTACTTCGGTGAGGTATTCCCAAGCGTATGCAATGGCTTCTTTCTTGAAATAGTCGCCAAACGACCAGTTGCCGAGCATCTCGAACATGGTGTGATGGTAGGTGTCGTGGCCAACTTCTTCCAAGTCATTGTGTTTGCCCGACACACGAAGGCATTTCTGTGTGTCGGCGGCACGGTTCCACTTGGCTGGTTGGTTACCCAGGAAGATATCCTTAAACTGGTTCATGCCGGCGTTGGTGAACATGAGCGTCGGGTCGTTCTTCACGACGATGGGAGCGGAAGGCACAATGGCGTGTTGCTTGGAATGGAAAAAGTCCAAGAAGCTATTTCTGATTTCGTAAGCGTTCATTGAATGAATTTCTTAAAAAACATGCAAAGTTAGGCTTTTTTTGTAATTTTGTACTCTTTTACATTTAAAATGGCAAAGCAAAAGAAAGATAACAAGTACGTTTTCAACCCGAAGACCTTAAGCTTTGACTTGTTTAAGGAGCCTTTGGGCAATCGCGTGGGCCGTGTGATCGTGTTTTTGCTTACCACTATTGTTTTTGCGTTTTTCATCGTGTTGCTGATTTATTTCTTTTTCGGCTCGCCGAAGGAAAAAATGCAGGCTCGCGAGATCGAATACCTGAAGCTGCAGTACGAGATTCTTGACGACAAGCTGGATGACATGGAGGTCCTTTTGGAGGACATGGAACAGCGCGACAACAATGTTTACCGTAAGATTTTTGAGGCTGAACCTGTCCCTTCCTCGTTGCGGAAATCAGGATTCCTGAAGGCCGACCGATATGAAGACCTATATGGCTACAAGAACTCGGATATGGTGCTGGCGGTGGCCACCAAGCTTGATGTCATCGCAAGCCAGCTCTATTACCAGTCGAAGTCGTACGACGAGGTGCTCCGTATGGCGCGCAACAAGGCCCAGATGCTGGCCTGCGTGCCTGCCATTATCCCTGTGAAGGAGTCGGAAATCAGGCAGATCTCATCCTATTTCGGCTATCGTACCGATCCTGTCTATAAGATCTCCAAGTTCCACAGCGGCATCGACTTTGCAGCGGCCGTCGGCACGGAGGTCTTCGCCACTGGCGATGGCGAGGTGGTGTCGGTGGAACGTAACCACTGGGGCTATGGCAACATGATTACGTTGGATCATGGCTATGGCTACAAGACGAACTACGCCCACCTCTCGAAGTTCGCGGTCAAGAAGGGACAGAAGGTGAAGCGTGGCCAAGTGATCGGCTATGTGGGCAGCACAGGAAAGTCAACGGGATCGCATCTGCATTACGAGGTGCTTAAAAACGACAAGGCCATCGATCCAATCAATTTCTTCTTCAACGACCTCACGCCTGAAGAATATGAAAAGATATTGGAACAAGCATCAATGCCTTCATTAACAATGGATTAAGTTATGGAAGAAAACACAACGGGAAAGTATTATTACACGATTGGCGAGGTGGCCAAGATGTTTGGCGTCAACACCTCGATGATTCGTTATTGGGAGAACGAGTTCGATGTGCTCCGTCCCCGAAAGAACAAGAAAGGCAACCGCTTGTTTACTGAGCGCGATGTCCGTTACGTCCATGTCATCTATCATCTCACCAAGGTGAAAGGCTATACGCTGGCGGGCGCCAAGATGGCCTTGAAGGAGAAGTTTTCCGAATACGAAGAGCGGGTGATGCTTCTCGAGACTTTGGACAAGACCAAGAAATTCTTACTCGATTTAGATAAAGCCTTGGGGGAGAAGGCAAAAGCATGATCATTGTTACCGGTGCAGCGGGTTTCATTGCGAGCAACGTGGTCGGGGCTCTCAATGGTTGTGGCCGCCAGGATTTGATGCTGGTGGACGATTTTTCAAAAAAGGAAAAACAGAGAAACTACCAAGACAAGCAGTATCAAGGCTTGCTTGATCGAAATGGCTTCTTGGATTGGTTCAAGGAAAACCATGAAAAGGTGGATTTCGTCATCCATCTTGGGGCGCGGACTGATACCACGGAGTTCGATTACAACGTGTTCCAAAAGCTAAATGTGGATTATACCATCGGCATCTGGAATCTTTGTACGGAGTATCAAATTCCCTTAATCTATGCTTCTTCGGCAGCAACATACGGCATGGGTGAACTGGGCTATGACGACCGGCACGATGTCGTTGAGCGCTTGCAGCCGCTGAATCCTTACGGCCGATCAAAGAATGAGGTCGACAAATACATCTTAAGTCAAAAGGAACAGCCTCCGTTTTGGGCGGGATTGAAGTTTTTCAATGTGTACGGCCCCAATGAGTTCCACAAAGGCAAGATGGCTTCGGTGATCCTACATGCATATCGACAGATCAACGAGACGGGCCAAGTCAGACTGTTCAGGTCTCACAATCCCAACTTTAAGGACGGTCAACAGCTGCGTGACTTCGTCTATGTAAAGGATGTGGCCAAGGTGATCCTTTGGCTGATGCAACATCAACCTGCTAGTGGCTTGTATAACGTCGGTACTGGCAAGGCGCGCTCATTCTATGATCTGGCCGACAACACCTTTAAATCCATGGGCAAGGAAACACGCATCGAATTCATCGATACGCCGTTGAACATCCGTGACAAATACCAGTATTTCACTGAGGCCAATATGGCCAAACTGCGTGGTGTGGGTTACACGGTACCGTTTACCAGCCTTGAAGACGGGGTCAGGGAATATGTCGCTTTTCTAACCTCTCAGATATAACCTCTCAACTCTCAACTTTCACATATCTGCGCCATTTTTCCAACACGGCGCTCATGTCCTCAGGCAGCTCGGAGGTGAACAGCATCTCTTTCTTTGTTGTGGGATGCACGAAGCCGAGTTCCTTAGCGTGCAGGGCGTGACGGGGCAGTAGCTTGAAGCAGTTGTCGATAAACTGGCGGTATTTTGAGAAAGTGGTGCCTTTCAGGATCTGGTCACCGCCGTAGGTGGCATCGTTGAAGAGAGGATGCCCGATGTATTGTGAGTGGACGCGGATCTGGTGGGTGCGGCCGGTTTCCAAACGATATTCGTTGAGGGTGACGTAGCCGAAACGTTCCAATACATGCCAATGCGTGATGGCTTCCTTGCCATGATCACCTTGGGGATAGACCATCATCTTGCGGCGGTCGTTGGGGCTGCGCCCGATGTTGCCTTCGATGGTGCCCGCGTCCTCGTCGAAGTCGCCCCACACCAAAGCGTGGTAACGGCGATGGATGCTGTGCTCGAAGAACTGGTGTGCCAAGATGGCCTGGGCGGTCTCGTTTTTGGCCACGATCATCAAGCCGGTGGTGTCCTTGTCGATGCGGTGCACCAGATAGCCAAACTTGTTCTCCACGTTTTGATGGGTCTGCTCGAAATGCCATGCCAAGCCGTGAAGCAAGGTGCCGTCGAGGTTGCCATGGCCGGGATGCACTACCAGCCCCGCCTGCTTGTTGATCACGATGACGTCGTCGTCCTCATAGACGATGTTCAAAGGAATCTCCTGTGGGGTGATGGTGACATCGCGGGGCGGATAGCTGAACACGATGGAGATGACATCGTTGGGCTTCACCTTGTAGTTCTGCTTCACCGCCTTGTCGTTGACAAGGATATTGCCAGCCTTGGCGGCGTTCTGCACACGGTTGCGCGAGATGTTCTGGATGTGGTTGGTCAGGAAGGTGTCAATGCGCTCCTGCGCCTGGCCTTTGTCGACCACGATTCGGATATGCTCGTAGAGTTCACCGCTTTCCTCTTCGGTGCTCTCGTTGTCGAGGATGTCGTCAAGTAGCTCTTCGCTCATTGGTTGACCATGATTTTTTTTGTGATGACGTTGCCTTCGGCGGTGGTGATGTTCAAGAGGTAGAGACCGTTGCTGAGATGGCTTACGGAAAGCTCATTGCGGAAAGCCTCTTGCATGACTTGACGACCGGTGATATCGTAAACAGCGATGGATGTGCCATTGCTGACGCCGTCGATATGGATGGAGGAGGAGGCTGGATTGGGATAAATCCTGACATCCTGCTCTACAAGTTGCTCGTCAACTCCGATGAAATAGTTGCCGCCAACCACGGGTCGAATCATGATGGAACCAGGATCGGCGCTCTGTTGCCATGATCCGGTGACGTTGATGAAGTTGTATTGCGAATTGTCGATTGACGAGTCGAATCCAATGTTGATAACGCCGCCGGTTTGCTGGACGAGGCCCATATAGAAGGCTCCGTTGTGTTTGATGAGCCTGTCGAACGGATAATATACGAATTTGTAAAGCTGGTCTTCCCAACGCGGCTTGCAGCTAGAGAGGCGGTAAAGCTCATCGCCGGGCTTGCCGTTGTTGTCCTTCCAAACCACGATGTCGAAATAGTTGCTGTTGGCATCGTGAAGGGTGTGGTTGAACAGCAGCTGCACGCCACGGATGGTGTCCATCTCGGCCAAGTCGAATCTGACGGCGAAAGCGCCTCCGGCGGGCTCTACGCCATAACCCCGCTCAGGACTGCCGTCATCGTAAGCGAAATAGTTGTAGAAGCCTTGATGACAAACTAACGAGTCGATCATCGGCGGAGTGCAGGTGTTGTCGACGAGATAGTGACGGATAATATAGGAGGTGGTGTCGCGGTCATAGTTCAAGTTGAACAACACGTCGACGATGGAAGGGAATGACTGGCAATAGGCAAGGGGTTCGGCGTTGAAAGGAAGAGGCTCTGTGTAGGAACTGTGTTGGGTGCCCGCCACTTGATCGATGGTGTAATAGTATTGCAGGTCGTGACTCAAGTTGTCGAGGTTGGAGGCGTGGATTTCATAGTCCACAGCGATATTGGCGACAGGATTGGCGCGGTAATGCCTGTAAGGCATGGATTGATAACGCTTCAGGAAGGACGGAGCCGTTCCGGCGAAGCTGATCTTCGGGTAAGAGGTGTTGTTGAAGCTTCGGTTGTAATCGAGATACACCACGTCGATGTTCCAGTTGTCCTCGTTGCCTCTGCCCGAGGGCTGCGACGAGTTGAGGATGCTGGCGTAGTTGTAGAAACGGAAGCAGAACGTGGAGGTGAAATACCTCAAGTCGGTGATGGGGATCATGACCTGCTTGAAGTAGTTGCTGTCATTTTCTTGGAGGAAGTGTGACAGTGTCATTCCAGGGGTGCTCCAGGCGTGTTCCCAGATAGTGTCAAGTTCTTCGATGCGCCCGAATTCAAGCACCAGCGAGTCCTGTGGCTCGGGTGGATTGCCGTTGCCCTGAGGTTGGTAGAAGAAGCTGAAATAGAGCGAGTCAGAGGGCGTCAAAGCTTTGGGCGTGGGATCAAAAACGGAGTCGAGGCGAATGGTGGCCGAGGTAAGGTATTCGGCGATGAAGGGGTTGCTGATGGCATATTCGTAAACGCATCCGTTTTCGTCAAGCACGTCAAGGGTGGCGGCATTGTGGGTGATGGGATTTTTCGGGAATCCCGAGTTGATATACACGTTCCGATCCATCCATTTGGTGCTGTCGGGATAGATCCGGGAGTTGCTGAAATCGTCAAAGAAAGGCAGGGTTTGCACTTGTGCCGAAACTAGGTTGGGAAGGAGACTGATCAGCAATGCCAGTCCTATGCTTTTAAAAATCGTCTTCATAATGCTCTTCTTCATTGGATGATAAGGTGTCAATAATGGTTGTTGCCGTGTCCGTCAAAGCCTGTCGTTCCTCGGCAAACTTGAGGGAGTCTTCTTGCAATGACTTGTTGCGTTCCTTTTCAAAGTCGAACGACCTGTCGGAATGGTACCAAACGTTCACAAAAGAACCCGGGTTGACCAATCCCTTGCTATACGGTGGTTCCATCCGGTAAACCTTCATGTGCTGGATGCTGTCGTGATCATCGTAGACCTCGTTGCCTAGGTTCAGTCCGGCCATGTTGAGGATGTGTTGCACTTCTTCGGCTGGGATGCCGTAAAGCGAGGGCAGTGGAGTTTTCTGTTGATCTGGACCAAGACCTACGTAGAGCATGATCTTGCTGCCCTTGTTGATCTCGGTTCCTGGTTTGATGATGCGGTTTTCGTAACGTTGTTCGCAGATGGCGTTTCTGGCGAAGTGATCCACGTATTTCAGACCTTCCACCTTCAAGCCGTTCGACTCGAGCAACACCAGCGCCTGGCGTAACGAGAGGTTGTTCAGGTTGGGCATGCGGGTCTTTTCGGGCGCCATGGCAACGATGATGTAATACACGTTGCGCCCAAGCTTGACTTTCGAATTCGGCAACGGATCCTGCTGGACGATGGTGCCCGGCGCCTCGGTCTTCGAATAAACGCTGTCAATGAGGATGAAATGGTAGTCGTTTCCGTAGCTTCGCTCGATTTCTGTGGTGGTCATGCCGGTGAAATCGGGCAGTTCGTGGACTTTTCCGTGCCTGGTATAGACATTCAATAATTTGATGGCCAACCATAACATGAAGAAACTCAGCAAGATGATCACCAAAAGATTGATATAGAATTTCTTTTGTTTTAGAAACGAAAGTTTACCCATATTTACTAATTTAGCGGCAAATTTAGTAAATATTTTGGATATGAAGAATGTAGCGATAGTTTGTGGCGGAGATTCCGGTGAATTTGAGATTTCCGTCAAGAGTGCTCAGGTCGTGAAAGAAAACCTGAACAGGGAGTTGTATAACTCAAAAATCATTGTGGTCTCGAAAAAGGGATGGTACGGACTTTTGAAAGACGGTACCCGGGTCGACGTCGACAAGAATGATTTTTCCATCTCCGTTGGCGGTCACAAGACCAAATTCGACGTGGCCTTCAATGCAGTGCATGGCGAGCCTGGTGAGAACGGACCGTTGTCAGGTTATTTGGAGTTATTGGGTATTCCTTGCACTTCATCACCTTTGACCACTTGCGCTCTTACGTTCCACAAGGATTTTTGCAAGCGTCTGGTGGCTTCATATGGTGTCAATGTGTCTCCTTCCGTGCTAATTAATGAAGGTGAGGATTATGATGCCGAAGAAATCATCAAACAGTTGGGACTTCCCCTGTTTGTCAAGCCGACGTGCAATGGCTCCAGCGTAGGCGTTACCAAAGTGAAAACTGCCGAAGAACTGGTTCCTGCCATTTTCACGGCGAGAGCTGCCGGCCGTCAAATAATGTGCGAGAAGTTCGTCGATGGTCGTGAGTTCGGTTGCGGAGCCATGAATTTCAAAGGCAAGATGATGGTATTCCCGCTCACCGAGATTTGCAGCAAAAACGAGTTCTTTGACTATGAGGCGAAATACACCGCCGGCAAGTGTGATGAGATTACGCCAGCCCAAGTGGATGAGGACATCGAAATCGAAATCAAGGCAACCACGGCCATGCTCTATGATAAACTGGAATGTAAGGGCTTTGTCCGTATGGACTACATCGTCAGCAAAGAAGGCGTGTTTTTCATTGAGGCCAACATAGTTCCTGGCATGTCAGAGGCGAGCATCATACCATCGCAGGCACGATGCTTCGGACTGACCTTGGAGCAGTTGTTCGGAATGGCGATCGAGAATGTATTATCTAAATGAAAAAAGGAGCCGAGGCTCCTTTTTTCATTTACACGGTCAAAATATCTTTTGACTTCATTTCTGTGAGGTCATCAATCTTCTTGATGTATTTGTCAGTGAGCTTCTGGATTTCTTCCTGAAGCAGTTTGGACTCGTCCTCTGAGATGGTGTCTTTCTCAAGCTTCTTGGCTTCGTCGTTGGCGCTACGGCGGATGTTGCGGATGCCGACCTTGGCGTCTTCAGCAGCGGTCTTGGTGCGCTTGACGAGCTCGCGGCGGCGCTCCTCAGTCAACGGGGGAACGGAGATGCGGAGCAACTCGCCATTGTTCATGGGGTTGAATCCCAAATTGGCATTCAGAATGGCCTTGGCGATGTTGTTGAGTGCACTCTTGTCAAAAGGAACCACCACGATCATACGTGCATCGGGGCATCCGATATTGGCGGTCTGCTCGATAGGAACCGTAGTGCCGTAATATTCAACCATAACGCCATTCAGCATGGCTGGACTGGCTTTTCCCGCCCTGATGCCTTGGAATTCATGCTCCAAGTGCTTGATGGTGTTGTCCATGCTTTCAGTGGCTTCGTCTAATACAAATTGAGATTCGTCTGTCATAGCTTCAAAGATTTGAGTGCAAAAATAACATTTTTTATAAAAACAAAGCACATGATCCGATGAAAAGTAAGCCAACCACGGCAAGGACGGTCTGGTACTTGGTCATGGTGCTGCAACGGTAGAACGAGAACAGGGTGATGATCAGGAAGGGGAAGAAAAGGAGCGGGAGGATGAAGAAGCCCGCAATGCTGACCCAGCCGATGATGCGCATCTTCTTGTTCCACCGACCGAGGATGAAAGGCAGGATGATAAGGAGTCCCATGGTGAACATAAAGAGATAGGAGTCGTACATGCTGTATCGTACGTAATCTATTATGTTGACGGGCCATGGCGTGGTGACCACAGGTGTCTGCCCTTGGATCATCGAGAGCTGGCTGACGGCGAAGAAGGCGGCAACCAACAGGCCGGTCTTGCGTCCGTTCCAAAGTTTGCCGATGTAGTACACCAACCCGATGGAAACCGTGTTGACAAAGGCGAACAACAGCCCTGACCACATCCCGTTCAGCCAAAAGCGGAGGCCGAAAGCCGTCAGCAAGATCACACCCAAAAGGATGTAATCCAGCTTACGGCTGGTCTTGTTCCGTACTGTTCTTAAATGATGCTTTCTACCTCTCACCTTTCACCTCTCACCTCATTTTGTCACAAGAGTGCCAATCTCTTCGCCTTTGAGAACCTTCATCAAATTCCCCTTGGTGTTCATGTCGAACACGTACATCGGCATGTTGTTCTCCTTGCACATGGTGAAGGCGGTCATGTCCATGACTTTCAGGTTGCGCTGGTAGGCCTCGTCGTAGGTGATATGGTCGAACTTGGTGGCAGTGGGATCCTTCTCGGGATCGGCGGTGTAGATGCCGTCCACGCGGGTGCCTTTCAGGATGATGTCAGCCTTGATCTCCACAGCGCGGAGGGCGCTGCCGGTGTCGGTGGTGAAGAAGGGGTTGCCGGTGCCGGCGCCCATGATCACGATGTGACCTTCTTCCAGCAGGAGGATGGCCTTGGCTGAGCTCATCGTGTCGGCGATGCGGTCGATGTAAAGGCCTGCCAGCAGGGTGGCTTTCTGGCCTTTACCTTGCAATGTGCTTTGCATGGCCATCGAGTTGATGACGGTGGCGAGCATGCCCATGTAGTCGCCTTGGATGCGGTCCATCCCTTTGGAGGCGCCTTGCAGGCCGCGGTAGATGTTGCCGCCGCCGATGACAATGCCGATCTGCACGCCGGCCTTGGCAGCCTCGATGATTTCGTCGGCGTAGTCGTTCAAACGTTGTGGGTCAATGCCGTATTGCTGGCTGCCCATCAGGGCTTCGCCGCTAAGTTTAAGGAGTACTCTGTTGTATTTCATGATTTGTTATTTAATGATGATTTTTTCTGTTTTAGTCTCGTTTCCGTTGACGGACCGAAGGACATAGACGCCAGGTGCCATCCCCTCCGTTGGGACACAACGCATGTTTCCATGATAGGTTCTGACAACACGTCCCGTCACATCCAAAATCTGGATGTTGCCTTCGGCAAGTTCATCGGTTTGATCCTCGTCAAAGGCGCTGAACAGGAGGCGGAACCTTGACATGTAATCGTCGTTTTTGGCTTCGAACGTGTAGCTCGTCGTGGTCAGTAGGTCGATGTCGGTACCGGCGATGTTGTCGATGAGGTGGAGGTAGTCTAGGTCAAGGCCTTCAATCTCGATGTCAAGGGTGTAGATGCCGTCTTGTGAAGCCTTGAAGCTGACGGGGATGGCCGTTTGATCCTTTTTGACGACCATCGCATAATCCGTACTGTCTTGTGGGATGAAAAGCTGGGTGCCGCCTTTGTGCAGGTTGATTTTCTCCCAATTGAGATCGCCTTCGAGGCGGATGCGGGCGATGTCCAGCGCTTGACCACGCTCACGGCTTACGCTCATGGTGATCATGCCACTTGACATACGGGTTCCCTTGGCCGTTGTTTTGCTGAAAGTGACGGTTTGGTCATCGCTATTGGCGGCTTTCACAATAATACCCTCCATGGGGGCGATGGCCGAACTGGCAAGTTGCAGCTTCGATCCTTCCTCGGTCTCCACAATGCGGTAATAATCGCCTTTGTCGATGGTGGCTTCGCAGGGGAAGGGATTGCCCACAAGGTTGTAGCCCGATAAGGCCTTGTCGTCGGTGAAAGCAATGGCGACCTGACCGTCAGTACTGTTGAGGGTGCCGGCAAACGAGACGTTGGTGTTCTCAGCGCTGGCATAAAGGTATCCGACCTTGTTTTTGATGGAGCTGAAGTGGCCTTCTCCAGTTCCTTTGAAGTTTCTCCATTCTTGACCTTGGTAGTTTTGGTCGAAGATATAGAGGTCGTAATTGGATTCTGTTTCCGAGATCAGGCTGGTATTGCTGATAGGAAATTCGTCGGTCATGGGTGAGGCGATAAGGTGCCAGTTCCCCTTGTCGTTCGATCCAGTAAATGTCGTGATAGTTCTATTTACAGTGGCTTTAACGTCTTCGCTACTGGTGATGAGCTGGGCGCCGTTTTCCAACACGAGGTTGGCGGGATCGGAGTTGCTGAGCGTTCCAACGGTGAGAGTGCTGTTCTCGAGCAGGGTCATCTTGTCGTTTTCCTCCATCTCCAGGGTGCTAAGTTCAGCATCGCCTTTGGCGAAGCCAACGGTGTTCGATTCGGCTTCTCCGCCGTAATAATTGGTTGTCACGGTGAAAAGGTTCGGCTTATTATCGCTCAAACTGACGTTGGAATAGCTGGTTGAGGTTAGGTTTTCGCCAATTTTTTCCCCATCCTGATAAAGGTTGTAGGTGTAGGCGCCATCGGTGAGGTAGGTGCGGATGAGCCAAGACGTGTTACTTAGTGTGTATATTTCGGAAGTTAAGGGGTCATCTGCGGAATAATAGTTTCCTTCTGTAGATATCAGATCATCGCAAAATGCGGCGGGATAAAGTTTTAATTCGGTGTCATGGAAGAATACCCAAAGGTCTTGGCTGTCATCTATTTCAACCGTTTCATCTAGGATAATATCAAACCATCCTTTAGTTGATGGATAGATGGGGAAAGTGGTAATTTGTGTTTCTGGGGATAGCTCTTTGGAAGAGCTGTTAGACCCCTTGTAGAGAATACAATCATAAGTACCTACTTCGGTAACATAAATAGAGATTTTATAAATTACTTTGCCTTGATGGATTGCTAAGTCCTCAGCAGGGAAGCGTTGCCCCCAATACATGTTAGCTTGTCCAATGGTACCTATAGTGTTTGAATAAATGCCATTCCCATAAGTCAAAGTTGCGGAAGGCGTTTCAGGATAGCACCAATCGGATGCGGTCCAGGAAAAGGAGACATTATTATCAATAATGGTGGTTGACAGATCCTCAACGATAGGAGTTGGATAATCTACAGTAACGGTAACCCTATTTGAGGAAAGAGAAAGCTCTCCATCAGCATTAACGCTTTGGACAAAATATACATTGGTGCCGTAAGGAATAGGAACTAAATAGGAATTGGTTGACACGTTGCCAATCAAATTGCCATTACTATAGATGTTGAAACTCGAAACATCTCCATCGCACGACCAATTGAGGGTGAGTGATGTACCATTGAGCGTGTAGGTTAGGTCTGAGGGATTAACGCTGTTCGTTGAAGGTTTGATCCCGATCACAGCATCTTGGCGATAAGAGTAGTCGTAAGCCCCTCCGCCAATTCCACCGCTTCCTGGGGTCATGTTGTTGATGCTGTAGTAACCATTATAATTGCCGTTCCATCCCCAGTTGAAGTGGAACCAGTCATTGTCGTATCCGTCTTTCCCATAGCCATCACATACAAATGAGTGGCCGCTGCCCGAGGTTGTGTTGCTAAATCCTCCATAGATGATCGGACGGCCTGCGTCTAATTCAGATTGAATCAAAGCAATCCACTCTTCATCTGTGTAAAATGTATTCAACTGATTGTTGCCCATTATTTCTGAACGTTTAACATATCGGGCGGTTTGGCTAAAATTGAAATAGGTTTTTAGCGCAGGTGTGATGTCATGAGGTAATGCACCGCTGCCCTCTTTACCGTAATCCATCTCTACTGCAATGCCACAATGGCGGATTAAGGTTGCCACTGCTTGTTGTTGGGCGATGGGTGAACTGGAAGAGATTTGAGTGGGCATATTATTCCAGTCATAGATCGTCGCACCAAAGTCGGCAGATTGAATTCCGTAAGTATTGTGTAAATAACTATGAGAACCAATCCCTTGTGCTGGATGATTGTGGTATTTGATTACTTGTGCCATGGCTGTGGCAACACAGCCTGTAGGAACATGGCCGTTTAAATCTGGTCTGGTTATTTCTGAATCCGTGGGACAATATAGGTTGTAGGGATAATTTTGATTCCATTTTGTAGTAATCATAGGACCGACTTCAGTCCTTGATTTGAGAAGGGTGTTTGTTCCTTCCCTAGGGTCTTTCCACTGCCTTGTGATATCGTGGTTAGCCTTCTGATGGCTGTCTTTGACATCTTGAATCTGATCACTATATCCCTGTAACCACCATCTAATATTATCAGGCATGTCATCGGTGATAAACTTTTCCGTCAGAGAATACCCCAAAATAGGCTTCACGCAGTCATCAGCTGCCATCACCACGAAGCTCTCCTCGGTCGTGAAAATGTATAGATTCGGGAAACTCGCCGACTTGGAGAGATCGGTCAGCTGGTCGGCTTTCGCACCGTTATTACTCAGAAAGGTGGTTGCCACCTTGCGGGCGGTCTCGGGATCGACATGCTCCGCAAAAAGCGGCATGAAGGCAAGCAGCAATAAGCCTAATATACTTGTTTTTTTCATTCTTCTACTTTAGCTCTTTTCGAATCCCAAATCATGTAAACGATGATGGCGATATACATCACCAAGGCGATGAGGCCGGCCCACGGGGTTTCGTTGAAGAAGCCACCGTCGGCAGTACGCGCCACGGCATCCACATTGCAGAACTTGAGGATGGCGCTCACCACACCCATCAAGGCACCGCCGGCGATGAAGCCGGAGGCGATCAAAGTACCGCGGTTGTAACGGGCATCGTTGAGCTTCTGCTCCTTGCTGCGGCTGCTGACAAACCATGCCACTGCACCACCGATGAGCAATGGGATGTTCAAGTCAATCGGGATAAACATGCCCAAGGCGAACGGCAACGCCGGCACCTTGCAGAAGTTGAGGATCAAGGCGATGGCGGCGCCGATGCCGTAGAGCAGCCAGGGGGCGTTGCCGCCTGACATCATCGGCTCAATGACGGCTGACATGGCGTTGGCCTGAGGAGCCACCAAGGCGCCGTCACCCACGAAACCGTAGGCCTTGTTCAGCACCATGATCACACCAGCCACAGTGGCGGCGGCAACGGCCACGCCAACGAACTTCCAAAGCTCTTGTTTCTTAGGTGTTGTGCCAATCCAATAACCCACTTTCAGGTCGGTGATGAACGCGCCTGCCACAGCCAAAGCCGTGCAGACCACACCGCCGATGATCAAGGTGGCGGTCATGCCTTGCGGACCACTCAGTCCAGCAGCGACCATCACCAACGAGGCTAAGATCAAGGTCATCAGCGTCATGCCGCTCACGGGGTTGCTGCCCACGATGGCGATGGCATTGGCGGCCACGGTGGTGAACAGGAAGGCAATGACGGCCACAACCAGGATGCCGATCAAGGCATGGCTGAAGTTATGCACCACGCCAAACCAGAAGAATAGGAAGGTAACGATCAACACGGCCAC
>JAGCPG010000107.1 GCA_017645245.1 Bacteroidales bacterium
ACCGTATCTACATGCGGTGGTCGGAGACCGACCACTTGAGCTTCGATACCTTCGTGGCCATCGAAGTTCTCGAGATGACTGCCACCGACCCCAACAAGCAGATCCTCTGCGCCTGCATCAAGCAAGCCGACTTCGTGTTTATGAACGACCGCACCAGCGCCGAGCTGCACCCGCAGCTGGCGAAAGTGCTCTGCAAGCTGCATGTCCGCCCCTCATGGGACGACTATTTCCTGAACCTCGCCGACACCGTCAGCGAGCGCGCCACCTGCGACCGTGGCCGAAGCGGCTGCGTCATCGTCAAGGACAAACAGATCTTGGTGACAGGCTATGTAGGATCGCCCAAGGGCCTCCCTCACTGCGACGACGTGGGGCATCTGTTCCGTAAGGTCATCCATGAAGACGGAACCGTGACCCAACACTGCGTCCGCACCGTCCATGCCGAGCAGAACGCCATCTGCCAAGCCGCCCGCCGAGGCATCGCTTTGGATGGCAGCACGCTTTATTGCCGCATGACGCCCTGCCGCACCTGTGCCATGCTCATCATCAACTGTGGCATCGTGCGCGTGGTGTGCGAACGCCGCTATCACGACGGTGCCGAGTCGGAGGAGATGTTCAAACAAGTGGGTATTGAACTGGTCTATAAGTACGACGAAGTGCAGCAGTACGAGGGTCAGCGTTAATTAATTCTTCGGAGTAACACTACCATCTTCCGGAATGACCGCCACCGCCGCTACGGCCACCACCGAAGGAACCGGAAGAACGGTGTGAACTGTGATGACCTGAGCTATGATAACCAGAACTGCTGCTGGTGCTGCGAGTGAGCCTCGGGATGGATTGTGTGGCAACACGTTTCACATGGCAATATTGGCACTCGTAAGTAATCTCTTTCATCCCGCTCGACGAGTATGTCGGTGAAATGGTGGTGGTTTCCTTGATCTTTTTTGCGGCAAAAGCCCCACACGCTTTGCAATGCTCAACACTGCTATAACGTGAGCCATGCTCACGCAGCACGTACACATGTCCGTTGGCACACCGACACGGGGTGAAATGGTATCCTCCGGCCATCTCCTCAGCTGCACGTTTCTCCGGCAGCTGGAAGGTCTCGTCAGCCATCATGTCGGCTCCGCAGGTGGGACAAACGCATTGAACGCTTTGTTTCATGCGTTTCTTCAGCATTAGGGAGAAGGGAATGCCAATCCATGGGGCAAACACTCTAGTCAAAAGTGAATGTGGGTCTTTCTTCGCCAATCTGTAAATATTTCTCGGACTCTTCGAAGTCTCCGCGGCCTTATTGGCTTTTGCCAAAAGCATCGTATTCTGTATCAGGCCGGTTGCGGTGAAATAGGCAATCCAGCCTAAAAGCAAGGCCCAGATGTACTGTTTATCCTCCGAGGCTTCGGGCATCCATTTTGACACGTATGAATAGGCCAAAACAAAGATGGCACAGGCTCCGACACCATAAACCAGAAAACGAAGGAAGCCCTTCCCTTCCCAAACCGAGGCCTTCCATCCAGTGGAGACATCCTTGATGAGTTTGAGCCCTTCCTGCTCAAAAACATCGGCGGTTTCCTTCAGATCGGTTTCCTTTTTCTTGCCTGACAGCAGATTTGCAATCCATCTGAAAAACGAAACGACCGGAATAACGAACACCATCAAAATCATGATTAAAAGGCTGAAAAGGCCTCCCACCTCACCCCAAGTAAGGTCGATATCCTCGTCATCTGAATACTCGGGATAGGAAGATGTCATGGTCTTCAGTCCCATAGGCACGGTGCCGCCATAGACTTCTACGATGTCGGCCACGCCAGCACAAAAGCCGCCCTCATAGTCGCCCGCCTTGAAATAAGGTACCATGGTCCGGTTGAAGATCTGGGCACAAGTGGCATCGGTCAAGGTGGCCTCGGCGCCATAACCGGTCTCGAACTCCATGGCATGTTGGTCTTCCACAAAGAGCAGCAACACGCCATTGTTGGTTTCGGCATCGCCGATACCCCAATAGTTGAACAATGCAGTGGCAAAATGCTTCGGCTCCTCGTCGCCGATGGTCGACAAGGTCACCAAAAACACGTCGGCCTGGTCGCGGATGTCGCTCAAGGCACGATTGACATACGCCTCGGCGCTGTCAGAGAGGTAGCCGTCAGGGTCGGACACATGGATCTCGTTACCCTGCAAACGGGTGTTGGGTACTGACCCCACCTTCCACTGGGCGGATGCACTCAGCACCAACAGCACACCAACTATAAGGAAAAACAGCTTTTTCATCAAGCCTTGCCCATGTTCTCTTCAAGAGCCTCGATAATGGCATTACGTTTCTTGCGGAACACGTTGGTGAAACGGAGCACATTACCGTCTTTCAGCTCAATCTTAAAGCCGCCCAAGCCATACTTTCCGTATGAAGCGATCTCGCTCAGATCGATGCACCATGACTTTGGAGCGCCGCCTATATCAGCATACGATTGGCCAACTTTCTGCTCAACAACGAAGTAAGCCTTGTCGGTGGTGATGTAAAGGTGTCCGTCCCAAGAAGAAATACGATTCTTGTTGTAAAGAAGCTCGAATGCCTCTTTCTTCACATTGGCCAGGTCAGCCAAGCTTAGGTTTTCAAGTTCGATCATGGTAATTAGTGTTTCTAGTTTGACATGCAAATTTATGCTTTTTTTCCAATAAAACGAATTATTAATCCTAAAACTGCCAATGCCAACAGGAAGGCCACCCAAGAAGGGAATCCCAGCGCAGTGGGCAGTACCCCGACCAGCAGCGCCACCGAGCCTACCGTCAGGGCGTATGGCATCTGGGTGCTCACATGTTGCAAGTGGTCGCAGCCGCTCGACAAGGAACTCATGATGGTGGTGTCGGAAATCGGCGAGCAGTGGTCGCCCATGACGGCACCTGCCATCACCGAAGCCACCACATTATAAAAAATAGGCAAGGAAGCTTCAACGGTCATGCCCTCATCTTGGCACAAAAGCCACGAAGCCGGCAGAATCAGGGGATAAAGGATGGCCATAGTGCCCCACGAAGTACCCGTGGAGAAGCCGATCAGGGCTGCCAAAACGAAGGTGATTACCGGCACCAAAGCAGGCGACAGCGACCATTCCAGCAGCAGTTGCGAGACAAACTC
>JAGCPG010000108.1 GCA_017645245.1 Bacteroidales bacterium
CAATATGGAACCGCTTGGTATCCAAGCCTTTGGCGTTGTATTTTGAGATGAAGATCTTCTCGAATCCCAGTTTGTCGGCTTCGGCGATGCGGGCCTCGATGCGAGTGACGGCACGGATTTCACCCGACAAACCTACCTCGGCGGCAAAAGCCGTGCGGTTGTCAATTGGGATGTCGGCATTGGACGAAAGTACGGCTGCGACCACTGACAAATCCAAAGCGGGATCGTCGCTACGGATGCCTCCGGCGATGTTCAAAAACACGTCCTTCATGCCCAGTTTGAAGCCTGCCCGTTTTTCCAACACAGCCAAAAGCATGTTCATTCTACGAGTGTCAAAACCGGTGCTGGAGCGTTGCGGCGTGCCGTAAGCCGCCGTGCTTACCAAGGCTTGTGTCTCGATGAGCATGGGCCGCTGTCCCTCCATGGTGGCGGCGATGGCGATACCGCTCACCTCCTCATCGCGTTGCGACAACAGGAACTCACTGGGGTTGGTGACCTCACGCAATCCGTTGGCGTTCATCTCGAAGATGCCCAGTTCCGAGGCTGATCCAAAGCGGTTTTTAATGGTGCGCAGGATGCGGAAACCGTAATGCCTATCGCCTTCGAATTGCAGCAATGTATCTACGATATGCTCCAAAATCTTGGGTCCTGCAATGCTGCCGTCCTTGGTGATGTGGCCGATCAGGAACACAGGAACTTGATAGCTCTTGGCAATCTTGTTCATCTCGGCGGCGGTCTCACGGATCTGCGTGATGGTGCCCGCCGTGGCATCCACGTAAGGCGAAGTCAAGGTCTGGATGGAGTCGACGATGATGATGTCGGGCTGCACCTCTTTGAAATGCCTCAGGATCTCCTTGGTGTCGGTCTCGGTGAGGATCAGGCAGTTCTCGTTCTTAATGCCAACACGGTCGGCGCGCATCTTGATCTGGGTCTGGCTCTCCTCGCCGGAGATGTAAAGCACCTTCTTGTTGAGCTGCAAGGCGGTCTGCAGCAGCAGTGTGGACTTACCGATGCCCGGCTCGCCACCAACTAGCACCAAAGAGCCTAAGACTAATCCACCGCCAAGCACTCGGTTGAACTCCTCAAAAGGCAGTACAATCCGCTGTTCCTCAGCATTGGTTATCTCTTTGATCGGCATCGGAACACCTTCTGTCTTCTGCCTTCTGTCTTCTGTCTTCTTACTTCTTACTTCTTTTTCTTCCACGCAGGTGTTCCATTCGCCGCAGGCGGGACACTTCCCAAACCATTTCGGCGACTCGTTGCCGCACGATTTGCAGAAAAACACGCTTTTTTCTTTGGTTGCCATCAGGAGAATTCTTTTTTCTTGGTTGTCGATGAGAACAGATAGAGTATCAGGAGGATCAGGAACACGGACACGGGCACGCTGATCAGGATGCGCAGCAAGGCTTGTCCCACAAGGTGGAAGCTGAAGCCTTCGAACATGAAGAGCGTGAAGTTGTGAACCGCGACCATGCAGAGCGTATAACGTATGAACCAAGGGAATCCCAGTTGGTTGACATTCGGTTCTTTGATGTTTTCGAATTTCTGGCTGCCGGAGACGAGTTTGATAATAGTGGGCCGGCAGAAAGCCATCAGGGTGGTAGCGCCGGCGTGCATGCCCAAGGTGCCCATGAAGAGGTCGATCACCAGTCCGATGCCGAAGCCTGAGACCAATAGTTGCCAACCTGGCATATTGATGGGCAGCAGCATCACGAAGATGAGGTAGATATAGGGATGCACATAGCCGCCGAGGCGGATATGGTTAACAATCAGCACCTGAGCGATCACCAACGCCACAAACCGTATGATATTTAGCAAACTCTTGTTCATAGCTTCGGTTGGTTTAGGATCAGCGAGTCAAGCTCGGCCTTGTTGGTATGGTGAATCACATACACGTTTTTCAACGTGGAGAAGTCGGTGGCAAACTTGACCTTCGCCTTGTTGAGGGTGCCGCTGGGCGAAGGGATGAGCTCCATCACGGTGCCAGCCATCAGGTTTTCGGGAAAGATGAAGGAATAGGAGCTGGTGACGATGGTGTCGCCTTTCTGAAGTCTCAGATGGGTAGGGATGTCGTCAACCATGCCATAGCGGTAGTTGGTGGTCTCCCAGCGCAGGTTGGCCAGCTGTCCGCTGTCCTTGAAGCGCACGCTGATGGTGGTGTAGCTGTGCAGCAGGCTCATCACCGAAGCGTAGTGTTGGCTCACGTCGGCGACGATGCCCACGATGCCGCTGCTGGAAATGACGCCCATGTCTTTCTCGATGCCGTCGGCAGCGCCTTTGTCGATCAGGATATAGTTGTTTGGACGATTCACCGTGTTGTTGACCACGCGGGCGGGGATGAACTCATAGATGGTGTCGGCGTTGATCGTGTCCAGGTAGCTCTTGGTGGTGTCGACGGTCACAGCAAGCTGTCGGCGCAGCAGGGCGTTTTCCTCGGCCAGCTCGCGGTTGATCTTGCCCAGTCGGAAGTAATCGCCGACGCTGGTGCCGGTCTCATAGATTCTACCCACAATGTCATTGGTCGTGTTGATCCTTTTTTGGCGATGGAAGTTCTGCGTCAGCGTCATGAAGACGATGCACAGCACCTCGAGCACCAAAAAGAGAAGCACGAAATGGTGTTTTTGTATGAATCGTATGAGGTTGTACATTCCTTATTTGATCAGGAAGGTGAAGCGGTCGAAGTTCTTCAGGGCGATGCCTGTGCCTCTTGCCACGGCGCGCAGGGGGTCTTCAGCTACGTGGATCGGCAGCTTGGTCTTGGCGGCCAGACGTTTGTCAAGGCCACGCAGCAAGGCACCGCCGCCGGTGAGGTAGATGCCCGTGCGGAAGATGTCGGCAGCCAGCTCGGGAGGCGTGAGCTCCAAGGCGTTGAGCACGGCGGTCTCGATCTTCATAACGCTCTTGTCGAGGCAGTGGGCGATCTCGGCGTAATTCACCTTGATCTCTTTCGGGATGCCGCTCAGCATGTCACGACCCTGCACAGCGAAGTCCTCAGGCGGGTTGTCGAGTTGTGTGATGGCTGCGCCCACCTCGATCTTGATGCGTTCGGCGGAACGCTCACCGACGATGATGTTATGCTGCTTGCGCATGTATTCTTCGATGTCGGCGTTGAAGTCGTCGCCGGCGATACGGATGGACTTGTTGTTGACGATGCCGCCCAAGGCGATGACGGCGATCTCGGAGGTACCGCCTCCGATGTCGATAATCATGTTGCCCGTGGGCTCCAGCACGTCGATGCCGATACCGATGGCGGCTGCCATAGGCTCATGGATCAGACGTACTTCCTTGGCGCCGGCTTGTTCAGCGCTGTCTTTCACGGCACGTTCCTCCACCTCGGTGATGCCCGAAGGGATGCAGATCACCATCTTCAGGCTGGGCGGGAAGAAGGTGTTCTTGAAGTTGATCATCTTGATCATCTCGCGCATCATGTGCTCAGCGGCCTGGAAATCGGCGATCACGCCGTCCCTCAGCGGGCGGATGGTCTTGATGTTCTCATGGGTCTTGCCATGCATCATCATGGCTTTCTTGCCGACAGCGATGATCTTCTTCGTGTCGCGCTGGATGGCCACGATGGAGGGCTCGTCAACGACTACCTTGTCGTTGTATATGATGACGGTATTGGCTGTACCCAAGTCAATAGCGATCTCTTTGTTTAAGAATGAAAAAGCACCCATTATTTTAAGAATTTAGAATTCAGAAGTAAGAATTTAGAATATTTAATGTTTGAAATGGCGGAAGCCGGTGAATACCATGCTGATGCCGAATTGGTCGCAGCAGTTGATCGACTCCTGGTCGCGGACGGATCCGCCGGGTTGCACGATGGCTGTGATGCCGGCTTCGTGGGCCAGTTTCACGCAATCGTCGAAGGGGAAGAAGGCGTCGGAAGCCAATACGGCGCCATGGAGGTCGAAGCCGAACGATTGGGCCTTCTCAATGGCTTGGCGCAAAGCATCCACTCTGGAGGTCTGACCGATGCCTGAGGCGCAAAGCTGGCCGTCTTTGGCCAAGGTGATGGCGTTGGAACGGCTGTGCTTGACCACCTTGTTGGCGAAGATCATGTCGTCAATTTCTTTTTGTGTAGGCGCCTTCTTGGTGACCACCTTGAAGTTGGCCGCGCTCTCGGTATGCATATCGCGGTCTTCCACCAGATAGCCATTCAGCGCCGTCTTTACGATCTCTTTTTTGTAAAGATCTTCTTTCAAGCGCAATACGATCCTGTTTTTCTTGGTGAAGAGCAAGTCGAGCACGCCAGCTTCATAGCCAGGAGCCACGATGACCTCCACAAAGAGTTTGTTGATCTCTTCGGCGGCCTCCAAGTCGATGGGACGGTTACACACCAGCACGCCGCCAAAAGCCGAAACGGGATCGCCCGCCAAAGCAGCCAGATAGGCTTCCTTCACCGTGGGACGGCAGGCAATGCCGCAGGGATTGTTGTGTTTCAAGATGGCGAAAGCCGTGGTGTCGAACTCACGGATGAGGTTCAAACCGGCGTCGAGGTCGAGCAGGTTGTTGTACGACAGGTCTTTGCCGTGAAGTTTCTCGAACAAGGCATCCAGATCACCGCGGAAATAGCCCTTCTGATGCGGGTTTTCGCCATAGCGGAGTTCCGTGTCGGGAGCAAACCAACGGTGGATGGCGGTGTCGTAACTCGAACTCTCGGCAAAGGCGTAGCAGGCAAAGCGCTTGCGATCTTCCAGCGAGGTCTCACCCTTCTGGGTCTTCAGCAGATGGATCAACTCGTCGTAATGTTTCCTCGAAGGCACGATGAGCACGTCGTTGAAGTTTTTGGCGCCGGCGCGGATCAAGGAAATGCCGCCGATGTCGATCTTCTCGATGATGGCGCTCTCGTCGTCGGTGCTCGCCACGGTCTCCTCAAACGGATAAAGATCCACGATCACCAGGTCGAAGGCGGGAATGCCGTACTGACCCATCTCGCGTTGATCCGACTCGAGGTGCGTCCTCCCAAGGATGCCGCCAAACACTTTGGGATGCAAGGTCTTCACACGGCCGCCCAAGATGGAGGGATAGGTCGTCAGCGACTCTACCGACTTCACCGTAGGATCAAGGTTACGGATGTAGTCATACGTCCCGCCGGTGGAATATATCTGCACGCACTGCTCCTTCAACAAAGAGACCACGGTGTCAACCCCAGTTTTATAAAATACTGATATTAAGGCAGTTTTAATTTTTTTCAAGACTAAAAAGATTTGGAAAATTGAATATGCAAGATTATTAAAAATAGAGACACCATGCAACTTCGATTGTCAAAAAAAAATAATTTTTTGTTTTTTTCTTTTGGTAAAGAATTATTCTTATTTTTACAAGTTCAAAATTACGATAATGGAGACAAAGTGGATTTTAAATAAAACGGTTGACAACCAACAGGTTGAAGAAATCGTGAGGGCTCTCAACATTGATGAGAACCTAGCCACTTTGCTTGTCCAGCGCGGTATCACCAACTATAATGAGGCAAAAATCTTCTTCCGTCCCTCGCTCACGCAGCTCCACGATCCCTTCCTGATGAAGGACATGGACCGTGCCGTCGACCGTGTGGTGAAAGCCATCGACAACGGCGAGAAGATCCTGATTTATGGCGACTACGACGTGGATGGCACTACCGCGGTTGCCTTGGTGTATACCTACTTGAAGAAATTCTTCAAGAAAAAGAAGATCGAATTTTATATCCCTGATCGTTACGATGAGGGCTACGGCATCTCCTTCAAGGGCATCGACTATGCCGCGGATAATGACTTCAAGTTGGTCATCGCATTGGACTGCGGCATTAAAGCCGTGGAGCGCATCCAGTATGCCAACGAGAAGGGTGTGGACTTCATCATCTGCGACCATCACCGTGCCGGCGATGAGCTGCCTGCCGCTATCGCCGTCCTCGACCCGAAGCGCCCCGACTGCAACTATCCTTATAAGGAGCTGTCGGGTTGCGGCGTGGGCTTCAAGCTCGTCACGGCGCTCTCCATGCGGCTGAATCTGCCTATCGATGAGGTGTACGAACTGCTCGACCTGTTGGCAGTCAGCATTGCAGCCGACATCGTTCCCATCACGGGCGAGAACCGTGTGCTGGCCTATTACGGCTTGAAGCAGCTCAACAAAAAGCCGCGTCCGGGCATCGAAGCCATTCTGCAACACGCCAACGTCTATCGCCGTGAAGGCGATCCCGACCGTGTCGACGGCGAGACCACCAACGTGCTCACCCGCGAGCTCACCATCAGCGACTTGGTCTTCCTGATCGGCCCTCGCATCAACGCCGCAGGACGTATCGACAAGGCTTCTGACTCGGTCAGGTTGCTGCTTGCGGAACAACAGGAGCACGCTCTTAAGCTTGCAGCCAACATCAACGAACTCAACGACACACGCCGTGAGCTCGACAACGGCATCACCGAAGAAGCGCTCAACATGATCGCCGACGACGAAGAGCTGCGCAACGCACGTAGCACGGTCATTTTCAACGAGAACTGGCATAAGGGTGTCATCGGTATCGTGGCATCAAGGCTTACCGATTATTACTATCGCCCCACCATCGTCCTCACCCGCGCCAACGATCTCATCACTGGATCGGCGCGCTCCATCAAGAATTTCGACATTTACGACGCCATCGACCATTGTTCCGACCTGCTGGAGCACTTCGGTGGCCATAAATATGCCGCGGGTCTCTCCATGAAACCCGAAAACGTGGATGAGTTCCGTCGTCGTTTTGAGGCCTATATCCGTGAGCATCTCACCCTTGAGGATCTTGTGCCCGAGTTGGAAGTCGACCTCAAGATCCAGTTCCACGACATCACGGCAAAGTTCATGCGCATCTTGAATCAATTCGCGCCCTTCGGTCCGGGCAACACCGCTCCCGTGTTCTGGTCCGACAACATCGTCGACACCGGCGGCTCGCGGCCTGTGGGTGGACATAAGCACCTGAAACTCACCATGACGCAGCTCGGCGACGTGGAACACACCGTGTTCTCAGGCATCGCCTTCCAGAAGGGTGACCTCTTCGCGCGCATCCACAGCGGCGAACCGTTCAGCATCTGCTACCACCTTGAATACAACTACTGGCAAGGCAAGACCACTTTGCAGCTCAACGTCAAGGACATCAAGTTCAAGGAGAATATTTAAAGGAATTTAATGAGGCCGCTGACGATGAAATAAAGGCCGAACAACACCAAACCCACGCCGATGATGTTATTCATGATGCGGATGCGTTTGGGGTTGAAGAATTGTTTCAAAAACGACGCGCCTTTGGCCTTCAACAGGTCGCAGCCTAGACAGGTAGCCAACACGATGCCGAAAAAGAACAAGATTTTCAGTTTGTTACCAGCCATATTGCCTGCCGTGATGGCGACGGTGCTGAACCAGAAGATCCACACGAAAGGATTCAGGATGTTCAACACAAAGCCTTTGCCGACAAACACAAACCATCTCGGAGTGTCGTCCTCTTTCTTGAAGATTTCCTTGTTTTCATCGATGATCTCGTCCGTTCGCTCCTTGATGCCCTTGAAATTGTCCTCTTTCACCTTTCGGGTGTAGGTGAAGACGCCAAACAGGATCAGGATGATGCCCGCTCCGATGCTGAAGAAGAACAACTCTCGATCGTTGTTGGCCACCACCTGGATGGAAGTCAGCACACACAATGACACCATCAGCACGTCGTTGAGGAACACGCCGAACGCAAACCACGCCGCAGAGCGGAATCCACGGTGTATGCTGGTCTGAATCAGGGTGATGAACGCCGGACCGAAGCCAAAAACAATGGCTAGGGTCAAACCGAGAACGATGGCATCAAAGACGAAACGGATCATAGGTTCATGCTTTTGAGGTATTCATCCCACATTTCGTAACGTTTGCCCTTCAGCACCCTAGGGAACTTGGTGGCGCCGCCCCATTTGCCGATCTTTTCCTCCATGAACTTGTAGAACACCTGGGTGGGCAGCACGTCAATAAACAGTTCCTTGATAGCTTCGGTGCGCTCCACGGCATAGTCGTCGTTGAGCTTGCAGAGATATTCGTCGATCTTTTTGATGGCCACTTGCGGGTCGATCTTGTCGTCGGTGCCGAGGTACCAATGGTGGGCGTACATGGTGCCGTGCTTGATGCCTGCCACGGTGAACTCGGTGATGTCGACACCCAGCTCGTCGGCCAGCATCTCAACGGCTTGCGTCATGTTGTCCTGCGAAAGGTGCTCGCCCGTGATGCTCAAAAACTGCTTGGTACGGCCCGTTATGGCGATGTTGACTCCCCTTGGACGTTCTCCGTAAAGAGGCCCATCAGGCGGAAGGAACTTAATGGTATCGCCAATGAGGTAACGCCAAGTGCCGGCGCAGGTGGAGAGCAATAACGCATAATCTGTGTTTTCCTCCACTTCGCTCAAAGTCAATGCCTTAGGATGCTCAACGATGTTGCCGTTCTCGTCGAAATTCTCCTCATTGAAAGGCACAAATTCGAAATAAATGCCGTTGTCGACCAACAGCTGCATCACGCGTTTTTTCAGGTCGACCTGATAAGCGATGTAGCCTTCGGAGGCGAGATAGCTCTCCACAAAGACCACTTTCTTGCCAAACAGGCGCTCAAAGCTCTTCTCGTAGGGAGCGAAAGCCACGCCGCTGTGGACGTAAACCATCAGGTTGGGCCACAAATCGTGGATGGTCTTCAGGTTGTATTCCTTGATGATGCGCTCAAGCAGGATCTGTACCCAGGCGGGCACGCCCACAATGACGCCGATATCCCAGCTGGGAGCGGCTTTCACCATCTCGTCGAGCTTCTCTGACCAATCCTTGATCTTGGAGATGCGCTGTCCCGGCTTGTAGAAGAACTCAAACCATTTCGGGATGCGTCCCGCCGAGATGCCCGAGAGGTCACCGGCGTAATAGCCTCCCTTGCGGCTGTACGACAGGTCGGTGCTACCGCCGATCATCAGCACGCCACGGTTGTAAAAATCCTTCGGGAAGTCGTATCGTACGGCCGAAACCAGCTGTCGGATGCTGGCCTTGGTGATCTTGGAGTTCAGCTCACGGGTGATTGGGATGTATTTGCTGGATGCCTCAGAGGTGCCGCTGCTCAACGCGAAATACTTGATCTTTCCCGGCCAGGTCACATTGTGCTCGCCGTTGAGGGCGCGATACCACCATTCGTCGTGCATCTTGTTGTAATCAAACACGGGAACGGTGTTGCGGAACGCCTCAACGATGTTTTTTGAAAGCAGGATTTCGGTAAAGTGATAATGCCGGCCAAAATCGGTGAACTGCGCTTTGCGAAGCAGCTTTTTCAGCTCGCGTTCCTGGGCTTTCACCGGTCTGGTGGTCTTTTGCTTGATCTGCACGGGAATGTTTTTCAGTTCCGCTGCTGCCTTGACAATAGTTCCTAATAACTGGGATGCCATTATGTTCTGTTTTTATGGCTGCAAAAATAAGAAAATTATTACTTTTGCACAAAGAATTCAAAAGCAGTGAAAAACCGCCTTTTTATCCTGTTGACGATCGTTTGTCTTAGCTTGCCGTTATGCGCCCAGCGACTGGGAGGCGGGCTCATTTTGGGTCCCACCTTTTCCACCATGCAGCTCAGTGGGGTGGACACCTGCCGTTTCCGCACCGACTTTTGCTTTGGCGCCCGCGTGGCTTTGATCCCACAACGTTCGGTGTTCGGCCTGGAGCTCGACGTCATCTATTCCCGTCAGGGCACCAGCACCAAGCAGGCTTCCCTCGAGGACGGCAGCAAGGTGAAATGGATGGAGAAGTCTTCCTACATCAACGTGCCGTTATTGCTGAATGTTTATTTCCGGAAGTGGAACGAGGACGATGAGGATGAATCGCGGCTGGTTCGGCTTCGTGTGGGACCCCAGATCGGCTTTTGCCTTCAGGGCGATGAAGTGGAAAGCACCAAGCAGCCCAACAAAACCGTTCAAAAGATCAGTCCTTGGCAGCCTGGCACGTTCAACAGGATTGATTATGGTATCACTGCGGCGCTCAGCTACTGGTATGTGGAGGTGCGTTACACCTACGGTCTCTCCAATGTGTTCAAGACAGGTGAAAAATCAACCAACCACGTGATTAGCGTCACGTGGTCGGACATTTGGTAAATGGTTGGTTAATACTGTTTTGGAATAAACAGTGCGCAAAGAATGTAGGCGATAATTCCTGGGAATCCTGCCGAAAACAAAGACAGAAACACCCATAACAATCTTACGACAGTCGGATCCAATTCAAAGTATTCAGCGATGCCACCGCACACACCGCATAGTTTTTTGTCGTTTGAACGGTAAAGTTTCTTGTATTCGCTCATTTTTTTATAATTTTGCCGCCTCAAAATACATCAAAAACTATTCCATATATTTCATCATGAGTCAGAATATTTCGAAACTCCGCAATATTGGCATTGCAGCCCATATCGACGCTGGCAAGACCACCGTCTCGGAACGCATCCTGTTTTTCACTGGTGTCAACCGTAAGGTGGGTGAGACCCACGACGGACAGGCCACCATGGATTTTATGAAACAAGAGCAGGAGCGTGGCATTACCATCGCTTCCGCAGCCATCACTGCCCATTGGAACGACCATCAAATCAACCTGATCGATACTCCCGGTCACGTCGACTTCACCGTTGAGGTGGAGCGCTCGCTTCGCGTGATCGACGGCATGGTTGCAGTGTTCTGCGCTGTGGGTGGCGTGGAGCCTCAGAGCGAGACCGTTTGGAACCAAGCCGACAAATACCGTGTGCCGCGTATCGCCTTCGTGAACAAGATGGACCGCACCGGTGCCGATTTCAACGAGGTAGTCAACCAGATGCAGAAGTATCTGGGTGCCAACGCCGTGCCGTTGCATCTGCCCATCGGTGCTGAGGCTTCCTTCGAAGGCATGGTCGACTTGGTGCAGATGAACTCCGTGCGTTTTATCGAGAAGGAACGCATCGTGGGACCCATCCCGGAACACATGATGGAGCAGGCTCAGGCCGCTCGTCGCAACCTCATCGAGAAGGTCGCCGACTTGGATGACAATGTGGCAGAGCTTTACCTCGACGATAAGGAAATCCCCACGGATCTTCTGATGACGGCCATTCGTCAAGCCACCATCAAGCTGATGATGGTGCCCGTGCTTTGCGGCGCCGCCTACAAGAACAAGGGCATCCAGCTGCTGCTCGACGCCATCGTCGATTACCTGCCTTCGCCCAAGGATTTGGGTGCCGTCATCGCCCATGATCCTTACAACGAGGAAAAGACCTGCCAGCGCAATCCTTCTGAGAATGAGCCTTTTGCAGCTTTGGCTTTCAAGCTGATCAACGATCCATACGTGGGTCAGCAGACCTTCATCCGTATCTTCAGCGGCAAGCTGGTGAACGGCATGAGCGTGTATAACACCAACAAGACCAAGAGCGAACGCGTGGGCCGCATCTTCCGCATCAAGGCCAAGGAACGCGAGGAAATCGCTGAGGCCGGTCCGGGTGAAATTGTGGCTTTGGTGGGCATGAAATACACCCGCACGGGCGACACGCTTTGCGACGAGAACGCTCCGCTGATGCTTGAGAACATCCATATCCCTCCGGCGGTCATCGAAATGAAGGTCAATCTGGAGGACAAAAAGAATCGCAGCAAGCTTTCAGAGGCTTTGGCCAAGCTCTGCAACGAGGATCCTTCGTTCCGCGCTCATTTCGACGAGGAGACCGAGGAGACCATCATCGCCGGTATGGGTGAGCTGCACCTGGAAATCATCGTCGACCGTCTCAACACCGAGTTCAAGGTGCCGGTCACGGTGGGTGCGCCTTCGGTGTCGTTCCGCGAGACCATCACAGCGCCGTTTGAGTGCAACTACCGCTTTGTGAAGCAGACCGGTGGCAAGGGTCAGTTTGCCCACACCGTCATCCGCTTCGAGCCCAATCCTGGCAAGGGTTTCGAGTTCGTCGACGTCACCAAGGGCGGCGTCATCCCGAAGGAATACATCCCCTCGGTGGAGAAGGGTCTGGCAGCGGCCATGCTCAAGGGACCGTTTGCAGGCTATCCTGTGGTGGACGTGAAGTGCGTCTTGGTCGATGGCAGCTCGCATCCCGTGGATTCGAGTGACATGGCCTTCCAGCTGTGCGCCCAGATGTGTTTCAAGCAGGCTTTCATGAAGGCCAGTCCCGTGCTGTTGGAGCCCATGATGAAGGTGGAGATCAACACACCCGACGATTACATCGGCAACGTGACGGGCGACGTCAACAAACGTCGCGGTCGCATTGAGAACATGCGCCGTTTCCGCAAGGGCTCACAAAAGCTTGACGCCTTCATCCCGCTGATGGAGATGTTCGGCTACGCCACCGCCTTGCGCAACCTCACCTCCGGCCGCGCCAACTACTCCATGGAATTCTTCCAGTACACGCCTACTCCAAAGGATAAACAGGAAGAGATCGTGAAGATGAGAGGTGAAAAGTGAGAGGTGAGAGGTGGTAATTGACCTCTCACCTCTCACTTCTCACCTTTCACCTCTATTCAGCCATTGGCAAAAGTCTTTGGTTTTCTTAAACTCCTCCAATACCCAATCCACCAGATCAGGGCTATAGAGGTGTTTGTCATCAATCTCCTTTACCAGCAGCCAATCGCGTTGCTTGAAAAACTCAGCGTATGGATGATCCTTGGGATAGCCGTTGGGCACCCGTTTCAAGGCGCTGTGGGTGTCAAGCGTAAAGCCTTTGGCTTTCTTGATGGCTTTCTCTAGCGGCTCGCCATTATACAATATCTCTTCGCGGACGCTCTTCAAAGTCTCGGGATAGGGCATGTACATCCCCGTGCAGAGCATGTTGCCGCTGAAGTAATCTTCTGATTCTCTGGGTTGTACTTGGAAATAATACCCGCTGAGCATCGATTTCTTCCCGCCTTTGCACACAAACACCCCGAAATGGGTCTTATACGGCCGTTTATCCGATGAAAAACGGGTATCGCGATAGAAGCGATAAGTACAGTCTTTTAGCGTTAACCCTTGCATGTCGGGGTCGAACTTCGCTACACCGTCGATAATCTGCTCAGCGATGGCGTTGAACTTCGCCTGAGCGCTTTGATATTCTTGTTTGTGCTCATGAAACCATTCGCGGTTGTTATTGTGGAGCACATTGGTGAGAAAAGTGATGATTTCTTCCATTTTTATCTGTTTTTGACTGGACAAAAATAGTGTTTTTTTCGTTTTGTGACGAAAAACGACATGGACAAAAGCGGTTTTCAATAGTTTTTAAATCATTGATTATCAATGTTTATATATAGGGATACCTTGAAACCACAGGGACATCAACCCTCTTGAAGCCGAACTCCCTCTTGACAAGCTTTTTTTCTACCTAATTTTGCTTCAAACAATTGAACAATGAAACATTTTTTTCTGTTATCGATTTTCTTTTGCATTGCCTTGGTAGGTTGCAGCAGCCAAGCCAAACGCATGGAACAGGCCCAAACGCTATATGAAGAAGGAACACGCCTGCGTGAACAACGTCTTTCTGAAGAAGCCGCCAAGTGTTTTCTGCAAGGACTTGCCGCATTGCAAGGCTGTGAAAACAACGACCAAACCCTGCTATTGAAAGGACTGTTGAAAGACAATCTCGGTGCCATGTACAACAAGCATGAGCTCTTTGAGGATGCCCTCGCCATGCACCGTGAAGCCATCGCGTGCTTCAGGCAGATCAACGATTCTACCGACCTGATGATTGCCATGCGCAACTGCGGTCGCGTGGCCAACTCG
>JAGCPG010000109.1 GCA_017645245.1 Bacteroidales bacterium
ACACCGCTCACGTTGAGTATCAGACTGAAAAACGTCACTATGCTCACGTTGACTGCCCTGGTCACGCTGACTATGTGAAGAACATGGTTACTGGTGCTGCCCAGATGGACGGTGCTATCATCGTTGTCGCTGCCACCGACGGTCCCATGCCTCAGACTCGTGAGCACATCCTGCTCGCCCGTCAGGTTGGTGTGCCGCGCCTCGTGGTGTTCCTGAACAAGTGCGACCTCGTTGATGACGAAGAGCTGCTCGAATTGGTTGAGATGGAAGTCCGCGACCTCCTCGGCAAGTACGAGTTCGACGCCGACAACACTCCTATCATCCGTGGTTCCGCTCTGGGCGCCCTCAACGATGACCCGAAATGGACCCCCGCTATCGATGAGCTGATGGAAGCCTGCGACACCTGGATTCCTGAACCTCAGCGTGCCGTTGACAAACCGTTCTTGATGCCTATCGAAGACGTGTTCTCCATCACTGGTCGTGGTACCGTTGCTACCGGCCGTATCGAGACTGGCGTCATCCACGTTGGTGACCCCGTTGAAATCCTCGGTATGGGTGCTGAGAAGCTGAAGTCAACCGTTACCGGTGTCGAGATGTTCCGTAAGATCTTGGACGAGGGCGAAGCTGGTGACAACGCCGGTCTGTTGCTCCGTGGTATCGATAAGGACGAAATCCGCCGTGGTATGGTTATCGCCAAGCCCGGTTCAGTGAAGCCTTATCACCACTTCAAAGGTCAGGTTTACGTTCTGTCAAAAGAAGAAGGTGGCCGTCACACCCCGTTCCGTAACAAGTATCGTCCTCAGTTCTACTTCAGAACCACTGACGTTACCGGTGAGATCACTCTCCCCGAAGGAATGGAAATGGTTATGCCTGGTGACCACGTCACCATCGACGTCAAGTTGATCGCCGACATCGCTATGGACAAGGGTCTCCGTTTCGCTATCCGTGAAGGTGGCCGTACCGTTGGCTCAGGTCAGGTTATCGAAATCATCGACGATTAATTAGACCTTACTTAAAAACAAGGGAGGCTGCAAGGCCTCCCTTATCTACGGGCGTAGCTCAGTTGGTAGAGCATCGGTCTCCAAAACCGAGTGTCGAGAGTTCGAGCCTTTCCGCCCGTGCTTTGTGTAAAAGATTCAAGAAAGATGAAAATTGTAGACTACGTTAAGGAAAGCTATACCGAGTTGAAAGAGAAAGTTTCTTGGCCAACTTGGAAAGAGTTGCGTTCTAGCGTTATTGTAGTATCCATTGCTTCCCTAATTATCGCCTTGGCGGTATTCTTGATGGATATCTCTTTTAAAAACCTTTTGGAACTGTTCTATCAACACGTACATTTCTAATTGAGTTTATTGAATCTAAGCATTTTTGGGTTAACATTTCAATTTTGCTGGAAAGATGAGCGAGACAAACGAAAAGAGATGGTATGTGATTAAGGCGATCAGTGGTAAGGAGAAGAAGGTAAAGGAATACCTCGAATCCGAGATCAAGCGCCTCAATTATCAGGACCGTATTCTTCAAGTGTTGATACCTACCGAAAAGTACTTCGAGGTCAGGAACGGCAAGAAAGTTTCCAAAGAAAGAAACTACCTGCCGGGCTATGTCCTCGTTGAGGCCATTTTGGAAGGCGAAGTCGTTCATGTCATCCGGAACGTCCCGAATGTGCTCGGTTTCTTGGGAACCAAAGGCGAGCCCGACCCGCTCCGCCCAGCCGAGGTGAATCGCATCTTAGGTAAGATCGATGAGCTTCAGGAAATGGGAGAGGGCAGCGACATCTCGTTCATGGTTGGCCAGTCGGTCATCGTCAACGAAGGACCGTTCAAGAGTTTCAGCGGCATCATCGAAGAGGTTAACGATGAGAAGAAAAAGCTCAAAGTCAGCGTCAAGATCTTTGGCCGCAAGACTCCTTTGGAACTGAGTTACTTCCAAGTGAAGTTGGAGTGATCCCAATTGTTTATTGACAGTTTCCTTATCATTTTAATGAAGGATTAAGAAAATGGCAAAAGAAGTAAGCGGATTGATTAAACTGCAAATTAAAGGAGGAGCCGCGAACCCCGCTCCGCCCGTTGGTCCCGCATTGGGCTCCAAGGGTGTGAATATTATGGAGTTCTGCAAGCAATTCAATGCCCGTACACAGGATCAGGCCGGCAAGGTTTTGCCCGTCATTATCACTGTTTACAAGGACAAGTCTTTCGATTTCATCGTGAAGGCTTCCCCAGTGGCAGTCTCCATCATCGAAGCCGCCAAGATCAAGGGCGGTTCCAAAGAGCCTAACCGTACGAAAGTCGGTTCACTCACCTGGGACCAAGTCCGTGAAATTGCAACGAACAAGATGAAGGACATGAATTGCTTCACCATCGAATCAGCCATGTCAATGGTGGCTGGTACGGCCCGTAGTATGGGAGTGAAGGTAACAGGCGAATCACCTTTAAAGAAAGACTAAGTCTTTAATGCATTTGTAGAACAACAAAAAACTAAAGTTAAATGTCAAAAGTTACTAAACAGAGGAAAGAAGCTTTGGCTAAGTTCGACAAAAGCAAGAGTTACTCCTTGATTGAAGCGGTTAATATCGTAAAACAAATCACTTACACCAAGTTTGATGCTTCCGTTGACCTGAACATCCGTCTGGGCGTCGACCCACGTAAGGCCAATCAAATGGTCCGTGGCTCCGTCACACTGCCTCACGGAACAGGTAAGGTTGTCCGCGTCCTGGTGCTTTGCAACCCCGACAAGGAA
Organism: Bacteroidales bacterium; assembly: GCA_017645245.1. Taxonomy (GTDB): domain Bacteria; phylum Bacteroidota; class Bacteroidia; order Bacteroidales; family F082; genus Limimorpha. Next base: position 2,734 of record JAGCPG010000109.1, read on the forward strand.
CAAGAAGCAAAAGATGCTGGTGCCGACTATGTCGGACTGGATGAATACATCCAGAAGATTAAGGATGGTTGGACTGATATTGACGTGATCATTACCACACCTAACATCATGCCTAAGGTTGGTGCTCTCGGCCGCATCCTCGGTCCCCGTGGATTGATGCCGAACCCCAAGACAGGTACGGTGACCATGGAAGTGGGAAAGGCTGTTCAAGAAGTAAAGGCCGGTAAGATCGACTTCAAGGTCGACAAATACGGCATCATCAATGCTGCAGTCGCAAAAGTCAGTTTCACTCCAGAGAAGATTTTTGATAATGCGAAAGAGCTGATCTCGACCGTTATCAAATTGAAACCAGCAGCTGCTAAGGGTACTTACATGAAGAGTGTTTACATCTCCAGTACCATGAGCCCGGGTGTGCAGATCGATATTAAATCAGTAGCAATCTAAATTGGAAAGGAACTATTGAAATGAGAAAAGAAGATAAACAAACCATTATCGACTCCATACTCGCTGAACTGCAGGCTTGTCCTAATTTCTACCTGACCGACGTCTCCGACCTCAACGCCGAGAAGACCAGCCAGCTTAGAAGACAGTGCTTCAATAGTGGCATCAAGATGCTCGTCGTGAAGAACGCTTTGCTCCACAAAGCCATGCTCCAAATGGAAGGCAAGGAGTACAACGATCTTTTCGAAGTCCTGAAAGGCTCAACGGCATTGATGCTGTGCGAGACGGGTAATGCCCCCGCCAAACTGATCAAGAATTTCCGTCAGAAGAACGACCGCCCCATCCTGAAGGGCGCCTACATCGAGGAATGTTGCTACATCGGCGACGATATGATCGACACCCTGTGCAACATCAAGTCGAAGAACGACCTCATCGCTGACATCATCGCTCTGTTGCAGTCACCTGTGAAGAACGTCATCAGCGGCCTCCAGTCAGGCGGACACAAGATCTCGGGTATCCTTGAGACGTTGTCAGAAAAGGCAGAATAAAAAATTGAATGTAAACATTCGCAAGAAAGAAAATTTAATTGTAAAACTCTAAAAAATAAATTAAAAATGGCAGATCTTAAAGCTTTTGCTGAACAATTAGTGAATCTTACTGTTAAGGAAGTAAATGAACTCGCTACCATTTTGAAAGAAGAATACGGTATTGAACCCGCTGCTGCTGCTGTTGCAGTTGCCGCTCCCGCTGCTGGTGGCGCTGCCGCCGCTGCTGAGGAAAAGACTTCTTTCGATGTTATCCTGAAGTCAGCCGGCGCCGCTAAGTTGGGCGTTGTGAAACTGGTGAAGGAACTCACCAGCCTCGGTCTGAAGGAAGCTAAGGAACTCGTTGACGCAGCTCCCAAGGCCATCAAGGAAGGTGTGAGCAAAGACGAAGCTAATGCACTTAAGGCTCAACTCGAAGAAGCAGGTGCAGAGGTCGAAATCAAATAAGAAGGATTTATTTCCTGCAAAAATCGTGGCATTCAACCTCAGTCCCAAGCCATTTTAGGGACTGAGGTTTGTGCCGTTTTTTCGCACTAAGGGTTTCCCCTTCTTGTTTTTTCCGTTCTTTATTTTCTCTTCACACACCTTAAAACCTAAATACCTTGGCAACAACAACCGAAAGAATCAACTTCGCGTCCATCAAGAAACCTTTCGAATATCCTGATTTTCTGGATATTCAGCTTCAGTCGTTCAAAGACTTCTTCCAGTTGGAAACCAACCCCGACAATAGGAAGAACGAAGGCTTGTATAAGGTTTTCGCAGAAAACTTCCCCATCACTGACGCGAGAAACAATTTCATCCTTGAATTTCTCGACTACTACATCGACGCCCCCCGCTACAGCATCGAGGAGTGCATCGAACGTGGCCTCACCTTCAGCGTGCCGCTCAAGGCGAAACTGAGACTTTCATGCACGGATGAGGACAACGAAGACTTTAAGACCGTTGATCAGGATGTCTATTTGGGCATGATCCCCTATATGACACCCCGTGGCACTTTCGTGATCAACGGTGCGGAACGTGTCGTGGTGTCACAACTGCACCGTTCCCCCGGCGTGTTCTTCGGCCAAAGCCAACACGCCAACGGCAAGACATTGTACTCGGCCCGTATCATCCCGTTCAAAGGTTCGTGGATGGAGTTCTCGACCGACATCAATGACGTGATGTATGCCTACATCGACCGTAAAAAGAAATTGCCGATCACCACGCTGCTGCGCGCCATCGGCTATGAAACCGACAAGGAAATCCTGGAAATCTTCAACCTGACCGAAGAAGTGAAGGTGAACAAGGCCAGCCTCAAGCGCGTCCTCGGACGTAAGCTCGCTGCCCGTGTCCTCCATTCCTATTTTGAGGATTTCGTCAACGAAGACACCGGTGAATGTGTCTCCATCGAGCGTAACGACGTCATCATCGAACGTGAGACGGTTCTCGAAGAGGAACACATCCAGAAGATCATCGACTCAGGTGCCAAGACCATCTTCCTGCACCGCGAGGAGGACGTGGATGAAGAAGGCCGTGCCTCCGACTTCTCCGTGATCTTCAACACCATCAACAAAGATACCTGCAACTCCGAGAAGGAAGCCGTGGAATACATCTACCGCTTGCTCCGCAGCGCCGATCCGCCCGATGAGGAGACCGCCCGCGGCATCATCGAGAAGTTGTTCTTCTCTGACAAGAGATATGACCTCGGTTTGGTGGGCCGTTACCGCATCAACCGCAAACTCAACCTCGACATCGATCCTGAGATCCGCGTCCTGACCAAGGAAGACATCATCGCCATCATCAAGTACTTGGTGGAGATGCTGAGCGGCAAGGCCGAAGTCGATGATATCGACCACTTGAGCAACCGTCGTATCCGTACCGTGGGCGAACAGCTGTACGCCCAGTTCGGCGTCGGCCTCAACCGTATGGCCCGCACCATCCGTGAGCGTATGAACGTCCGCGACAACGAGGTGTTCACCCCGATGGACCTGATCAACGCCAAGACACTGTCTTCGGTGATCAACTCGTTCTTCGGAACCAACCAGCTGTCGCAGTTCATGGACCAGACCAACCCGCTGTCGGAAGTGACGCACAAGCGCCGTATCTCCGCTCTGGGTCCCGGCGGTCTGTCGCGTGAGCGTGCAGGCTTCGAGGTCCGTGACGTGCACTACACCCACTATGGTCGTCTGTGTACCATCGAGACCCCTGAAGGACCTAACATCGGTCTGATCTCCTCACTCTGCGTGTTCGCTAAGATCAACAGCCTTGGCTTCATCGAGACGCCTTACCGCGAGGTCAAGAACGGCGCCGTCGATTTCAGCCAACCTCCTGTATATCTCACCGCTGAGGAAGAAGAGAACAAGATCATCGCCCAGGCTATCACGCCGATGGACGACAACGGTCACTTCACCGAAGAAAACATCAAAGCCCGTTATGTGGCTGACTATCCTATCGTTACTCCTGACGAGATCGAACTGATCGACGTTGGTCCCAACCAGATCGCTTCCATCGCCGCCTCCTTGATTCCTTTCTTGGAGCATGACGATGCCAACCGTGCCTTGATGGGATCGAACATGATGCGTCAGGCTGTGCCTCTCATGAACCCCGAAGCCCCGATTGTCGGTACCGGTATTGAACGCTATGTTGCCAAGGATTCCCGCGTTCTTATCACCGCCGAGGGCGAAGGCGAAGTCGTGTTCGTCGACTCTACCAAGATCACAATCAAGTACGACCGCACGGATGAGGAACGCCTGGTGAGCATGGACGACGATTATAAGACCTATTACCTGACCAAGTACGCCCGTACCAACCAGAACACCAGCATCAACATCAAGCCTACGGTTCGCCGTGGACAGAAGGTGCACAAAGGTGACGTCATCACACAGGGCTATGGCACCCAGAACGGTGACCTCGCCCTCGGCCGTAACCTCAAGGTGGCATTCATGCCTTGGAAGGGTTACAACTACGAGGATGCCATCGTGATCTCCGAGCGTATCGTCAAGGAAGACCTCTTTACCTCCATCCACGTCGAGGAGTTCACCCTTGAGGTGCGCGATACCAAGCGTGGTCTTGAGGAACTGACCAACGATATTCCGAACGTCAGCGCCGAAGCTACCAAGGATCTTGACGATCACGGCTTGATCCGCGTGGGTGCCGAGGTCAACGAAGGCGATATCCTGATCGGTAAGATCACGCCTAAGGGCGAAAGCGATCCTACTCCTGAGGAGAAGCTGTTGCGCGCCATCTTCGGCGACAAGGCAGGCGATGTGAAGAACGCCTCCTTGAAGGCCGGCCCGTCCATGAAGGGCGTGGTGATTGGCAAGCGCCTGTTCTCCAGACTGCAGAAGGACCGCAAGTCAAGAGCGAAGGATAAGGAAGACATGGCTCGCATCGATGCCGCCGCCAAGGTCGAACTCGATGAACTGAAGAAGAAACTCGTCGAAAAGCTGATGATCATCCTCAACGGATCGACATCCGCCGGCGTTTACAACAACTTCAAGGAGCAGCTCATCCCCAAGCGCGTCAAGTTCGCCCAAAAGACTTTGATGGAACTTGACTACACCGTCGTCAATCCGCACAAGTGGACCGCCGACGAGAAGAAGAACGAGATGGTTGCTACCTTGATCGACAACTATTCCGTCAAGTTCAAGGAAGTCCAAGGCAAGTATAACCGTGAGAAGTACGTCGCCAGCGTCGGTGACGAACTCCCGAACGGTATCATCCAAATGGCCAAGGTCTATGTCGCCAAGAAGCGCAAGCTGATGATCGGCGATAAGATGGCAGGTCGTCACGGTAACAAGGGTATCGTCTCACGTATCGTCCGCGCAGAGGACATGCCGTTCCTCGCCGACGGTACTCCGGTCGATATCGTGTTGAACCCGCTGGGCGTGCCTTCACGTATGAACTTGGGTCAGATTTATGAGACCGTCCTCGGTTGGGCTGGCCACGAACTCGGATTGAAGTTCGCCACCCCGATCTTCGATGGTGCCTCATTGGAGCAGATCAACGATCTGATGGAGAAGGCCGGTCTTCCGAAGAACGGTCGTGTGCAGCTCTACGACGGCGAGACTGGCGAGCCTTTCGACCAGCCTGCCACCGTGGGTTACATCTACATGCTGAAGTTGCACCACATGGTTGACGACAAGATGCATGCCCGTTCCATTGGACCTTACTCACTGATCACCCAGCAGCCTCTCGGCGGTAAAGCCCAGTTCGGCGGCCAGCGTTTCGGTGAGATGGAGGTCTGGGCACTCGAGGCCTTCGGCGCCAGCAACGTGCTCCAGGAGATCCTTACCGTCAAGTCAGATGACGTCGTCGGTCGTGCCAAGGCTTACGAAGCCATTGTCAAGGGCGACAACATGCCGACTCCAGGTACACCTGAGTCCTTCAACGTCTTGATCCACGAGCTCCGTGGTCTGGGCCTCGAAGTGACCTTTAAGGATAAAGATGGTAATGTGTTGAATTAAATATAGGAGATAGTATATGGTCAATAACACAATCAATAGCAACTTTGCCAGCATTACGGTAAGTCTTGCCTCACCGGAATCCATCCTTGCCCGTTCGCACGGCGAGGTGCTGAAACCGGAAACCATCAACTACCGTACCTATAAACCGGAGCGCGACGGTTTGTTCTGCGAGCGCATCTTCGGTCCCGTGAAGGACTGGGAGTGCCACTGCGGCAAATACAAGCGTATCCGTTACAGAGGAACCATCTGCGACCACTGCGGTGTCGAGGTGACCGAGAAGAAGGTCCGCCGCGAGCGCATGGGTCACATCCAACTGGTGGTGCCCGTAGCTCACATCTGGTATTTCCGTTCGCTTCCGAACAAGATCGGCGCTTTACTCGGCATCCCTTCCAAGAAACTGGATTCGATCATCTACTACGAACGTTACGTGGTGATCCAACCCGGTGCCCTTGAAGGCGTCGAGATCCCGAACGATTCCGAACACCGCAAGGTGGAGAAGATGGAGTTCCTCTCCGAAGAGGAATACCTCGACTTGCTGGAATCGCTGCCGATCGAGAACCAGTACCTTCCTGACGATGATCCGAACAAGTTCATCGCCAAGATGGGTGCCGAAGCCATCTACGACCTCCTTTCAAGACTCGATCTGGACAGGGAGTCCTATATGCTTCGCGACAAGGCCAACTCCGAGACCGCACAGCAGCGCAAACAGGAAGCCCTGAAGCGCCTGCAGGTCTTCGAGTCGTTCCGTGAAGCCAACAAGCACATGGAGAACCGTCCCGAATGGATGATCGTGAAGATCGTCCCGGTGATCCCTCCGGAGCTGAGACCTTTGGTCCCGTTGGATGGCGGCCGTTTCGCCACCTCCGACCTCAACGACCTCTACCGTCGTGTCATCATCCGTAACAACCGTCTGAAACGACTCATTGAGATCAACGCCCCCGACGTCATCATGCGTAACGAAAAACGTATGTTGCAGGAGGCAGTGGATTCCCTGTTCGACAACTCACGTAAGTCGAGCGCCGTCAAGACCGACTCGAACCGTCCGCTGAAGTCATTGAGCGACAGTTTGAAAGGTAAGCAGGGCCGTTTCCGTCAGAACCTGTTGGGTAAGCGTGTCGACTACTCAGGCCGTTCGGTCATCGTGGTCGGTCCGGACCTGAACATGAACGAATGTGGTCTGCCAAAGGATATGGCTGCCGAGCTCTTCAAGCCATTCGTCATCCGTAAGATGATCGAGCGTGGCATCGTGAAGACTGTGAAATCAGCCAAGAAGATCGTGGATCGCAAGGAAGCCGTGGTTTGGGACATCCTTGAGAACATCCTCAAAGGTCACCCGATCCTGCTGAACCGTGCTCCTACACTGCACCGTCTGGGTATCCAGGCCTTCCAGCCCAAGTTGGTCGAAGGTAAGGCCATCCGTCTACACCCCTTGGTATGTACGGCATTCAACGCTGACTTCGACGGTGACCAGATGGCTGTCCACGTACCGCTGGGCAACGCCGCCGTGTTGGAGGCTCAGATCCTGATGCTGGCTTCGCACAACATCTTGAATCCTTCGAACGGTGCGCCTATCACCCTGCCTTCACAGGACATGGTGTTGGGTTTGTACTATATCACCAAGCCTCGTAAGAGCACTCCTGACCACATCGTTAAGGGTGAAGGCATGTCCTTCTATTCACCTGAAGAGGTCATCATCGCCCACAACGAGAAGCGGGTCGACATGCACGCCATCATCAACTGCCGTGTCAAGGTTCGCGAGAATGGCGAGATCCTCACCAAGAAGATCGAGACCACCGTGGGTCGTGTCATCTTCAACCAGGTGGTTCCTGAAGGCTATGGCTACATCAACCAGCTGTTGACCAAGAAGTCGTTCCGTAGCATCGTCGGCGAGATGGTCCGTTTGCTCGGTACTGCCGTCACGACGAAGTTCTTGGACGACATCAAGAACATGGGTTACTATATGGCTTACAAAGGTGGTTTGTCGTTCAACCTCGGCAACGTCCTTGTTCCTGCCGCCAAGGAAAAACTCATCAGCGAGGCCAACGCCAAGGCTGCTGAGATCCGCGAATACGAAAAGATGGGCTTCATGGGTCCCAACGAGCGTTACAACCAGATCGTTGACCTTTGGACCGACGTCAATACCAAGCTGACCAAGGAGGTGATGGATATCCTGTCATCCGATGACCAGGGCTTCAACCCGGTCTACATGATGCTGCACTCCGGCGCCCGTGGTTCTGAGGCTCAGGTCTCACAGCTCTGCGGTATGAGAGGTCTGATGGCCAAGCCTATGAAGGCCGGTTCAGGCGGTGCTGAAATCATTGAGAACCCGATTCTTTCGAACTTCCAAGAGGGTCTGTCGGTGTTGGAGTACTTCATCTCCACTCACGGTGCCCGTAAGGGTTTGGCTGATACCGCTTTGAAGACCGCTGACGCTGGTTATCTGACCCGTCGTCTGGTCGACGTCGCCCACGATGTCATCATCACCTGCAAGGACTGCGGTACCCTCCGTGGCCTGACCGTTTCACGTGGTGAGGAACTCAAGGAGAAGGGCAAGCACTCATTGCTCTACGATCGCATCCTCGGCCGTGTGGCTTTGCATGACATCTTCAGCCCTGTCACTGGCGAACTGATCGTTGCCGGTGGCGAGGAGATCAACGAGGAGTTGGCCGAAGCCATTGACGAATCGCCTATCGAGAGCGTTGAGATCCGTTCCGTGTTGACCTGCGAGGCCAAGCACGGCGTGTGTGCCAACTGCTACGGCCGTAACCTGGCATCGGGCAAACTGGTTCAGAAAGGTGAGGCTGTGGGCGTCATCGCCGCTCAGTCCATCGGTGAGCCTGGTACCCAGCTGACCCTGCGTACCTTCCACCAAGGTGGTAAGGCATCGAAGGGCGTGGTGGTCAACAGCACCGAAGCCAAGTACGACGGTATCCTCGAGATCGACGAACTTCGTTCGGTCGACGCTGAACGCGATGGCCAGAAGTGCCAGATCGTGATCGGCCGTTCCGCTGAAATGAAACTTCACGACAAGAATACCAACGTCGTTCTGATGACTGTCAATATTCCTTACGGCGCCAAGTTGTATTTCGGCAACGGCGCTGAGGTCAAGAAGGGCGACAAGATCTTCGAATGGGACCCCTACAACGCAACCATCGTTTCAGAATGTGCGGGTAAGGTTCGCTTTGTCAACGTCGTTGAAGGCGTCACTTACCACAGCGAGACTATTGCTGAGACTGGATTTAGCGAGCGCGTGATCATCGAAGGAAAACGTGGCACCAAGAATCCTCAGATCGAGATCGTCGACAAGAACAACGAGGTTCTGGCGGTCTACGACCTTCCTGTCGACGCCCACGTGGTGGTCGAGGAGAAGGACGCCATCAAGGCTGGTGACCAACTGGTCCGTATCCCGCGTAACGTCTCTGGCGGTGGCGATATCACCGGAGGTCTGCCGCGTGTCACCGAGCTGTTCGAGGCCCGTAATCCTTCCGACCCGGCTGTGGTGTCCGAAATCGACGGTACCGTGCATCTGGAGAAGAAGCTCAAGCGTGGCAACCGTGAGATCGTCATCACTTCCAAGACTGGCGACCAGAAGCGCTATCTCGTGCCTACCTCCAAGCAAATCTTGGCTCAGGAGAACGACTATGTGAAGGCTGGTCAGCCGCTGTCCGATGGTGCCATCACACCTGCCAGCATCCTTGCCATCATGGGCCCGATGAAGGTTCAGGAATACATCGTCAACGAGGTTCAGAGCGTGTACCGTTCACAAGGTGTGACCATCAACGACAAGCACTTTGAGGTTATCGTACGTCAAATGATGCGTAAGGTTGAGATCATGGAACCTGGCGACACCCGCTTCCTCGAAGGTGAGTTGGTGAGCAAGTTGGCCTTCCAAGAGGAGAACGACGAGATCTACGGCAAGATGGTGGTCACCGATCCCGGTGATTCCGAGACCTTGTCCGCTGGTCAGATCATCTCCGCCATGAAGCTCCGCGATGAGAATTCCATGCTGAAACGCAAGGACCTCAAGCTGGTGGAGACACGTCCCGCCGAGCCTGCTACGGCAAGCCAGATCCTGCAAGGTATCACACGTGCCGCTCTGCAGACCGACAGCTTCATGTCAGCCGCATCATTCCAGGAAACCACCAAGGTTCTGACGAATGCCGCCATCAGCGCCAAGACAGACTATCTGCTTGGCATGAAGGAGAACGTCATCGTCGGCCATAAGATTCCTGCCGGTACCGGTCTCCGCGAGTATGACGACCTGATCGTCGCTTCGCGCGAGGAGTATGAAGCACTGAAGGAAAAAGGCGCTGTGCTCGCTGATTAAACCTTTATGGTAAAACAATTGTAGAGACGTGCCGTGGCGCGTCTCTACGTTTTTAAACAAATAAAAAACAAAGAATATGGAAGAAAAACCTAAAAATCAGATCAATATCGAATTGACCGACGAAGTGGCCGGCGGTGTTTATTCCAACCTGGCCATCATCACCCA
>JAGCPG010000110.1 GCA_017645245.1 Bacteroidales bacterium
CAGGCGGTTCCAGGTGTTGGAGCCGAGGGTGCTCAAAGAAGGCTCCGCGCCGTCCTTAGAGCTGTATTTGGCAATCTGATGGAGCGAGTGGACGCTGATATAGAGCGTGTCGCCGTGGTTGTAGGTGATGCGCAGCACCTCCTGCTCCTTGCCGTGTAGCTCGATGGTCATCAATCCCTCGAAACGCCCAATGCCGTGGTCGATGTGGGTCACGTAGTCGCCGGGCTTCAGGTCGTAGAGGTCCTTGAGCGTGATGGCCTGTTTGGTGCTGAAGTTGTCGCGCAGATGATAGCGGTGGTAACGCTCGAAGATCTGATGGTCGGTATAGCAGCACACCTTCTTGTCGTGGTCGATGAAACCCGAGTGAATGGCGATCAACCTCCGTTCGAAGTCGCTATGAAGCTCGTTGTGATGCTGGATGTCGTTCAGGATGGCCTGGATGCGGTCCAGTTGCTTGGAACTCTCGGAGTAGAGGACGATGCTGTAGCCTTTCGACTTGTAGTCGTTGAGGTTATCGATGAGGAGGTTAAAGTTTTTGTTGAAGATGGGCTGGGGAGTGGTGTGGAAAGATGAGAGGTGAGAGGTGAGAGGTGGCTGGAATCGCCAAATTCTATTGTTGGATGAGCTTCAAGGGCTTTCAGCAACTCTTCCGATTTGGCAAACAACTTCCCTGGTCCCTCACCCCCGGCCCCTCTCCCCGAAGGAGAGGGGAGGGTTTCCCAAGCATCACTATTTGATGTTGAATTCTCGTTTATCTTTTCCCAGGCTTCTACTGCACGCTCATACTCTTTATCAATTTGCGTGGCGAAGAACCCCATCTCTTCGATCCATATCGTGGTGGCTTTTGGGAGATATTCCAAAATGGATTCTCGTTCCTCGATAAACGCCTGCTGCTGCATGTTAGGCAGCAGCACGATGTTGTTCAGCCTTTCGAGCGATAGTTGGCTGCCGATGTCAAAGCTGCGGATGCTATCCACCTCGTCACCGAAGAACTCGATACGGTAAGGATTGTCGTTGGCGAACGAATACACGTCGATCAAGCCACCGCGGACGGCAAACTGTCCCGGCTCCACCACGAAATCCACGTTTTCGAAGCCGTATTCATAAAGCAGGTCGGTAAGGAAGTCGAGGTTGATTTTATCCCCCTGTTTTACTTTGAATGTGTTTTTGGCTAAGAGCTTACGTGTAAACACCTTCTCTGAGAGTGCCTCTGGATAGCTGACGATCACCGTTCTCCTTTCGCTGGTGGAGAGGCGTTGCAGCACCTCGGTGCGAGAGAGGATATAGGTGTTGTCAGGCCGTTCCGGCTCGTAAGGGCGCTTGTAAGAAGTGGGGTAGAAGAGGATCTGCTTCTTGCTGTAGTCCATCTCTCGCTCTCCGAACAGCGCTTCCAGATCGTTATAGAAATAGGCAGCATCCTCTTTCGAGGCGCAGATCACCAGATGCTGACCGCCTTGTGTGCGGAATTCTTCCTCTACGGCGAAAGCTTTTGCCGAGCCCACGAGGCCGCTAAAATGAATATGTTTGGGTGTTTCTGACAAGAGTCGGTGTAGTTTATGGGTGCAAATATAGCGTTTTTAGTGATATGACATACTATGTACCACATCATGAACTCTGACGATTCGTTCTTCATCTTCAAGGTCATAAACCTGGTATGCGAAGTGAAAATCTTCGCATAGGAACTCTCGATAACCTTTTGAAATCCAATCCTCTTTCAAACGGGCGATGGGAAAAATCTCCGCAGCGTTGCCCAGAGAATCCAAAGCGTCGTATAGACGAATGATTTTGTTGACTACCGTGGCTTCGTTCAGTGCTTCGTGATGCCTTAATGCTGCTTGGTAAAAGGAAATGAGTTTTTTGTGAACTTCTTCGTCAATATAAACTTCCATAGTTACGGATGGAAATGTTTGTGAACCATACTAAGAAGTTCTTGTTTGGACTCCTCTAAAGTCAAACAGTGTTCTTGTAATTCCTTTTTGCTAACTGTCCTTGGTGAAGCTTTATATGCAACGGATGGTTCAGATGCCGTTGTGTGTTTTTCACTATCTTGCTTATAATCCATATTTCAAATTTTTTGCAAAGATATGGAATTTTTCTCAAAAAGTCAATGGGTTCTGAAACTTTTTTTGAAATTAAAGCTTAATTCTTAGCCTTATAATTCAAGTAGTTTTTCAAATTCATCATCCTATTCTTTGAGTTCCAAGTGTCTTTAATGGATTTCATGACATTGATAATCTTTCTTTTGCCATAAAATCGGATGGTCTCCTTGATTTCGCTTTCATTACCGTATTCAAAGACTCTTTGGATGATCCATTCCGAATTTCGTTGCCAATCGAGGGTGTCGAAATCAGTATCCCAAAACAAGGTTTTCCTGTATTTTGAGATTTCAGGATGTGCTTGTTCCGATAAACGACTTGTGGCGACAAAAATCTCATAATTGGTTTGGATTTGGTAGAAAAATCCTTGATGATCAACGCCGAGAGCCCTTTCTAATCGAAGAGAATTTTCAGGAGAAATTCTTCTACGATTGGCGATAAAGTCATTGATTCTTTGGAAAGGAATCTCGGAACGCGATGCCAATTCGCGTTGGGTAAGATGCTCTTTAGCTCTGATTCTGTTGAGTACTGCTCCGCAAGGGATATGATGATATGTCAGATAGTTTTCGTACATTGAATTCGGTTTTACGGCTGCAAAGATAATAAAAAATAACTAAAATTGGTTACAATTTGATCAAAAAATGTAGAGACGTGCCATGGCGCTAGATGGCGAGGATGTATCTTCGAAAAAAAACTTACCTTATAAAGTAAATTTTTCAAAAAACTTTTATATCTTTGCGCCATAATACTAAAATTATGGTCAAAGCTGCGATTTTATCACTTGAACAAACCGATGCCGCTGGTCTGTTCACCATTATCTTTAATGGCGAAAGTCAATCAGAGTTCGTCAAATTTGTGAACAAGTTTAAGGATGATGCAGTCAGAAAGAATGAACTTCGTGTCATTCTTAATCAAATTGACACCATGCTCCAGAGAGGTGTTGAAGAACGAAGGTTTCGCCCTGAAGGATAAATGAGGGATGGCGTTGGCGCGTTACCTGTTTATAAAAGTGGGCTTCGTCTGTATTGTCTTCGACTTTCGGATAGTGTGTTGATTGTTGGAAACGGTGGAGTGAAGACAACAAAGACATACAATGAGGATGAAGACTTGAATGGCTATGTCATCAGTCTTCAAAAGTTGGATGGTTTATTGAAATCAGATATTGAGAGAGGTATTGTGCGTATTGAGAAAACCCAAATTATTGGGGTGGATGGTGTGGAATACGATATTTGAAACGAGATACAAAATGAAACAAGACACAAAAGGAAGAGAGTTGCTTCGTCAACTTATTGATGAAACTCCGGAAGATTTAAAGACCCAGTTGCGATACTCTGATGCTATCGCAATACGACTGGAAGGATTGCTGAAAAAGAGAGGTATGTCACAAAGAGACCTTGCAAGAAACACTGGTAAAACTGAAGCTGAAGTGTCACGCTGGCTCGGCGGAACACATAATTTCACTCTTAGGACATTGGCCAAAATATCGGTCATCCTTGGAGAGGACCTGATTATCATATAAAATCAGACGTGCCATAATTGACACGCCTGATTCCGATTATAATTCTTGTTTTCAATTAAAACAGATTCTCCAAAATCTCGTCCTTCACCAAATTCGGTAAGGTGACCCTCAGCTTGGGCTCCTTTTCCATGGCACGTTCGATGGCGAACATGGCGCCTTCGTTGCGGGCCCAGTTGCGGCGTGCGATGCCGTTGTTAACATCCCAATGCAGCATGCAGTGGAGACGACGGTCGGCTTCGGGTGTGCCGTCGAGCACCATGCCGAAGCCACCGTTGATGACCTCGCCCCAGCCTACGCCGCCACCATTGTGGATGGAGACCCAAGTGGCACCACGGAAGCCGTCGCCGATGACGTTTTGGATGGCCATGTCAGCGGTGAACGACGAGCCGTCGTAGATGTTGGAGGTCTCGCGGAACGGCGAGTCGGTGCCAGAAACGTCATGGTGGTCTCTGCCGAGGACCACCGGGCCGCTCAGGCGGCCATCGGCGATGGCCTTGTTGAACTCAGCGGCGATCTTGGTGCGGCCTTCGCAGTCGGCGTATAGGATACGGGCCTGCGAGCCGACCACGAGATGGTTGGCTTGGGCACCGCGAATCCACTGGATGTTGTCGTGCATCTGCTGACGGATTTGATGGGGAGCCGTGCGGGCGATGTCCTCCAGCACCTGGCAAGCGATATCGTCGGTGACGGCGAGATCTTCAGGCTTGCCGGAAGCGCAGACCCAGCGGAAGGGGCCGAAGCCGTAGTCGAAGCACATCGGACCCATGATGTCCTGTACGTAGGAAGGATAACGGAAGGTGCCGTCTTCTTTCATGATGTCGGCACCGGCGCGGCTGCTCTGGAGCAGGAAAGCATTGCCATAGTCGAAGAAGTACATGCCCTTGGCAGTCAGCTTGTTGATGGCAGCCACATGGCGGCGCAACGAGGCCTGCACCTTCTCCTTGAAGAGTTCGGGATTCTCAGCCATCATAGTCTTCGACTCCTCAAAAGTCTGTCCGACGGGATAGTAACCACCAGCCCAAGGATTGTGCAATGAGGTCTGGTCGGAGCCGAGATCGACGTGGAGGTCGTGCTCAGCGGCATACTCCCAAAGGTCCACCACGTTGCCTTGGTAGGCATACGAGCGAGCTTCCTTCTTTGCAATGCTGGCATTGACATGCTTGAACAACTCCTCGATGTTGTCGTAAACCTCATCCACCCAACCTTGCTGATAGCGTTTCTGCGTAGCAGCGGGGTTGATTTCGGCGGTGATGCTCACCACGCCGGCGATGTTGCCAGCCTTGGGCTGGGCGCCGCTCATGCCGCCCAAACCGGCGGTGATGAAGAGTTTGCCAGCAGTGCCGCCGCCTTGCTTACGGGCGGCATTCAACACGGTGATGGTGGTGCCGTGGACGATGCCTTGAGGGCCAATATACATATAACTACCTGCTGTCATCTGGCCGTATTGGGTCACGCCGAGGGCGTTATAACGCTCCCAGTCATCAGGTTTGCTGTAGTTGGGGATCATCATGCCGTTGGTGACCACCACACGCGGAGCGTCCTTGTGCGAGGGGAACAGTCCCATCGGGTGGCCGCTGTACATGGCCAAAGTCTGCTCGTCGGTCATGTTGGCGAGGTATTGCATCACCAGGCGGTACTGGGCCCAGTTCTGGAAGATGGCGCCGTTGCCACCGTAGATGATTAACTCATGGGGATGCTGGGCTACAGCGGGGTCGAGGTTGTTCTGGATCATCAGCATGATGGCTGCGGCCTGTGGGCACAGAGCCGGATACTCCTCAATCGGTCGGGCGTACATCTTGTACGACGGACGGAAACGGTACATGTAGATGCGGCCGTATTTCTCCAGCTCTTCGGCAAACTCGGGAGCCAGCGTGGCGTGCCATTTCTCAGGGAAGTAACGCAGCGCGTTGCGGATGGCCAGCTTCTTTTCAGCCTTGGTCAAGATGTCCTTGCGCTTGGGCGCATGGTTGATATTCGGGTCGTAAGGTTTCACCTCGGGCAGCTCATCAGGGATGCCGGCGAGGATCTCTTTCTGGAAATCGTTATATTCGATCATAGCAGTGATATTTGTGTTGAAACTGCAAATTTACGATTTTTGTTCATTGGACTGACAAAAAAGTTTTATCTTTGCAATCTTATTTTATTAAGGATTCTTCATGAAGAAAATATTGTCAAGCATATTGTTCTCGCTATTACTGATGCTGGCATCGTCGTCGCTCTTGATCGCACAAGATCCCTGCGACATCGAGTACATCGGTCCCACCATGCCCATCTGTAGCGAGACAACTATTATCTTGGGCGTCCCATACAACTATCTTTACCGATACAACTGGACTCCTGGCGACCTTACCACCAACCGCATTACAGTGAATCCTAGGACGACCACTACTTACCATGTCTATGTGACCGATACCGCCGGATTTGCTATTTGCCATGATTCCATTCTTATCGATGTGAAACCTCGTTTCCAGACCAGTTTCCATCAGCTTCAGCTCACTTGCAGCAATAACGAGAGCGACTATGGCAAGACGGCGCAGGTTCAGGTCTCAGCTTGGTCAGAGGCGGGCAGCCCGGGTCCATTCGAATACAGATGGGTGGGTATCCCAAGCTACCAGCAGATGGAGCCTGACAATACCATCGCCATCGGCCTTCAAGCCTATAAGGAATACAAGGTTACCATCAAGGATCTGTCATGTGGCTGTTCTCAGGACACGAGCTTCTATCCTCGCGCTTTCCCGACGCCTGACGTCGAGATCTTTCTCGATCCGGGCGACACCGTCTACATGCAGAACCCTGACGTCACCTTCTCGTTCGTGAACCACTCGGAAGACAGCATTCCAGTGGTTGATCACATCTGGACATTCGAGCAGGGCATCACCTCCAAGCGTGATGAGCCGACGTTTACCTACGTGGAACCCAATGACCAAGCCTTGGTTACCTTGAAGGTGATCGACGACTGCGGATGCGACACCGTCTTTGAGCATCGGTTCAAGGTGCTGCCTGTAGACTTGAAGATCCCGTCGGTGTTTACCCCCAATGGTGACGGCGTCAACGATACCTTCGTCATCACCATCAACAACCGTAGCCAATCCGCCGGTTCGGGCAACAACAGCCGCGGTGATGACACCCCTGACGAGAAGCCGCTGAGCACATATTACAAAGCATCGGAGCTGGTGATCTTCAACCGCTGGGGTCGCATCGTTTACAAATCCAACGACTATCAGAACGACTGGGACGGCGGAGGCCTGTCCGACGGCACCTACTTCTATGTGCTGAAATGCACGGGATTGAAAGATGTGGTGCAATACCAAGGTTCGGTGATGATCCTTACCAAATCGAGACAATAAAAGATGAAAACGATAAGATTATTGATAATTGCGGTGTTGTCGGTGGTGATGCTTTCATGCCAAAACGGCAACGACAAGCAGCTCTCGGGCAGCTTGGTGACCAATCCAAAGTCAGCGCAAAACACTGACGGCAAGACAGCGGTGATCCAGTTTGACAAGACGGAGTTCGACTTTGGCAAGATCCTTCAAGGCGAGGTGGTGTCGTACACCTTCCATTTTACCAATATAGGCAACGCTCCGTTGATCATCACCAGCGTCGACAAGAGCTGCGGATGCACAGCCAGCGACTTCCCGCACCAGCCCGTCGATCCGGGGAAAAAGGGTGACATCAAGATCACCTACGACAGCAAAGGCCATCAGGGTTTCCAGTCGAAGGCATTGGTGGTCAACAGCAACACCATCCCAGCCCAGACCACGCTCCGCATCAAGGCTGATGTGCGTACACCAAATCAGTTGTAATTTCAAAAACAAGAATTAATAATTAAAAGTAATATTATGAATATGTTATTTGTTTTGCTGCAAGAAGCACAGCCTAAAGGCGGCATGTTCTCGGGACTGTTCCCGATTTTGTTGATCATGGTTGTTTTCATTTTGTTTTTCATCTTACCCCAAAGGAAAAAAGCCAAGGAACAACAGAAGTTTCGCGATGAGCTGAAGAAAGGCGACAAGGTCGTCACCATCGGAGGCTTTCATGGCAAGATCACCGAGGTGAAGGAGAACACCGTGATGGTTTCATTGGCTCCCGACACCGTGGTCGAAATCGAGAAGTCCGCTTTGGTGCAAAACGCTTCACAAGTCGGCGGACAAGCCTGATATGACTGCCGTTGAACAGATCAAGGAGGAGATTGAAAAGAAGGACAAGTCGAAAGCCTTGACCTTCTTGGTCTTTTTATTGATCTCGGCGGTGCTCTGGTTCATGATCAAGCTCACCAAGGAGTATACCAGCCAGACCACTTTCATCATTACCTACGCCGAGGTACCTGTCAACAAATGGGTCTCCACCGTTGACCAACGGGTGAAGCTCTCATTTGTGGCTGATGGATTCATTACCTTGCGCCATATCCTGATTCGCGAACAGAACCGCGTTATCGTGATCCCTCTGAACGAGGTGCCCTATCGTCTGGAAGGAGGCAATACCTATTCCTATAGTTCGCAATACGTGGCGGAGCGTGTGGCCGACTGGTTGGGCGTGCCCGCGGGCAATGTCACCATCAACGACGACAAGCAGTACTTCAACATGGAAGACCTCCAATCGAAGGATTTGCCGGTCAAGGTGCCGCTCGACGTCAAGACGCAGCGGCAATATTACGTTTACGGACAGCCGCAACCCAACCCTGCCCAACTGACGGTTTACGGGCCCAAGAACCTGCTCGACACCATGACGGCGATTTACACCGTGCCGTTGCATGCCGTCAACGCCAGCGAGGATATCGTCAGGTCCTTGGCGATCGATTTTTACAACGGCGCCATCCGCTCCGATGTGGCTAGTGTGGAGGTCTTGGTGGAGGTTGAACAGTTCACTGAGATCGACATCGAGGTGCCGGTGAAGGCGACGGAGTCCATCAACCTGCGTTTCTTCCCGGAGACCATGAAGGTAAAATGCCTGGTGCCTATTAAGGACTATGCCTCCATCAACGGGGCGTCGTTTAAGGTGCTGGCCGACACCGCACAGCTGCATCAATTGCAGCCACTGCTCGACATCAAGCTGGTGCAGGTGCCTGACAACGTCCAGGTGCTCAAGACTGAGCCCGACAAAGTGGAGTACCTGATCGTGAACTGAGAGGTGAGAGATGAGAGGGGGGCGGTTGAAAATTGCAATTACTGGAAATATTGGCTCGGGTAAGAGCTATGTGAGCTCGCTATTCAAGGAGCTCGACATTCCTGTGTTCGATTCCGACCGTGAGGCCAAGCGCCTTTATGATCGTCCTGAAATCAAACGGTTGATGGTGAATCGGTTTGGTCCAGACATCTATTGCGAGGATGGCACTTTGGATCGCGGAATGATGGCTTCCAAGGTCTTTAGCGATACCTGTGCTTTGGGTTATGTGGAATCGGTACTGTATCCCGCCCTGAACGCCTACTTCATCGACTGGGCCGACCAGCAGGAGTCGCCTTACGTGCTTTACGAATCCGCCTTGATTTTCGAGAAACACCTGGAAACGATGTTCGATGCCGTCATTGTTGTGGCTGCCTCAGAAGAGGTGCGCATCCGCCGTGTGATGACGCGTGACCGTTGCACCGAGGATCAGGTGCGTGCCCGCATGGCTTTGCAGCTGCCTCAGTCGGAAAAGGTGACCAAAGCCGATTTTGTCATCGTCCACGAAGCCGATGATGAGGATGAAGTCTTAAAGGAACAGATTCAGCGAATCCATTCGGAATTGATCAATAGATAATGATCTTTTGTACTCTTGTCTTCTCAGGGGTGATCAAACGTAATACGTAAACGCCTGAAGTTATAGTGTTTACTTGGCGTCCGGTCATGTCGATGATCTGAAGCGAAGCGTTTTCATAATCGCCGAAAAGATGTAATTTTCCGTCGGCGTAATAGGCGAAATCACCTTCTTCTATGTCGTTGTTGACAGCAGGGGCGAACCTCAACTGGAACCTGGCTGAATAGTCTGTGCTGTGGCTCTCAAAAGAATAGGTAGGCGTGGCCAATAGGTCGATGTCGGTACCGGTGAGACGGTCGATGAGGTGGAGGTAATCCACATTCAGATCTTTGGCATTGACATAGAGGTTGTGTTGTCCCTGATGGCTGGGTTGGTAGTTGAGCTCGATGTTGTCGGCTTGGTCGCGGACCAGCATGACGTAGGACTTGCCCCCGTTTGTCAGGAACAGTCTGGGACTATTTCCGTTGAGGGCCAACAGTGGCATACTCACTCCTTCGTTCATCTTGACGTAGGCCTTGTCGTCATCGATGCTGAAGCAGAGGTAGATGTCATCGTTTGATCCACGTCTGGTTTGGGGATTCAGGGTGACGGTTTGTCCCACTGCATTGGACTTGACCAAGAAGCCGCGACCCGTAGGGACGTTGTTGCTGGCTTCGTACATCCAAGTTTCGCTGTTGTCAAGGTAATAATAGCCGTCAGATACGTTTCCGCTTTTGTCGAAAGTGATGCTGTGTCTCGTGGGGTTGCCCAGAAGGTTGAAGCCTTTGATGGCTTCTTCATCGTTGGCGTAGCTCAGGTTGACGGTGCTGGTATAGTCGTCGC
>JAGCPG010000111.1 GCA_017645245.1 Bacteroidales bacterium
AAAACCTAACAAAATGCCGACTATTCAACAATTAGTGCGCAAAGGGCGCCAAAAATTGATCGACAAGAGTAAGTCACCAGCATTGGATTCATGTCCGCAGCGCCGTGGCGTGTGTGTTCGTGTTTACACGACGACCCCTAAGAAGCCTAACTCAGCAATGCGTAAGGTTGCCAGGGTCCGTTTGACCAACCAGAAGGAAGTCAACGCATACATCCCGGGTGAAGGCCATAACCTGCAGGAACACTCTATCGTGATGATCAGAGGAGGCCGTGTGAAGGATCTTCCAGGTGTTCGTTACCACATCATCCGTGGTGCTTTGGATACCTCCGGTGTTGACGGACGCCGCCAACGCAGATCCAAGTACGGTGCAAAGAGACCTAAAAAGACAGCCGCAAAGAAGTAAGTAAGGCAAGTAAATCAAGTAATTAAGACTTTTTGAGAAATGAGAAAAGCGAAACCAAAAAAGAGAATCATCCTTCCGGATCCCAAGTACAATGACGTGCTGGTCACCAAGTTTGTGAACAACATCATGCTCAAAGGAAAGAAGAATCTGGCATACGAGATTTTCTACGAAGCCATGGATATCATTGAGGAAAAGCTCAACGAGAATCCTGTCGAGGTGTGGAAGAAGGCTCTGGCCAACGTCACCCCTCAGGTCGAGGTCCGCAGCCGCCGTATCGGTGGTGCCACTTTCCAGATTCCTTCAGAAATCCGTCCTGCCCGTAAGCAGAGCATCGGTATGAAGAACCTGATCAACTACGCTCGTAAACGTCACGAGAAGTCGATGGCCCTCAAGCTCGCTTCAGAAATCATGCAAGCCTACAAGGAAGAAGGTTCTGCTTTCAAGAAGAAGGAGGAAATCCACCGTATGGCTGATGCCAACAAGGCCTTCTCGCACTTCAGATTCTAATTTATACAGGTATAGGAAACAATGGCAAACGTCCCTGGAAATATGAACAACCTCAGCCTCACGCGTAATATCGGCATCATGGCTCACATCGATGCCGGTAAGACGACGACGACGGAGCGTATCCTCTATTATACGGGACGCAGCCACAAGATCGGTGAGGTTCACGACGGAGCTGCCACCATGGACTGGATGGTCCAGGAGCAGGAACGCGGAATCACCATCACTTCAGCTGCCACCACGGTGTTCTGGCACTTGAACAATGAGGCTTACAAGATCAACATCATCGATACTCCCGGCCACGTCGATTTCACAGTGGAGGTGGAGCGCTCGCTCCGCGTCCTCGATGGCGCCATTGCCATCTTCTGTGCCGTGGGCGGTGTCGAGCCTCAGTCTGAAACCGTGTGGCATCAGGCTAACAAGTATAACGTGCCCCGTATTTGCTTCGTGAACAAGATGGATCGCGCCGGCGCCGATTATTATAAGGTGATCGACGAGATCCGTGAGCGTTTGCACGCCAATCCTGTTCCGCTTCAGCTGCCCATCGGCGTCGAAGACAGCTTCGTCGGCGTGGTCGACCTGCTGAAGAACAAGGCATACGTGTGGGACGAGGAAGACAACGGCTCGCATTTCGAGGAAGTGGCCATCCCCGACGACATGAAGGATGAGGTAGCCAAATACCGCACCATGATCATCGAGGGCGCCGCCGAGGACAACGAGGCCCTGTTCGAGAAATACATGGAAGACCCCGACAGCATCACCGAGGAAGAGCTGATCGCCCAGATCCGCAAGGAGACCCTGAGCCTCAACATCTGCCCCGTGTTCTGCGGCGCTTCCTTCAAGAACAAGGGCGTCCAGATGTTGCTCGACGGCATCGTCAACTACCTGCCGAGCCCATTGGATGTCGACCACGTGAGTGGCATCAATCCCAAGACCGGTGAAGAGGAAATCCGCAAGTCCGACCCGAACGGGCCGTTCTGCGCGCTGGCGTTCAAGATCGCCACGGATCCCTTCGTCGGTCGTCTTTGTTTCTTCCGCGTCTACTCAGGCACCTTGAAGGCTGGTGAGACCGTTTTGAACACAGGCACAGGCAAGCGCGAGCGTATCGCCAAGATCGTTCAGATGAACGCCAACAAGCAGACTCCCATGGAGGAGATCTCAGCTGGCGACATCGCTGCTGCCATCGGTTTCAAGGCCATCAGAACCGGCGATACTTTGACCGTCGAAAACAAACCGCTGGTGCTCGAGAACATCAAGTTCCCCGACCCAGTGGTGAATGTCGCGATCGAGCCTAAGATCACTGCCGACATCGAAAAGATGGATGCCTCTCTCGCCAAGTTGGTCGAGGAGGATCCCACCTTGTTCGTACACCTCGATGAAAACTCAGGACAGACCATCTTGTCCGGTATGGGCGAATTGCACCTTGATATTATTATCGACCGTCTCAGAAGAGAATTTGGCGTTGAAGTCAACCAGGGTCGTCCACAGGTCGCATATAAGGAAACCTTTACAAACACGATTCAGCACCGTGAAGTCTATAAAAAACAGACCGGTGGAAAAGGTAAATTCGCAGATATCGAGTTCACGATGGGTCCCGCTGACGAGGGTGTCGTAGGTTTGCAGTTCATCAACGAAGTGAAGGACGGTGCCATTCCGCGCGAGTTCATCCCTGCCATCGAGAAGGGCTTCAAGGGAGCCTTGTCCAATGGCGTGCTGGCCGGTTTCCCGGTCGAAAGTGCCAAAGTCGTCGTCACCGACGGCTCATTCCATCCTGTCGATAGCGATGCCCTCTCGTTCGAGAGTGCGGCGCACATCGGATTCAAGGAGGCTGGCCTCAAGGCCGGTCCTGTCTTGACGGAACCTATCATGCGAGTGGAGATCCATTGCCCCGACGAATACATTGGTGACGTCACGGGCGACCTGAACAAGAAGAGATCCATCCTGCGTGAAGTCAATGCCAACATCGGCTTCCAAGTCATCAAGGCGGACGTGCCGCTGGCTGAGATGTTCGGATACATCACAACCCTGCGCTCGATCACTTCGGGCCGCGCCACGTTCAACATGGAAATCAGCCATTACGCCCCAGTGCCCGAAGCCCTTGCCGACATCGTGATTAAGAAAGCAAAAGGATTATATTTCATCAATTAAGAAAGACAAATCTATAAATAATAATTATTGTGAGCCAGAGAATTAGAATTAAATTGAAGTCACACGATCACAACTTGGTTGACAAGTCGGCCCAGAAGATCGTGAACACCATTAAGTTGACTGGAGCTGTTGTCAGCGGTCCTATTCCGTTGCCAACCAACAAGAAGATCTACACTGTGCTGCGTTCAACTTTCGTTCACAAGAAATCGAGAGAGCAGTTCGAGCTTTCGACCTACAAGCGTTTGCTCGACATCTATAACTCGACTTCGCAGACGATCGACGCACTGATGAAGCTGGAGCTCCCCAGTGGTGTGGAAGTAGAAATCAAATTGTAAAAAACCTATCTAGTACAAAAAATTAAAGCTAAGTAGCAATGTCAGGATTACTAGGAAAAAAGATTGGGATGACAAGCATCTACGACGAAAGCGGTAAGATGATTCCGGTTACGGTCATCGAGGCTGGTCCGTGCGTGGTCACCCAAGTCAGAACAGTAGAGAAAGACGGTTATAGCGCTATTCAGTTGGGTTTCGACGAGAAGAAGGTGAAGAACACCTCCAAGGCTGAGCAAGGTCACTTTAGCAAGGCCAACACGACTCCCAAGAAGCTGGTGCGCGAATTTTCCCGTTTCGAAGAAGGCCACAGAAAACAATTGGGCGAAACGTTAACCGTTGACGTCTTCATGGAAGGCGAATTTGTCGATGTCAGTGGCATCAGCAAAGGTAAAGGCTTCCAAGGCGTTGTGAAACGTCATCATTTCAATGGCGTTGGTCAAGCAACTCACGGTCAGCACAACCGTTTGAGAAAACCGGGTTCCATCGGTGCCTGCGCTTATCCTTCGAGAGTGTTCAAAGGATTGCGCATGGGCGGTCAGATGGGTAACCACAAAGTTAAAGTAACGAACTTGCAGATCGTGAAGATCGATGCAAGCAAGAATTTGTTGGTGGTGAAGGGCGCTGTTCCGGGCCACAAGAATGGATATTTAATGATTGAGAGATGGAGTTAACAGTTTATAACATCAAAGGCGAAGACACCGGCCGTAAGGTCCAGCTGAATGACAACATTTACGCTGTTGAGCCTAACGAGCATGTCATGTATCTGGCAGTGAAACAATATCTCGCTGACCAGCGTCAGGGAACTCACAAGTCGAAGGAACGCAGCGAACTCAGTGGCAGCACCCGCAAGCTCTTCCGTCAGAAGGGTACCGGCGGCGCCCGCCGTGGCGACATCAACTCTCCTTTGCTGAGAGGTGGCGCCCGCGTGTTCGGTCCCAAGCCCCGCGACTATAGTTTCAAACTGAACAAGAAGGTCAAGGCCCTTGCCCGCAAGTCAGCCCTCACCTGCAAAGTCAATGACAACGAAATCATCATTGTCGAAGACTTCACATTCGATACCATTAAGACCAAGCAGATGGTCAACATCCTGGACAGCTTCAAGGTCAACGGTATGAGAAACATGTTCGTGTTCACCGAACCTAACCGCAACGTGGTGCTTTCAGCTCGCAATATCCAGCGCACCAACGTGGTTCTGGCTCGCAACCTGAACACATACGATATTCTGAATGCCAAGAGGATCTTCATCACCGAAAGTGCTCTGAAGCCAATCGACGAGATTCTTGGATAATGTTTAACCTTTTAAATCGAAAAGAGATGATTATCATTAAGAAACCCGTCATTACAGAAAAGATGACCGCAATAAGCGAAAAGCTTAACCGCTATGCATTTATCGTTGACAAGCGCGCCAACAAGATCCAGATCAAGAAGGCCGTTGAAGACCTTTACGGTGTGAAGGTTACCGCCGTCAACACGATGAATTACGAAGGAAAGTCAAAGTCACGCTACACCAAGAGCGGCGTCATTACCGGCAAGGCTAATGATACCAAGAAAGCTGTTGTGACATTGGCTGAAGGTGAAACAATTGACTTTTTTAGCAATATCTGAAAATGGCTTTAAAGAAATATAAACCTACGACACCAGGTCAGCGTTTCAAGGTTTTGAGCGCTTTCGACGAGATCACGACCGACACTCCTGAAAAGTCATTGCTTGCTCCTATGAAGAGCACAGGCGGTCGTAACTCCAGTGGTAAAATGACTGTTCGTTACAGAGGTGGCGGACACAAACAGAAATACAGAATCATCGACTTCAAGCGTGATAAGGACGGCGTTCCGGGCATCGTGAAGACCATCGAGTACGACCCGAACCGCACCGCTCGCATCGCCCTTGTGTTCTACAAGGATGGTGAGAAGCGTTACATCATCGCCCCCGCTGGCTTGAAGGTCGGTCAGGAAATCATCAGTGGCAAGGGCGTCCAGCCAAACGTTGGCAATACCTTGTTCCTGAGTGAAGTCCCGTTCGGTACTATTATTCACAACATCGAGCTTCGTCCTGGTCAAGGCGCCAAGATGGCAAGAAGCGCCGGTAGCTACGCTCAATTGATGAGCCGTGAAGGCAAGTACGCCATCCTCCGTATGCCTTCTGGTGAAACTCGTATGATCCTCCAAGCTTGCAAGGCTACCATCGGTTCCGTCTCCAACGGTGACCATAACCTTGAGAAGTCAGGCAAGGCTGGCCGCAGCCGCTGGTTGGGCCGCCGTCCTCACAACCGTGGTGTTGTCATGAACCCTGTCGATCACCCGATGGGTGGTGGCGAAGGCCGCGCTTCCGGTGGTCACCCACGCTCACGCAAGGGCTTGCCGGCAAAGGGCTACAAGACTCGTTCGCCAAAGGCTGCTTCAAGCAAGTACATTATCGAAAGAAGAAAGAAGTAATCATCAGGAAAATCGCATAATACTATGAGTAGATCACTTAAAAAAGGCCCGTACATCCACTACAAACTCTATCAGAGAGTGATGGAAAACGTCGAAAGCGGCAAGAAGACCGTCATTAAGACCTGGTCAAGAGCATCCATGATTTCTCCTGATTTCGTCGGACAGACCATCGCCGTCCACAATGGCAACAAGTTCATCCCAGTCTATGTGACTGAGAACATGGTTGGCCACAAGCTTGGCGAGTTCGCTCCGACCCGTATCTTCAGAGGTCATGCTGGTAATAAAGATAAAGGTAACAAGTAATATTAGGAGGTAACAATGGGAGCTAGAAAACACAACAGAGCCGAAGCTATCAAAGAGGCTCGCAAGAACGTAGCCATCGCTCATCTGAACAACGTGCCGACGTCGCCTTACAAAATGCGTCTCGTGGCCGACATGATCAGAGGTCAGAAGGTGGAGCTTGCACTGCATGCCTTGCAATATTCAACCAAGGAAGCATCGAACAAAGTCTATAAGCTGCTTCGTTCGGCAATTGCTAACTGGGAAGCTAAGAATGAAGGAAAACGCGTTGAGGACAGCAACCTCTACGTCAAGGAGATCTGGGTCGACGAAGGCCGCACCCTGAAGCGCATCCAGGCCGCCCCTCACGGACGTGCATTCCACATCCGCAAGCGTTCAAACCACGTTACTATCGTTTTGGACAGCAGAATTGCTAAGGAAGAATAAGTAGAATAATTAGATAAGTTAAAATGGGACAAAAAACTAATCCTATCGGTCTTAGATTGGGAATCATCAAAGGTTGGGATTCCAATTGGTATGGCGGAAAAGACTTTTCAGCCAAGCTCGTTGAGGACGACAAGATCCGCAAGTATCTGAACGCCCGTCTCGGCAAGGCTGGCATCTCAAAGATCGCCATCGAACGTTCCTTGAAGTATGTCACCGTGACCATCTTCACTGCTCGTCCGGGCATGATCATCGGCAAGGGTGGCGAGGAAGTTGAGAAGCTGAAGAAAGAGCTTGTCAAGCTTACCGGCAAGGAAATCCAAATCAACATCAACGAGATCAAGAGACCAGAACTCGACGCTTACATTGTGGCAAGCTCGATCGCAAAACAAATTGAAGGACGTGTTTCATACCGTCGTGCCATCAAGACTGCCTCTGCCGGTACCATGAGAATCGGTGCCGAGGGCATCAAGATCTTGATTTCAGGCCGTGTCGGCGGTGCCGAAATCGCACGCTCTGAATCCTACAAGGAAGGCCGTATCCCGTTGCATACCCTGCGCGCCGATATCGACTACTCCCTCGTTGAGGCTCACACCTCCTATGGCCGTCTCGGCATTAAGGTGTGGATCTGCAAAGGTGAAATCTATGGCAAGCCCGAACTGGTTCCGACAAGCGTCAACAGCGCGGCCAACAAGCGCCCCGCTGCCGCCAAACCCGCCGGTGCACCACGTCGTGGCAATGGAAAACGTAAATAATTTTGGACACTTTAAAAGTTAAGTAACGATGTTACAACCGAAAAGACAAAAATTCAGAAGACCCCAAAAAGGTAAGATGAAAGGCAACGCTTTCCGTGGCCACGAACTCGCTTTTGGATCTTTTGGTATCAAGACATTGGAAGAGGCTTTGATCACGGCTCGCCAGATTGAGGCTGCCCGTCAGGCCGTCACACGTTATATGAAACGTGAAGGACAGATTTGGATCCGCATCTATCCCGACAAACCCATCACCAAGAAGCCTTTGGACGTCCGTATGGGTAAAGGTAAGGGTGATCCGGAATACTTTGTAGCTCGCGTTACCCCAGGTCACATGCTGTTCGAAGCCGAAGG
>JAGCPG010000112.1 GCA_017645245.1 Bacteroidales bacterium
CAGATTGTGACAGAGCGTGAAGCCCAGATGGAGCAGGTGAAAAGTGACTCGCCGATGCAGCCCATTGTGGACATCGTGCCCGAGAATATCTTCCAAGCTTTCAGCAGCAATTCCCAAATGTTGCAAGTCATCTTTTTCGCCTTGTTGTTTGGTGTGGCTTTGATTTGTGTGGGACAGTCCAAAACCGGTTCGATAATAAGGTTTTTCCAGCAGTTGAATCTCATCTTGTTGAAAATCATCGATTTCATCATGTGTTTTGCGCCACTTGGCGTCTTTGCCTTGATGGCAGGCTTGATAGTCGATTATGCTGGTAATGTGGGCATCATTTCCGCTTTGGGCATGTATGCCCTCACAGTCGTTTTGGCTTTGGCCATTATTATCTTCTTGGTCTATCCGATGATCCTTCGCCTTTTCAGCAAAAAGAAACTGGGACAGTTTTTCAAGGCGGTGTTTCCTGTGCAGATGCTGGCGTTTTCCACCAGTTCGAGCGCGGCAACCTTGCCTTTGACGATGGAACGCACACAGAAACATTTGGGTGTTTCCGAGGAAGTCTCAAACTTCGTGCTTCCCGTTGGTGTGACCATCAACATGGACGGAACGAGTTGCTATCAAGCGGTGGCGGCAGTATTCCTTGCCCAAGTGATGGGTTTGGACTTGACTTTCGGTCAGATGCTGCTCATCCTAGCCACTGCGACCATCTCATCCATTGGGACACCGGGCATCCCGGGTGGCTCCATTGTAATGTTGATGATCGTCCTCGACGCTGTCGGCATCCCGATTGAAGGCCTGGCGTTGATCTTGGGCATTGACAGGCCTTTGGATATGTTGCGCACGGTGGTCAATGTGACAGGCGATACTACCGTGGCTTGTGTGGTGGATAATAATAACAATGTGGAATAATTCAATCCTTTCCAAAAATGGAACGATTCTTTAGATATGTGACTGAAGCTGCCGAGCAGAGCATACTGGTGAAGATGACGCTGAGCAAACCCGCCGACAAGCACGACGAGTTACGGAATGTCTATGTGAAGCCTGTGCTGATCAAGGAAAGGCGACTGTTTGCCTTCACCTATCACTATGAGCGACGCGACGAGACGAAGAACTATGACGCTACGCAGATGCTGGAGGTGCTTAAAGCGCTTATCCCAAGCCGTTTTTTGAACGCCGTGCTGTTCACCGTGAGTGAGGATGTCACGCTGCTGGTTTCCAGTAAGGGCAAGGCGATCATACAGACAAAAAAAGTGCAGGAATGTCGTGAGCAGAACCTTGAGCACGACAAGCAGAAGAACCGCTTGGTGAATCCGGCCAACCCTTGGTGGTACCAGCTGGGCCTGACAACCCGTGAGGGCAAGATCACAGCCGACATGCAGCATAAGTTCAAGCAGATCTACAAATACGCCGAGATCGTGGAGAGCCTCATCAAGCCGATGAAGTTTGACGGCACCGTTCATATTGCTGACATGGGGGCGGGGAAGGGGTATCTCACCTTTGCCCTTTATGAACTTTTGACTCAAAAACTGAATCTTGACGTACTTATCAAAGGGGTTGAGATAAGAAGTGATTTAGTACTGAAAATCAATGATATAATTAAGTCAGATAATCTTAAGGGAATGGAGTTTGTGGAGAGCAGTATCGAGGCGTTTCATCCCGAAAAGTTGGACGTGCTGATCGCCCTTCATGCCTGCAACACGGCCACAGACGATGCCATCGCCTCAGGCATCAAGGCAGGGGCAAAGTTGATCGTCTGCGCTCCTTGCTGCCACAAGCAAATCCGGCAGGAGATGGAAGCTTCGGGCAAGACGGATATGATCACCCGCTACGGCATCTTCCTCGAGCGTCAGGCCGTGATGATCACCGACACCATCCGAGCCCTGATTTTGGAGTATTTCGGCTACAAAACCCAGGTGATGGAATTCATCGAGATGGAGCATACGCCGAAAAACGTGCTGCTGGTTGGGCGCAAATCAGAAAAACCTGTTGATAAACAGGCGATTTTGGAGGAAATCAACGCTCTGAAACAGCGCTTTGGCATCAAAAAACACTATCTTGAGACTTTGCTCAAAATTGGTTGAGAAATCTTTCGGTTTTTCCTTGCAAGGGAGCCGTTAATTGCGTATTTTTGCAAAAAAATTGAATTATCGGCATCTTGATGTTTTTGTATGTCATACGATGTTTTTATAAGCTATAGAAGAAAAGGATCCGGAGCAGGCGTAGCGGGAGAGATGCAATCCAAGCTGGAAAGCCGTGGCTACAAGGTGTTTCTGGATGTTGACAATATTGGCAGTGGGGCTTTTCCGGACCAGATCGACAATGCCATACAGCAATGCAACGACTTCCTGCTGATCCTCTCGCCGGGGATGTTGGACCGCTGTGTTGATGAGGAGGATTGGGTGCGTCATGAGATTGTGCTTGCCGAACGGTATGGCAAGAACATCGTGGGCGTGTCGTTGCCTGGATTTGTCATGCCTGCCCCTGAGACGCTTCCCGAAGAGTTGCGCGAAATACCTGAGAAACAAGTGTTTCTTTGGTCGCATGAGTACCGCCATGCCTCGTTTGAGAAGATTGTGGAGAACCTGCTCTCCACCAAGTTGAAGAAAAAGCGCGCCAAACGAAACTATTCCTGGATCGGGATTTTTGTGGCTGTGCTGGCCTTGGGCGGATGGTGGCTGCTGAACATGACGGACGAGAAACAACCGCCTGTCGTGGTGGAGGAAAAGAAGGAAACCAATGACTACCAAAGCTTTACCGATGCAATCAAGGATACATTCGCTGCATACTTGAAAGCGGGTGACAGCCTATTGCAGCTGGTTCCTGACAATCCTGCCGAAAAACAGGATTTCGAACTCTTCATGGCTGGTATTGCCCAATTTGGCGATGCCTTGACCTACGAGAGGAAGTATCCCGGAGTGATTCACAGTGTAGCCCATGTCGAAAAGAAACGCGACTCCCTGATGAACCTTCGGCAGCAAAGGCTGAAACATGAATTGGAAGCGGCCAACAAGTTCCTGGAAGTGGATCAGGTTGATTTTGCCCGTTACAGATACGAAAACGCGCAGATTCTGGCTCTTCCCGAAGAGTCGGGTAAACTGGATGCAGTTGGTAAAAAGCTTTCAAAGAAGTAAAGTAAATTATTGATTATGAGATTTATACGTTTTATACTTTTTACTCTGCTGATAGTGACTTTCCAGTCCCTTTCAGCACAGGTCAATTGTTATGAGACGACGAGGAAGAGGGGCATCGACTTGTACAACAAAGGCGAATTTCAAACGGCTGCCAAGAATTTCGAGGCAGCCAAATTCTGCCCCGACCTGCCAGCCAACAACGACTTGGATTCATGGCTTGAGAAATGTGTCATCGTCGTGAAACTTTCGACCAAGAGAGTGGAGTTTGAGGCTGAATTCAACGAAGAACAAATCGTTGAAGTCACCACCAAGGCCAAGACGTTCAAGGTGAGCACCGCTCCCCAGTGGTGTACCATCACCCAACAGGGCAAGCTCCTATTCGTGAATTGCGAGGACAACCTTTTGGTCTCGCCCCGTGAGGCCAAAATCACCATTACGGCCGCAGGTAAGACGGCGGTGCTGGAGGTCTTTCAGGCTGCCGCCGATGTGGAATTGGAGTTCGATCCCGACTCGGTGGTGTTCACGAGTCAAAGCGAGACGAAGAAGGTCACAGTGTATTCGAACGAGATAAATTGGACGATAGATACGATCCCCTCGTGGTTGACGGCAGAGCGGAACGAGGATACCTTGGTGCTCACCTGCGAGAAAAACACCTTGTCGAGCTTCCGTGAGGCGGAAGTGGCGATCCTGGTGGGCGACGACTTTTTTTTGCTGCCGATCAGTCAGGCGCCTGGCGACACGGTGCTTAAGATCGACAAGAACGAAATGGTGCTGATGGAGGGCTACTCCAAGGAAGGTCTGCGTGTGACCTGTAACATGGCCGGTTGGGAAGTGCAGTCTGCTGACGAATGGATCGAGGTGTCGAGAGACAACGACAGTATTAGGCTTTCGGTCATGGAGAACCCGTCTGCCTTCAGCCGTCATGGCAAGGTCAGTGTAAGTTGTGGAACCCGTCGCTGTGAATTGACGATTCACCAAAGCCCTCACGTCACTCCGTTTACCATGCCTGAATCCGAGTTGAAAGCGGTTTCGTCCTTGGAGTCGGAGACGGTCATGGTGAACAGTATCCCCTCGGAGTTGGTGGTATATGTGGACGATTCTATCAAGATGATCACTCCTTTTGACTTCCCGGTTGACTTTGAGCATCATTCGCTGCTCGTCGGGTTTGAGCGCCGTGAATTCCTGTTCAATGAGGATCAGCGTGACATTTCCTTCAAACCGGGGTTGCGTTTTGCGTCCATTACGTTTACCGCGCCC
This sequence comes from Bacteroidales bacterium, assembly GCA_017645245.1. Lineage (GTDB taxonomy): Bacteria > Bacteroidota > Bacteroidia > Bacteroidales > F082 > Limimorpha. The sequence continues at coordinate 4,380 of JAGCPG010000112.1, forward strand.
AAGAATATCGGTTTGAGAACGGGATTTTTCAATGCAAAAGGTTTCGGTGCCTATTCGCATTTCCAGGCATCCACTCCGTTGGTCAAGCAATTCGTTTCCGATTCGATCAATGTCGACGGCTACCATTTCATGGTCGGTCCCGTTTACAGCCCCATCCAATATGCGGCTGTTTATGCGGGCGTTGGCGTTGGCATCCACGAGGGTCCGACAACAAACGGAATACCCAATTTCGGCTTTGATTACGAGGCGGGCGTCATGGGTTTCTATAAAAACGTGACGGTTTCCATGGGATTCAGGAATACCCGCTGGGGCTTCAACCAGAATGACAACCGCACCACCTTTGTGATTGGTGTAGGAGGCTATCTGAAACGATATTACGACGCCAAGTTCGGCTATTGCGTAAGCGACAGCCGCAGATGGTGGTCGGTGAATTACATGACGCGCCCTGTAACCAATGCCAAGGGTGTGATGTTCGGCGACTTGGGCAAGGAGAAGGTGCGTACTTACCTGAAGGCCATGTATGCCCAACCTAACGACTCGACGAAGTTCGTGGATGCGTCTCTTGGTTTGATCTTCACTCCGGTGAACGGCATCATCGACTTCTGCTTGGGTGCCGGTGCGGGCTTCGACGTCGGTTCGCTGACCAATGTCCCCACCTTGGAAGTGGAAGCCGGATTCATCATAAACATCTGGCGATTCCCGTTGACCGTTATGCTGCATGAGTCCGACATGCTGGATAACCGTCATTTGTGCGTCGATTTCGGCATAGGCTTCCATTTTGGCCAATTCACCAGGTCCAGTTATAAATAGAGAAAGATTATGAAAAAGCTATTATACGTTTGCCTTGTTTTGATGTACGGATTCGGCCGCTTGTATGCGCAGTTGCCTGAAAATGTCTCCCGCAATGTGATAGCGACACTCGAATCAAGCGAGGTCGTCAACCCGGGCGAGTTCCAGATGGAACTCCAAAAAGCCGGCTTCTTCGATTCCAACTCTGAAAATCCTTGGTTTTCATTTATTTATACTCAATACAATAGGTTTACAGGTGCTGGAAACATCATGGTGAACAACGCTCCCAAAATTGTCAACAAGGAGATTAATGTCCGTACCTATAAGATCGGCCCGACCTTGGAAAAAAGCGTGTTTGTGATCAAAAACATTGGAGCTAGCACGAACAGCATGCGACACAACATGGAGATGGTGTTTGCCAACGGCATCCTTCATCCGGTGTGCGACAGCGTACTGTATACCAACGATGACGGCTATGTGTTCCTCAATGAAGGCTTTTCCTATTACACCCCCTATAGGAACTCGTATGACAGCCAGGGGCGTACTGAGCAGGTCGTTTGGTTGAGAAAGAAAAACTATGATCCAAGTCAGGCTTCGGATTCCAAGGAAAAAAATGAATCGTTGGCACGTCTTTCAGCTGGCGATGTGTATTACGAAAGTCCCGACGGCCATTATTACTATCTGTTCCGCGACAAATACATGCCTTATACGGTGCTGGTGGTCGACGGCCAAGTGATCGAGCTCCATGACATCTACGATGAAAGCAATTTCAAGTTCCAGTTCTCCTACAATGGCGACCACTGGATGGCTGTTGGCAAGCAGTGCTTCTGGGTGGATGGATCGATCAAGTCGGTGGAAGGCTATTGCATCACTGATTTCTTGATCACGAACAAGGGGGCTTATAGCTATACCGCCTACAAGATCGGAGAACCTGAAAAGGGAGAAGTGGTGGTATACAACGGCAAGATCGTCAGACGCAATGCGGATGTATGCTACTATGGAATGGATGGGGAAGGAGCCTTGAAGATCCGTTTTGTGGCCGCCGACCGTTATTTGCAATATGAAAATGAAAAGATCATCGACGTGACTGAAAAGCTGGTCTCGGTGTATTACCCTGATGACCCCAAAAACCGAGTGGTGCGTGTGTTGTCAGGTGACGGCGCTCATAGGCTGACCTATCGTCGTGGGGTGCCTTCCGTTGAGATTGATGGCGTGAAGGTGGCTGATTCTGAACCTTGCTTTGCGGTTTACGACCAACGCAACAATGCCTTTATCTGGAATGCCATCGAGACCCGCGACATGAAAACGGAGCTGGTGATCTACAGGTATTCCATCGTCAACAAATTATTTAAGAAAATCTTCAAATAACATATTCATTTCGAATCTATTAACAACATTTTTAAAACATAAAACCATGCAAAACATTGATTGGGGAAGTCTCCCATTTGGTTATTATCCAACGAATTACAACGTCCGCTGCTATTACAAGAACGGTCAGTGGGGCGAATTAGAAGTCAGTTCAGAAACCACCATTAACATCCACATGGCTGCCACCTGCCTGCATTATGGTCAGGAAGCTTTTGAAGGCCTTAAGGCTTTCCGTGGCAAGGACGGCAAGGTGCGTATCTTCCGAATGGATGAAAACGGCAAGCGCCTGCAATCTTCCAGCCGTGGTATCATGATGGCTGAATTTCCTCTCGACAAGTTTGAGGAAGCCATCATCAAGTGTGTGAAGCTGAACGCTGAGTTCATTCCGCCTTACGAGAGCGGTGCCTCGCTGTATCTCCGTCCGCTGTTGATCGGCATGGGCGCACAAGTGGGTGTGAAACCTGCCACCGAATACCTGTTCCTCGTTTTCGCTACTCCCGTCGGTCCTTATTTCAAGGGCGGATTCATGGCCAACCCATACGTCATCACTCGCAAGTACGACCGCGCTGCCCCGCTGGGTACCGGCATCTACAAGGTCGGTGGCAACTATGCCGCTTCCATGCGTCCTCACGTCGAGGCCTGCCATGGCGGCCAGTATGCCTGTGAGTTCTATCTCGACGCCAAGGAAAAGAAATTCATCGACGAGGCTGGTGCTGCCAACTTCTTCGGTATCAAGAACAATACCTACATCACTCCGCTGTCCTCTTCCATCCTGCCTTCCATCACCAACAAGAGCTTGATCCAGATCGCTGAGAGCATCGGCATGAAGGTGGAACGCCGCCCGATCGCTGAAGAGGAACTCACCACCTTTGAGGAGGCTGGCGCTTGCGGTACCGCCGCTGTCATCAGCCCGATCTCACGTATCGACGATCCTGAAAACGGCAAGTCCTACACCTTTGGTGACGGCAAGCCGGGTCCTTGGAGCCAGAAGCTGTACAACAAGCTTCGTGGCATCCAGTATGGCACCGAACCCGATGAGTTCGGCTGGATCACCATCGTTGAGGGACTCTAATTCAAAAACCTTAAAATAATGAAAAAACTAACTCTTCTCTTACTCGCATTACTGGCTTTCGGTTTCAATATGAAGGCCCAGCAGTATGTGTCAACCACACCTGCCAACAGGAACGTCATTCTTGAGGAGTTCACAGGTCGTGGTTGCGGCTACTGCACTGATGGACACAGAATTGCCAACCAGATCATGGCCAACAACCCGGGTAGGGTGTGGGCTATCAACATCCATGCTGGCGGTTATGCCCAAACTTCTTATCCTAACATGATCACGACTGATGGCAACACCATTCATGGTGGCTTCAGCATCAGTGGTTATCCTTCGGGTGTAGTCAACAGAACCACGGGTTCTGCTATTGACCGTGGCCAGTGGAACGGTCAAGCCAACGCTCAGATGAATCAGGCCTCCGAGTGCAATGTGGCTGGTATAGTGAGAATCAACCCTGGTACAAGGGTGGCAACCGTCACTGTTGAGGTGTATTACACCGGAAACAGCAGCGTTGACGAGAACTACTTGACTGTTGCCATGCTTCAGGATAGTATCCTTGGATCGCAGGCTGATTATGGCAACTACAATCCCACCCAATGGTTGAATGGTCAGTATGTTCACATGCACATCCTTCGTGATGTCATCACGCCCAATGCATGGGGCGATGCTATCTCTCCAACCACGCAGGGCACCTTGATCACCAAGACCTACGAATACCCAATTCCTGAAAGCATTGGCAGCCCCAATGGCGTGGATGTCAACCTTGATCACATCTTCTTCCTCGCTTGGGTTTCGGAACGTCAACAAGGGTCTGCTACCCGTCCCATCTTGACCGCTTGCGAGCTTGAGAAGACTTACATGACCGATGAGCCCATCTATCCTTCGGTTGGCGCTGTTACACAGGGTGTTGCATCATGCAGTCTGGTGAAGGATTTCGGTTTTACCGTCACCAACATCGGTACTGATATGTTGACCTCTTTGAAGTTCAATGTTCAGGTCGCAGGCAGCTCTCAAGATCTGGAATGGACAGGTGAACTGCCTTCCGGCGAGAATACCAAGTTTGATTTCTCTATGGAGATCCCATACGGCACCTATAATGGCATCTTGAGCATCACAGAGGCTAACGGCACTCCGTTCGACGCTTCCGTCAATTTCATTGCCGAGAGTGCGGAATGGGCCGAGTTGCTGGTTGAGGGAGAAACGACCAATATCAAGGTCTATATCATCCAAGACCAGTGGGGTGAGCAAACCACCTGGAATATCGTCAATTCCGCAGGAGAAATTGTTGCGGAAGGGGGACCTTATCAGCATCTGGCCGGTTCGGGATCGACACAGGTCAATGTGGCCAATATCACTGATCTTCCGGCAAACGATTGCTACTTGTTCACGATCTTCGATAACAACAACAATGGCATTTGCTGCGCTTACGGCGATGGCTATTATTACATCAAGGATGCCAATGGAAACAAGTTTATTGAAGGTGACGGTGATTTCGGTAGCGAGGCAAGCCATCAGTTCTCCATCAAGAGCACGATGGATGTCGAGTCGATCGCTCAGGAGACCCTTAAGGTTTATCCAAATCCAGCCAACGATTACCTGATGGTGGAAGGCGAGATGAGCACGGTTGAGGTTTACAACACCATCGGCCAGCGTTTGATGGCCAAAACGGTGAATGGCAACAGCACCCGCATCAGCCTGTCCGACTTCAGCAACGGCATCTACTTCCTCCGTGTGAACAACAACGGTGAAGTGATCACCCGCAAGTTCTCGGTGAATCGCTGATTCATTCGGTTGACATGAAAAAAGGCAGCTTTCGGGCTGCCTTTTTTGTTATAGCACCGCGGCCATCTGCCGCTGTAGTTTCTGCGCTTCCTCAGCCGCCCGTTCAGCGAAGTCGGGACCGTTGGAGGCGTAGATGATGCCTCTTGACGAGTTGACCAACAAGCCACATTCCTTATTCAAGCCATATTTGGCCACGGTCTGCAAGTCGCCGCCTTGGGCACCTACGCCTGGAACGAGGAAGAAATAGTCGGGCAACATTTTGCGGATTTCGCCCAGCTCTTCGGGGTGGGTGGCTCCGACTACAAACATCATCTTGTCAGATCCAGCCCATGTGGTGGCGGTTTGCAACACCTGCTGATGCAGCATGCGCTCCCCGACATTCAGGTATTGGAAGTCCTGCGAGCCTTTGTTTGAGGTCAATGCCAGCAAGATCACCCATTTGTCCTCGAAGCCGAGGAAGGGCTCCACCGAGTCCTTGCCCATGTAAGGTGCCACGGTGAGGGCATCGGCGTTCAATGTGTTGAAGAAAGCCTTGGCGTAGTTGGCCGAAGTATTGCCAATGTCGCCGCGCTTGGCGTCGGCAATGATGAAGATGTCAGGGTAGTTGGTCTTAATGTATTGGACGGTCTTCTCCAGGCTCTGCCAGCCTTTGGCAGCATACACTTCGTAGAAGGCGGTGTTGGGCTTGTAAGCCACGGCGAACGCTGCCGTCTTGTCGATTATCTCTTTGTTGAATTCAAAGACAGGATCGTCCATTTCGAGGAGATGCTGTGGTATCTTGTTGATGTCGGTGTCCAAGCCAACGCAAAGGAAAGACTTCTTTTGCTGGATTTGTTGGATGAGTTGTTGCTTATTCATGTTATTGTTCGATGTTTTCTTTCAATCGTTCAGCGTTTTCGGCCATCTGCAGGCGCTCGATGATTTCTGTCAAGTCGCCATCCATGACGGCGGCGAGGTTGTAGACGGTGAGACCTTCCACGCGGTGGTCGGTGACGCGGCCTTGAGGGTAGTTGTAGGTGCGGATCTTGGCCGAGCGGTCGCCCGTGGAGACCATGGTCTTGCGCTTGGCGGAGATGTCGCTGATGTATTTTTGATACTCCATGTCGTAGATGCGTGTGCGCAGTCTCGCCAAGGCACGTTCGCGATTCTTGGGTTGGTCGCGGGTCTCGGTGCACTCGATGAGGATTTCTTGCATCTCGCCCGTATTGGGATTCTTCCACATATAGCGCAGACGCACGCCTGACTCCACTTTGTTCACATTTTGGCCGCCAGCGCCACTGGAGCGGAAGGTGTCCCACTTGATCTCGCCTTCGTTGATCTCCACGTCAAACTCCTCAGCTTCAGGCAGCACGGCCACCGAAGCGGCAGAGGTATGGATGCGGCCTTGGGTCTCGGTCTTAGGCACACGTTGCACGCGGTGTACGCCGGATTCAAACTTCAAGATGCCATAGCATCCGTTGCCCGTCACGCTGAAATCGATTTCCTTGTAGCCGCCGCTGGCGCCTTCGCTCACGCTAGTGACTTCGACTTTCCAGCCTTTGTTCTCGCAGAACTTAGTGTACATGCGGAACAAATCGCCGGCGAAAAGGCAAGCCTCGTCGCCACCTGTGCCGGCTCGGATTTCCATGATGGCGTTCTTGCTGTCCTGCGGGTCCTTGGGAATCATCATCACACGGATGTCCTGCTCCAGCTGATCGATACGGGTTTGAGCGGTTTCCATTTCCTCGACAGCCATCTTTCGCATCTCCTCATCCTTCTCCGTGGCAAGGATTTCCTTGGCTTCCTCTACATTAGCTTTCAAAGTTTTGTATTCCTTAAAGGCCATGACAATTGGCTCCAAGTCCTTGTAGTCCTTGTTGAGCTTCACGAATTTCTTCATGTCGGCAGCCACAGCCGGATCGGCGAGCTGTTCGCCCATCTCTTCCCAGCGATGCCTGATGGTCTCGAGTTTTTCGGTGATGTCCATGGCTTAGTATTCGAAGGTGCCAAACTCACTCTTAATGGTCAGCTGTTTCTTGTCCGAAGCCTCCACATTGCCGATGATTTGGCTGTCGATATTGAACTCCTTTGCGATGGCAATCATTTCGTTGGCAGCCTTTTCGTTGGTGTAGATCTCCAAGCGGTGGCCCATGTTGAACACCTTGTACATCTCGTGCCAGTCGGTGCCTGAGGCGGCTTGGATCATCTTGAACAAAGGCGGCAAAGCCATCATGTTGTCCTTCACAATATGGAGCTTGTCAACGAAATGAAGCACTTTGGTCTGGGCGCCGCCGCTGCAATGGATGATGCCGTGGATCTGCTTACGGAATTCTTTCAGGATTGGGATCATCAGCGGGGCGTAGGTGCGAGTAGGCGAGAGGATGAGCTTGCCCACATCCACGCCTGGGACTTCAGTGGGGTCAGTCAGTTTGTGTGGGCCGGAATAAACCAAGTCCTCAGGTATGCTGTGGTCGAAGCTCTCGTCGTATTTTTCCGCCAAATAATGGTTGAGCATGTCGTGGCGTGCCGAAGTCAAGCCATTACTGCCCATGCCGCCATTGTAGCTGTCCTCGTAGGTGGCTTGACCGTAGGAGGCAAAGGCCACGATGACATCGCATGGCTGGAGATTGTTTTCAATCACCTCGTCACGTCTGATTCTCGTCGTCACGGTGCTGTCCACGATGACAGTGCGCACCAAATCACCCACGTCGGCAGTCTCGCCGCCAGTTAAGTAAATACCAATGCCAAGCCCACGCAACTTCTCCAGAAAGTGCTCCGTTCCGTTGATCAAAGCGGAGATCACCTCACCCGGAATCAGGCTCTTGTTGCGCCCGATGGTGGAGGAGAGGAGCATGTTGTCGGTGGCGCCTACGCAGATCAAATCGTCGGTGTTCATCACCACGGCATCCTGCGCCACGCCTTCCCAAACACTCATGTCACCGGTCTCTTTCCAGTAAAGGTAGGCCAACGACGACTTTGTCCCTGCGCCGTCGGCATGCATGATGTTGCAATAATCGGGATCGCCGCCAAGGATGTCGGGGATGATTTTGCAGAAAGCGTTGGGATACAAGCCTTTATCGAGGTTCTTGATGGCGTTGTGGATGTCTTCCTTTTCGGCGGAGACGCCGCGCAGACTATAACGTTGGTTGTCCATTATTTGAATTTCAGTTGCTTTTCTTTGGTGTCGAATTCGAAATTGCCCATCTGGCTCATGGTCTTCTTGCCGATTACCCAGTTCTCAACCATCTTTTGAACGACTTTCACTTGGACGTTGCTGAGGGTCTTGTTGGCAATTCGGATTTCATTAAGATTCACAATGGCGCCGTTGGCCACGCTTCCTGTGCCAAGGATCTTCGTTACATCGCCCTCGAAGTTGTCGCGGTTGATGCGGCCTTCTTTCAGGAGTCGCAAAGCAGTAGCCTCCGACATGCTAAAATCGGCATTCTGGCTGTAGGCGAAGGTCTCCTTGTAGCCGTCGACGTTGGCCTCAAAGGTGAAGTAACCGCGTTTGTCGGTGGTGAAGTCCACGTAATTGACCTCGGCGGGGTTGATGGCGATATTGACGGTGCCGCCTTCGTGGATGATGTCACGAGGCACATAGTCTTTCGAAAGGATTCGGAACTCGGTGCGGCGGTTCATCTGGTGGGCGGCTTCCTTCAGCTCGGTGTTGGGCAGCTTGTTGATGAAGTCCTCGGTGAGTTGGGTGCCTGCCTTGAAGGTGTAGCCTTTCACGGTGATGTCTTTCTGGATGGTGCGCGGCACACGCTCGCCGTAACCCTTGGCCGTCAGACGCAGCGGGTCGATGCCACGGATGATGAGGTAGTCGACCACACTCTGGGCACGTTTTTGCGACAGGATGTCGTTGCGCTCGTCGGTGTCGCGGGCGTCGGTGTGTGATGCCAGCTCGATGGTGATGGTCGGGTTGACCTCCAAAGTCTCGATCAAGCCTTGCAGGGAGTCCTCAAACTGGGGCTTCAGGTCCCATTTGCCCAGATCGTAAAGGATGTCAGGCAGCATGATGGGCTCTTCAGGGATGGGTTGGATCGTATATTCTTTCACGAAGTCCTTGCTGAACTCCAACCCAACAGTGGTCTCGGTGGAATTGAGGGTGAAATAATTATCCTTGTCGATGGTGATGTCGTAAGTGGTGTTCGGGTTGACTTGCGACTCGCTGAAGTTGAAGTAGCCCTTGTCGTTGGTGCGGGTGCTCATCACCGAGCCATCGGAACCCACGAAACGCACGACCGCGTCTGACACAAATTGCAGGGTGTTTTCATCTTTGACGGTGCCCGAGAAGGTGAAGTGGATCTGAGGTTCCTCGAAGTAATAGATATTGTCGTCGCCTCTGTTGTTGCCTCTGTTGGAGGAGATGAAACCCTTTTCCTGTGAGGGGTGGAAGCAGATGGCGAAGTCGTCGCCGATGGAGTTCATGGGGTATTTCAGGTTGACGGGTTTGCCCCAGTTGCCAGCCGTGTCAATGGTGGTGACGAAGATGTCCAAACCGCCCATGCCGCCATGTCCGTTGGAGGAGAAATACAGCGTGGTGTCGTTGCGGAGGAAGGGGAACACTTCGTCGCCGGCGGTGTTGACGTTCTC
>JAGCPG010000113.1 GCA_017645245.1 Bacteroidales bacterium
CGATCAAGGACGTAACTTCCAAAAGGAAGTCGATTCCATCTTCCAAGCGGTGGATCAGTCGGTCAACCTGTGGGTGGACAGCTCGGTGATCTGCAAGGTCAACCGCAACGAGGAGGTGGAGCTGGATGACATCTTCGTGGACAATTTCAACATTGCCCAGAAGGCGGCGCAGCTGTCGGGCGGTTATTTCGATCCCACTATCTCGCCTTTAGTGGCCGCTTGGGGCTTCAGCGCGAAAACAGGTGACAGCATCACGTCGCAGTTGGTGGACAGTCTCAAGCAATTGGTGGATTATCGGAAAGTCCGCATTGAAGATGGAAGATTGATCAAGGAAGATCCTGCCATGAAGTTGGATTTCAATGCGATAGCCCAAGGCAACACCTCTGATTTGGTCGGTGCCATGCTCGATTCAAAAGGCATAAAAAGTTATCTGGTGGATGTGGGCGGCGAGATCTTTGCCCGTGGCACCAAGCCTGATGGCAAGCCATGGGTGGTCGGCATCGAGAAGCCGGCTCCCAACTGGGATTCGGAGCAAGTGATCCAGGAGCGGGTAGAGCTGCAGGACAAAGGCATTGTTACCTCGGGCAGCTACCGTAAATATGTGGAACGCGACGGCAAACGCTATTCCCATTGCATCGATCCCATGACGGGCTATCCCGTGGAGCATAACTTACTGAGTGCCACGGTGATCGCTGAAAACGCCACTTGGGCCGACGCACTGGCCTCCATCTGCATGGTGATGGGCATGGAATCCTCAATAGACCTCATCAAAACCCTTGACGGCGTGAAGGTCTATTACATCTTTGTGAACGAAAAGAACGAGCTGGAAACTTACAGCTATCCGGTTCAATAAACTTCGTTTATGCAGTAAAAAATCATTCCAACGAGTGCGATGATGTTGAAGATGAGCAGTAAGATGCTGGCTGTGTTGACAATGGCATACGCCGTGAAGAAAAGCACGATGGCCACTAACATCAATGGGATGATCAACAGGTACCTGTAGAAGGGGTCGTCGATGTAATAGAAAATGATAATCACCAGGGGACTGATCAGCAGGATGGGGAACGCTGCCAGCAAGATCAGCAGGACGAGTATGAGCAGCAATTTGCCAATCTTCTCCGCCCAGGAGTCTTCGCTCTTGTTTTCAACGCCTTCCGGCAAATAGGAAGTATAAGTGGGGATGGCTTGTTGGCCTGCCTTTGCAAGGATTCCCTTGTCCAAGGAGATGAAAATCAACGGGTCGATCTTGGCTCGGGCGGCTTTTTTCTCATAGACAGAGTCGATTTCCACGGCGACGGCTTTGCCGTCTTCAAACTGGATGGTGGCGTATTGTGACACCGTTCTGGAACCTTTGGTGATGACCTTCATCGGAAAGATGGCCGAGAATCCATTCTCATCGGGATTCTTCTTGGTTTTTTTCTTGGGGACGATCTGAAGTGCGGCCGCATACTTCTCTTCCAAAGTGGTGAAGTCTTGTCCGATAATCTTTTCCTCAAAGGTCTTGCTATGGAAATGAGCGGGTTCTTCCACGTCGATGGAGCGTATCTTGTAGTAGTTGGGAAGGATGTTGTTCCTCACCCAGCCGCGTGTGCCGTCAGTGGTTTGCACCATCACCAGGTCGCGTTTGTCGTGTGAGGAGGCCAGCAGATGCAGTGTGTCGCCTTTGGCGATGTTCCCGATGGCTTCGCCGTCAAGTCCCAACAATTCTGATTTTTCAAGGGCGGTGCAAACCCAAGCGGGGTCGTTCACTTCTTCGATTGCGGTGCTGTTGATTAGGGAGAACACATAGATAAGAAGACCCCAACAGAGGGCGCATAAAAGACCGAAAAACACTAATGGTTTAGTCATAATTATCACTTTTTAAGGGTGGCTAAAATAATGCTGGTGTTGTCCAAGCCTCCGTTTTCACAGGCTTTGTTGAACAGTTCGTGGACTGGGTCCTCGGAATCTGTCAGGATCTGCTCGATGATGCTGTCTTCGACCATGTCGGAAAGGCCGTCGGAGCAGATGAGGATGACATCGTCGGTGTCGAGCATCTCGGTGATGTCTTCCACGATGAGGCGTCCGTAGCTTCCGCCGCCGATGCAGTTAAGCAGCAGCTTGCTGGCGTTGGGGTCGCCGGTCATGCCACGTTCCGTCTGGTCGGTGCTGAGCTGCTTCAGGTAGGGGTTGCGATAGCGGTAGGTTCGGCTGTCGCCGGCGTTGAGCAGGTAGGCTTTGTTGCCGCACCACACCACGCCAGTGAGGGTGCATCCCATGGGACGTAGCTGTTGTTCCTGGATGGCTTCCTCGTTGAGTTTGTCGCTGAGGAACTTCACCTGTTCGCGCAGCTGGTCCTCGATGGTGTCGGGAGCGAAGATTTTTTGCTTGAAACAGTCGCTCAGATGCTGGAGAAGCATCTCGCTGGCCCTTTCGCCGTGTTCGTGACCTCCCATGCCGTCGGAGAGCAGCAGGAAGAAGGTGCCTTCCGGATCCAGCTCCAGAGAGGGGATGTCGCACTGGTTGTCGCGCAGCAGGATGCCGCCCACCGAGATCATGTCCTCGTTGTTACCTCGGGTGGGGCCTTTGTCGCTGATGGCTTGTATGCTGAGTTTTGTCATGCTATAATGAAGTTGGTGGTTGCTATTTTCAGTTGGTCGCCGAGGTTCAGGTCATACCAGTTGTTGGGGGCGAGGCGCTGTCCGTTGAGGAAGGTGCCGTTGGTGCTGCCGAAGTCGAGCACTTGCCATTGGCCGTTCATCATGCGGAACTGCCCGTGGCGGCCTGAGATGTACTGCTGGGTGCTGAACTCACCGTAAATGCCCTGGGTACGGCCGAACACGCCTTCTTTCAAAGGCAGGTTCCAGCCGTTGCCTTGGATGAACTGGGGCATGGGCTTGGGCGGGGCTGCCACGGCGGTGCCTTGAGGCATCGGAGGTGTTTGCACGGCGGTGCCTTGAGGCATCGGGGGCGCCTGTGGGGCTGGGTTCGGTTGATAGGATGTCGCGGGGTTGGTCGGCCAGGGCGAGCTGGGTGCCGCCAAGGGCTGTGTAGCTTGTGGCTTCTTCAGGAAGAAGACGGTGCCGCTCACCAGATCGGCGCCGCAGGCCGGACATGTAGTGCCCTGTTTTGGCTTTCCGCAGTCGGGGCAGAAGTGCAGCTCCTTGCCACATTGGTCGCAATAGTAGCTGTCATCGTCTATGGTTTCTTTACAAAATGGGCATTTCATTATATGACCTCCTTGATATTTACGTTGTTAATGTCTTCAGTGATGATGGTCTTGAGTTGCTCTCTGGTAAGATTCCTGTTGAGCATGACGCGTTTCGAGATGATCTTCTTGACCTTGTCAAAGGTCTTTCTGACGGTTCGTGCGTTACCGAAGTTTTGGTCGCGCGTGTCGTAGATTTGCTTGAACAACGCCTTGGCGGCCTCTTCAGCTCCGGGATCCAAGAAATAGCCCTTCTTCTTGACCATGGATTGGAAAATGCGGAACATGTCGTCGCCGTTGTAGTCATCGAAGTAGATGCGCTCGTCGAAACGTGACTTCAGTCCGGAGTTTCTATCGAGGAAATCTTCCATCTCACGAGCGTAGCCTGCGGCAATGCAAACGAACTTTCCTTTCTCGTTCTCCAACAGCGGTACCAAAGTGTTGATGGCCTCAGAACCGAAGTCGTTGTCGCCACCTTGACTCAGCGAATAGGCTTCGTCGATGAAGAGGATGCCGCCCATGGCTTTCATCACCACTTCACGGGTCTTTGGGGCCGTCTCGCCGATGTAACGCCCCACCAAATCCTCACGGGTCACCTCGTAAACATCGGCGGTGGGGATGACGCCCAAAGAGCAGAGTATTTTGCCCATCAATCGGGCCACAGTAGTCTTGCCTGTGCCTGGATTGCCGAGGAACAGGTAGTGGCTGACGGGAATTTCCGGCGTGTAGTCGCCGAATTGTGCCATTTGCTGTTCGTAAGTAATGGTGGCGGCAAGATCTCGCAGACTTTCCTTCACGCTTGCCAGTCCTACCAGTTCGTCCAGCTCCTTAAGTGCGTCATCGATGTTGAGAGGTTCGTTCGCTTTTTCACCGGCGACATCGGTGTAGGTGAGGAGTTTGTTTTCCTTTCGAATCTCATCGTCGCTCATCGTACGGATGCGGATGCCACGGCGTTCGATGGCTTTGTCGAGGAAGTTGCGCACGTCGCGGGCGTTGCCGAAGGTCTCGCCACGGCGTTTGTACATGTTCTCAAATTCAATGTGGAGTTTCGAATCGGCCTCTTCGTCCAAGTGGAATCCTTTCTTTTTCATCATGCTGCGGAAAATCTGCTCCAACTCTTGGGGGTTGTAGTCGGGGAACTCCACTGTCTTGTTGAAGCGGGAAGGCAGACCGGGATTCATCTTCAGGAAGTCTTTCATCTGGTCGCGGTAACCGGCGGCGATGCACACGAAGTCGCCCTTCCTGTTTTCGAGGATAGGCAGCAACTTGTCGATGCCCGCTGCGCCGAAATCGCTAGTGTTGAGGCCGTAAGCCTCGTCGATGAACAACACGCCGCCCATGGCTTTGTCGACATAGTCCTGCACGTTGCGCTCGGTGCCGCCCACCACGTCGGAGATGAGATCCTTACCTGCAACCTCAACATATTGGCCTTTTGGAAGGATGCCCAAAGCGCCGAGAATGTCGGCGAAGATGCGTGCGATGGTGGTCTTGCCGGTGCCTGGGTTGCCGGTGAACACATAGTGGTCCTTGATCTTGGCCTGACCGCCGTCGCGCTTGGCTTCCTTGATGTTGTCGATGATCTTGTGGATCTCGTCCTTCACGCTTTGCATTCCAATGAACTCATCCAGCTCCTGCCAGATCTCAGCTTCGCTGCGTGGGACGAAGATCTGGCCTTGCACATCCTGCTCGTCGACTTCGGTGCCCCTGCGTTTCATAACGTTGATGGCTAGTTCGTCAGCCTTCTTGTCGGCGAGATGACCGTTGGAGCTGGCGCCGTCGCCGTTGCGGATCATCCAGATGAAGTGGGCCTTCAGCTTCTTGGTGGCTTCAGGCGTGAGGTTGAGCTTGTATTTGTCGTGGAGTGACTTGGTGCAGATCTCCAAAAGGGCATCCTCGTCGAACGATTTCAGGTCGAAGCGGTATTCGAACAGCGAGGCTGTGTCGGGGTTGTTGCCGAGGAAGTCCTCCAGTTCGCGACGGAGGCCGGTCATGATGATGACGGGCATGTTGGCGTCGTTTTTGCGCATTCGGGCGAAGATACGGTCGAGGTCGTTGACGTCGTAGGCCTTGCCGTCGGGCAGCAACTTCTGCACGTTGGTGAGTAGCAGTGCACCCCCCTCGCATTTGGCCAGGTTGTCGTCAAAGTTGTCCATCCAGATCTGGAAGTCGGCGGCGTCGACACATTCGGGCTTGGCTTTGGTGATGACGCCAGCTTGGAACATCAAGTCGACCAAACGTTTGGCGAGGAAATTCTTGCCAGTACCGGCATCGCCCAAGATGATGCAGTCCATCCCCATGCGGACGTTGTTGCCCAACCTTTGGAATTGCTTGAAGACGTCGAGGCTGTCCTGGAACTTCTGAAGGGTGTCCTTCAGGTTGTCCTTGGCGATCAGGTTGTCGAATTGTTTCCCTTTCTCTTCCTGAAGCACCTTGCCGCAGTGCTTGCAGTACTTGGCGTTGTCGCGGTTTTGGGTCTTACAGTTATTGCATTGTTTCATTGTCTGATAATTCCTCTCTCTTTAGGTTTGACAAAAGGTACCGTGTTGCCCTCGCCGTTCAGCTCGGGTTGCAATTCTTCTTCTTCCTCCATTGGGATGCTGTCGTTGAACAGGGTGGCGGCGGAGTGTTGCATCTTGCGGTTGAATTGGCTCATGCGGCTCGACTTGGGCAGCAACATGCTGCATGCGATGAGACCCCACACAATGAGTATGAAAATGATGACGGTCTTCCAATGGTCTCTCACATCCCACTTCCAATAATCGAATTCTTTTTCATCAAGACCTTCGTTGTTGGGTTTGAATTCGGTGTCATCGTTGAACGCATAATCGAGCGGAGCAAGGACGAGGTCTCCAAATCCGGGGTTCATGATGGATTTGGCTTTCATGGCAAACGGACTCTTGTCGAACAGTGACATGAAAAGGAACAGGATGATCACCACAAACACCACAGCGGCGTAAATCCATAGCAGGTATTGTCCAAGGAACTGAATTAATAGGACGATGATGGCCGTGGCTATCACCCCGATGATGATGGAGAGAAGACACCCTCCACCGTCGTTGAAAAAGATGAAGTAAGCAGCGAGGGTTACCACTGCGCCGAGGCCGTAAAACACCCATTTGTTCTTGACGGCATCCATGTTGAGCACGGGGTTGTCCATTGCGTTGAGGATGATGCTGATCAACAGCAGCACGGCGGGGATCAGGGCCAACACGGACGAAAGCACCTTCTGGACGGTTCTGGCAGTGTACACTTTCCTGATCTTCGCTCGGCTTGACGTGGCGACATCTTTGGCTTTCTCCTGAGCTGAAATGAAGCGCTTGTATTCGCGGTTGTCGCTGTCGCAATGCCCTAGCGCTTGAACGTATTGTTCAAGCAGGACATCGTATTTGTACTCTTCTTTCTTTCCTGGCTTGGCAAATGGATTCTCGTGATACATCACGGCGAGCCAGCCACGGATGCCCAGATCGTTCTTCAGGGCTTCCTCCAGTTTTTTTGAATCGGCGTTGTTGAAGTCTTCGATGGTCTTCAACTGGGTGTCGGTATTGGCGAAGCGGAATGTGGGCTCGGCGTTGAAGCCTGAGATGGTACGCATCATCTTCACCTGGCTGAGGTATTTCTTGTCCTTGTAACCGTTCTTCTTGTCGCGGTCGTCGTCCCGCTTTATCCGATTGTAATAGTCGATCAGCTGGGTGAGGCTGCCTTTGAGGCGCTTGTTCTTCTCGTTGAGGAACCAGCTCAGATAGTCATTGCCGTCGGAAGTCTCAAAGCTATGGGCGATTTGATAGGCCACCACGGGGTTGTTGAGCAACTTGGCATCTTCCTCGTCCCATTGCTTGGTCATAAGTTTATAGTCGCGATGATATTTCGTGAAATAGAGATAATAGGCCTTGTTGAGTGCCTCACCGATGCCTTTGTCGTAGATGGCATAGTTGGGGTCGCTCTTTTCCTTGGGCAGGTTAAGCGCTAGGTCGTTCAAAGGATTGAGCCTATGGACAATTCTAAGAAAACCGAGATCGTGGTCTTGTGCCGCCTTGGTTTCCATCTCGATCTCCTTGATTTCGGCATGCAACTCAGGCCAAGGTTTCAGCCATTCATCCAGTATCTGGGTGTAGATGTAACGTTGGGCGAGGCTTGAGTCCTGAACCATGAAGGAAGCCAGTTCTTCGAAGGAGTGGGCTGTTTGTTTCTTCTCGCTGCTGTAAACGATCTTCACCTTCTTGACGATCTCCACTTTCTCGCCTGCCTTTGCCCTCTTAATCTCTTCAAATCCCCAACGGTCTTCGGGATCGGTGACGAGCAGGCCTTGTACGATGGCTTTCAAGGTGTCGGGCATGTTGTCAGGCACTTGGATTTTGCCGTCTTTTTTCTTGAAGGCAAGGTCTTGCTCTTGGGCCGTCAGGGCCGATTCGCCAAGCCAAAGGCTGAGAATGGTCATGCCCAACGAATAGAAGTCGGCAGCTGGTGTCAGCCTAAAATAATCCTTGCCTCCGATGGTGATTCGGTTGTTTGGATCATACACCTCGGGTGCGGCATAGATGGGTGTCCTGTTTTGTAGGACCTTGGCTTCGCCGTCTTTCAACACATCGGCAATGCCGAAGTCGCACAGACGGCAGAACAGGTTCTTCTCGTCGGCGATGAGGATGTTGGCAGGCTTCACGTCCAAGTGAACGAAGCCTGCTTCATGGCAAGCCTGGAGGGCTTGGCCGGTGTATAAGGCTATCTTGAGAATGGCATCGGCGTTGCCTTTCAAGTCCTTACGACTGCTGGCAGGTCCGGCTTCACAATACTGCATCAGCTCAAAGTCGCAAAGCTGACCTTGGAATTCTTTGGTGCCGAAGTCATAAACGTCAATCAAAAAGCCTTCGCCGTTCATCTTTTGCACCAGGGGCAACACGGCTTGGTTGTAATGGGATCCTGGGTTGTAGACCTTGAGCGCCTTGCCGTCGGGTTGGAGGTAGATAGTGCCTTCTGAGCCGCTGGAGATGACTTTGCCCAACGCAGTAACGGCGCCTTTTTCATTGTTGTTGCTTTGAATGGCGCCGGGGGCAACGGCTGTTCCCTGTGGTGCGGTAGCGGTTCCTTGAGGCGCCGTGGCTGTTCCCTGCGGAGCGACAGCGGTTCCCTGCGGAGCGACAGCGGTTCCCTGCGGAGCGACACTGGTTCCTTGAGGGGCTACGGATGTCCCTTGGGGAGCAACGGCGGTTCCTTGTGGTATGTCGTTTGAGTTATCCATAATCAGTTCTCGTATTTATATTCTGTGTAATGCTCTGTTTTGATTTCGGTGACGAAATGCTTTCCATAATACCATGTTCCACCCTTGCTTGGCTTGGAACATTGGCTCGGATCAGTGTGGGTGCATCCGTAAGCTTTGCATACCCAATAAGCAGAGATCTCTTCGTGATGGTCGAAAATTGTCCGGGTTTTCTCGATGGCTACTTTTTGGGCTGAGAAAAAGGCGAATTGCTCTTGTGGCGTGCTGCCGTTGGGCGGGACAAACGAGGCAAGCACATCGTTGATGTCTTTTACCATGTTGTCGTATTCTTCTTGGAGCTGTTGGAGACTCTCGCTTTCTTCAACCACCTCGGTTTTTGCTGCTTCTTCCTGTTTCGGCATGGTGCCAAGCATTTCCATCACCAGCCTGTCGGCTTTAGTGATAATCGGTTGGGAAGGCTTGACGGTCTGAAGGGGCTGGCCGGTTTTCATCTGTGTGATCTTCTTTTCCAGCTCGGCGACTTTGTCCATCATGGCGGCGGCTTTCTTCACCTTTGGATCCTGCTGGGCCTTCTCAATGGCTCTGATGGCAGCTCGCGTCAATGGCTCGTTGCATTTTCGACAGAATGAACGGGCATTGAGGGTGCCGCATTTCGGACATTTGATGCCTTCGGCAGGCATACCGCACTCCTCGCACACGGTATCGTTGCGACTCATTGAAGCACCGCAGAAAGTGCAGTAGTCAACTAACTTGTGGCCACATTCGGGACAAAACTCGTTGATTTTCTCAATCTGGGCATGGCAATAGGGACATTCCTTGGTGTCGGATGGCTTCGGCTGGTGCTGGTGCCGCTCCTTGTCCTTGGTCTGGGTTTGTTCCTCAACTCGGGTGTTGGTTTTGATGTTGGTTGGTGAAGGACTCATGTTGTATCTTGTTGTTGCTTGTTATACGTATGCGTCAAAGCGACCGTCGTCGTCGGGGCCGTCGTCTAGGCTGATGTGCTCGAGGGTGGCGCCCAAGGCAGAGATTACCTTCTTCAAGTCGTTGAGGTTTTCGAAACTCTTGGGATCGTATTTCCTGCTTTCCAGCGTCAGGATCATGTCGCCGGCGATGGGACCGGGGTAGATCTTGCAACCGATAGGATTCATGGGCAGGTCTTTGAGGAGCCCCATGTTGTCGACCCACCCGGTGATGTGGTCGTCATAGCCCAACTGGTTGCTGATGTCATAGAGGGGCTGCACCCTGATGGCATCCAGTCGGTGGGCCCCGACGAACTCGGGAAGC
>JAGCPG010000019.1 GCA_017645245.1 Bacteroidales bacterium
AAGACCCGCGAAAGAAGCACCTTCCATTGTGGTGATCGTCGCAAAGTTTTCCTCGTCCACTAAACTCATGATGTTGCCATACAATGACATATTGATACCGCTGACAATCTTGGTACCGCTATAGTCTGTGCCGTTGCCGTAAAACTGCACCTTGTCGAATTGTTCAAGGTGGATTTCGATGTCGCTTTCTATGGGTATCTTTGGGTCATTGTTTTTCGAGTACTTCATTCCCTGCAGCGGATTGATCACACGGATGTAGCCGTTCGTAAAAGGTGCGGCCTCTATCGTCAGCGGGTCGTCTGCCTCCATAGCCGTCAACACAAAACTGACAGCATTCTCGCCATGCAGAAAATCATTTTTATTGACAGGAGGAATGGTAATATCTATTTCATTGTAACCTACGGCATTAACGGTGACGGTTACTGGGTCTTCATTGGGAAGCAGGATGGCCCAGCGGCTGGTGGGAGTTTCGGGGTACAGTGAGATGTTGCCCGTGGTGTTGGTCGTGGTAATGGTGTTGTTTTCAAAGTCAATAGCCACCTGGTTGTTTATTCCCTGGATATAAAAGTTCGTTTCCTTGAGAATCCTGTTGGTGGTGAACTCCACCAAGGCGCATTGGTTCTCCAATGTGGTGGAGTAAGCGTTGTTGCTTTCGGAATAGTTAGGCGTTGAAGTGCCGTAGGAAATCACGGGATAGGGATTGAATTGTTGTTCGTAGATGTCAACGATGTATTGCTGCGTTTCACCAACATGGGTAACATCTCCTCCCAGGTAGTAGAAATGCAGCGGTTGGTCTCCGTTTTGCGAAAGACTGAGGTCGCCGCTGAATTTGTTCGTGCTGGCGTTATATTCCAACGTGCCAACACAAGCATTGTCGTAGCCGACATAGAGTTTGTCGCCATTACTGAAAGAGATAACACCCGTTGAGGGGTTAACATTAGCTCTTGAGCCGTTGCCCACTTTCACGGTGAGGTGAACAAGGTTGCCTTCTGTGTTTTGGGGCGTGGCGGGTTGTTCCTTCTTGCACTGGGCAAGGCCGAGGGTCAGCACCAAGGCTGCCACGAAAACTGCCAACTTTTTCATTGTTCGTCCTCCTTTTTCTTCAGTGCAACATAGCCGAGGCCCGCACCAATCAGAATGGCGATGCCGCTACCCAAAGGAGCGGGGTCTTGGAAAGGTTGGGTTCCCACATTGAGAAACAATCCCTCTCCTTCAACGGTTTTTTGGTTCAGAAGGCTTGCTCTAGACTGATCATTGAGGCCAAACAATCCTCCAGGTCTTTCGGTGGTGTTTTGCGCCATTGCGCTGGCTGGCGCCATCAAGGCTGCCAGCCCGAGCGAAAGCACGAGGGCTTTCAGATTCGTTTTGTTAGTTTTCATTTTATTAGTTCGGTGTTTTAAAAATTCAGGGATTGGGATTCTCCTTTGGGGATTGGAAAGCGTTTTTTTGTTTATTTTTTTAAAATCAATGATTTACAAAAATTTAGCATCGTTTTTGTGCCGTTTTGAGGGCGCAAAATTACAGAGAAATTCTTTTCGTATGGAATTTGTTTTAAAAATTGGCTTTCATGGTTTCCATAAAAAAAGACCTTCCGCAGCAGCTAATGCTAGAAGATTGACGTGCGCGGCGTTCAGGGAAACTTCTTCCCGGGTATCAAGATTCAGGCCATGAAGATGGCTGTCGGCGAGGGCATGGAAATCGTGCAGAACTTCGACCCGCTGCCGCTTTACGAGGTGATCAGCTTCCTAAAAGAACACGGAAAGTTCAAGCCGACGAACGACGGTTTCACGGCAGATGCAGGCAAGGTTCGCGAACATGAATAGTTTGGAATTATTATGAGTTAGATTGCCGCAAAGGTTTTCTTGACCTTTGCGGCGGTTTTTTTATTCTTCAAAAGTAAAATACAAACATGATTTTTATTATTGAAAAGTAAATTTTTTAATAAAAATTGTTATTGTAAAGTAAAAAATTCATATCTTTGCTGCCTGTAAACCCAAAATATGGAAAATCATGGACAGACTGTATAAGGCCTACGGACGACTTTTGACCGAGACGGATTTGAACTTTACAAGATACTTGTACAAAAGCATCAACTGGGATAACAGACTGATTGTTATTAAGGGAGCGAAAGGTGTGGGCAAGACAACCCTGTTGTTGCAACACATTAAACGGACCTTTCCTGATACAACGAAAGCCTTGTATGCTTCATTGGACAATTTATGGTTTGCCAACCATACTGTACTTGAACTGGCCGAGTACCATTATACCCACGGCGGCACGCATCTGTTTTTGGACGAGGTTCACAAATACAAGGACTGGCAAAGGGAAGTCAAGAACATATACGATTCCTATCCCCAGCTGCATCTTGTAGTAACGGGTTCCTCGATGCTGAAACTGGAAGAGTCATTGGTGGCCGACCTGTCGCGCCGCCATCGTTCCTACACCTTGGAAGGTATGTCGTTCAGGGAATACCTGCTTTTTGAAGGCGTGGCAAACTTGCCAGTCTTGTCGTTGGAAACTATTTTGGACAACCATTTTATGGAAGCTTCACAAATCGCCGCAAAGGTGAAGGTGCTTCCTTATTTTGAAAGATATGTCGTGTCGGGTTATTATCCCTTCTATCGCGAGGAAGGTGACGGCTTCGTAGACCGCTTGCAACAGGTGATTGACACCATCCTCACCTCCGAAATCCCCTCAGTGGGCAACATCGAATACGATTCGGTCTATAAAGCCAAGCAGTTGTTGGTGGTGTTGGCCGAGAGCAAGCCCTACACATTGAACATCTCTTCGCTATGCAGCACCTTGCAGTCGTCACGGAACAACGTGTTGAAGCTCTTGGACTTGATGGACAAAGCTGCATTGGTTCGCCGGTTGTATGCCAAGAGCAGCGGAATGAACATGCTGACCAAACCCGAGAAAATCCTGTTCCACAACACCAACCTAATGTATTGCCTGACATCCCATGCCGAAGCGGGTACCATGCGTGAAACCTACCTCGCCTCGCAATTGGCTCTTGAGCATCAGCTCTATATACCGCACCACGGTGACCTTGTTGTCGACGACAAATGGCATTTCGAGGTAGGCGGCAAGCAGAAAAGCTTCGCCCAGATTAAGGACATCGAGGGCAGCTTCGTGGTGGCCGACGACATGGAGATAGGCCACGGCAATAAAATCCCACTATGGCTCTTTGGGTTTCTGTATTGAATCATTCCGTCTTTTCCCCATAAAAATTGATAGTATTTTGGACTATCAGTCTACTTATTTTGTATTTTAGCGACCCAATAATACAATGCGTTGAAAACAATAATAACCCAACAACAATGAATAGATTTTACGTTTTTTTGACGAAGAGGAGCAAAAATCTCCTAATCCACCCAAGAAAAAGGACGCTCGCGACATTCGCGGCAGTATTGTTCATGATGGCCTTGATGCCGCTGACAGCAAAGGCACAACAAACGGTAATCAACATCGTGGGACAACAGATAACTATTAGACAATACTCGACCTTGTATGTTGGCGAGGTTTTACTTGATGGACAACAGTCGTTCTATTATCTGTATTCGGAGGACATAAAACAAAGCACAACCGTATTCGGCGCTGTGAAAGATTGCCTGTCCAATTTCAAGAATGGGCAATACAGGGCATTGGTGCCAAGCCTTGTTGGTGCCACAGATGACGTTGGAATGGCAACATGCTCAAATCCCGCCTTTGAACCAATGATGAACTCCGATTGGATAAGTGCAGGAAACGCCGGACTGGCGTGTCTGCCCAATGCAACGGTCGTTTCATCCTCCTCCGATGATCTTTATGCAACAAACCCTGACTTTGTCGCGACCTGTGCAGCGTTTGTAGCTACCGAGTACGGGGAAGCCACTATTGTTGATGGAGGGGGACAGGATGTGGCAATCGACGGTATTCTTGGCAAACTCTCGGCCTCCAACAGCGACGTAAATGCTGGATATCAAGTTGTTAACGGCCAACTTGTCAAAGTCATTAATAGAACTATCTATTATGACTGCGAGTCGATTACGGTGATTTACACAAGGGCAGAACTTAGGTCGCTGATATTGGAAACGCCGCTGACCTTTGAGGCGGTGAAAGCGGGAACAATCACGGTGAATTTGGATGAGGGTGCAACGCTTGAGGCCATCCAATACAAATTGAATAATGCCGAATGGATGGATGTGACATGGGGCGAAGCGATTAACCTTGATGCCCATGATGTCATCAGTTTCCGTGGCGACAATGGGACCTGCTATATCAACGATGATGATTTGGGGATTTGGGCGGGCTTCCATTTTGAATGTTCTAACCCGTGTTATGTGTATGGCAATATGATGAGTCTGATTGACAAAGATGACTTTATCACGAACACCACTCTGACTGAGCCCTTTACATTCTTCCACCTCTTCCAAACCAGTGACTATGAACCCAGCACCACCATTTTGAACCATCCGACTAAGGACATTATGTTGCCTGCCACCACGTTGACTCCTTATTGTTATGACGGGTTGTTTGCCGATGCTCCGAACATAACGAGAGCTCCCGAACTTCCGGCAACCACTTTGGCCGAATGGTGCTATAGCGAGATGTTCTCGGGTACGGCAATCACCACCGCGCCTGCCCTGCCGGCAACGACATTGGCAGAGGCCTGCTATAGCGATATGTTCATGAATTGCACTAATCTGACGACCGCTCCCGACCTGCCAGCCGCAACTTTGGTCTTGGGTTGTTATTCCACCATGTTCGGAGGTTGTACCTCGCTCAACTATGTAAAATGCCTCGCCACCGACATCTCGGCAGACTACTGCACTGCAGGTTGGATGTATGATGTTGCTCCCACGGGTACTTTCATCAAGGCTCCCGACATGACGGGATGGCCTACAGGCGAAGACGGCATCCCCGAAGGCTGGACGGTGAAGGAAGACATGTACTCTTTGCCGCTGACCATCGAAATCATTGAGGCGAATACCCAACTGTCTCTGTCAAATCCAGAATACGGTGCGCCATTTGAATACAGTTATGATGGTGTCACTTGGATTGAATGTGCCACCAATACCACAACTGAAATAACTATTTCTGATGCAGGTAACAAGGTTTGTTTCCGGGGCAACAACACCAAAGCAGTACACATCGGCACGGACAAACCTTGCTATGTATATGGCAATGTGATGAGCATGGTTACAACAGCTGACTTTGCCTCATGCACCACGATAACACAGGAGTACGCCTTCTACAACATGTTCTATAACGAGAAAATAATGAACCATCCCACAAGGGAACTCGTTCTTCCCGCAAAGAAACTGTCTGCCAATTGCTATAGCTTAATGTTCAAAAACTGCACCAATTTGACCACCGCCCCTGAACTTCCCGCAACAACGTTGAAGGATAACTGTTATTCTGGAATGTTTAACGGTTGCACAAGCTTGACGACTGCCCCTGAATTGCCCGCCACCAAATTGGCGGAAGGCTGCTACTATTCGATGTTCTACGGTTGCACGGGATTGACAACAGCACCCGAACTGCCTTCTACAGCATTGGAAAACAATTGCTATTATTGGATGTTCTATGGCTGCACAAATTTGGAATCGGCACCCAAGCTTCCCGCAACAACATTGAAGGAATGTTGCTATGCCGGAATGTTTATCAACTGCACAAACTTAACGGCTGCTCCCGAGCTTCCGGCAACATCGTTGGTAAACTCTTGCTATTGGGCCATGTTCAATGGCTGTTCCAGCCTGAACTATGTAAAATGCCTTGCCACAGACCTTGGCACTGGAAATACAGATTATTGGCTTGCAGATGTTGCCGCTAACGGTA
The DNA here is from genome assembly GCA_017645245.1 of Bacteroidales bacterium. GTDB lineage: Bacteria > Bacteroidota > Bacteroidia > Bacteroidales > F082 > Limimorpha. The sequence goes on from JAGCPG010000019.1 coordinate 5,821, forward strand.
CATTTGTCAAAGTCGCTGGAATGACGGGATGGACTACAGGTCAAGACGGCATCCCCACAGGCTGGACTGTGGAAAACATCGATGTCTTCACCACCAACGGCAATTGGGACGTGGCCGCCAACTGGAGCGGCAATGCGGTACCTGCTGACGGCAGTGATGTGGCCATCATGGCCAACGCCACTATTCCCAGCGGCATCACGGTCAATGTTGACGACATCGATCTCTACGGCACCCTCACCATTGCCGACGGCGGACAACTGTATCACAACAACGAAGGCGTGACCGCCACAATTCAGAAATCCATCACTGCCTACGATCCGTCGGCCGACCCGAGCGACGGCTGGCACCTCATCGGCTATTCCTTCGCGGAAAATGGCGTGGTCGCTGAAATGGACAACCTTACGGCCAATGAATACGACCTTTATTATTATGACGAGCCGACACACTACTGGATGAACCACGAGTACGCCGACAACAACTTCACCGAAATGAAACCCGCAAAAGGCTACCTCTACGCCAACAGCCAAACCCAAACCATTGGACTGAAAGGAACACTGCGAACCGCCACGGAAACCGTGAACCTGCCTTTGAGCTACACCGACGGTATCGCATTAGCAGGCTTCAACCTCGTGGGCAATCCCTTTGCGCACAAAGTGACGGCTTTCACGGGCACAAATGTGGCCACGGATTGCTACCGCATGAACGACACTGGCACCGACCTGATGGTGAGCAGCATCAGCGCAACCGATCCGTTGCTCCCCGGCGAAGGCTTCTTCGTGAAGGCCATGGGCGACGATGCCACCATCACCTTCAACGGACAGACGCGCGGCACGGCAGTCACCCCCGCCCGCATCAGCCTTGAGCTGGTGGAGGGCAGCCCTTCGACAGGCTCAGGGACCGCCTTGATAGACCGTCTCATCGTGAAGCGCGAGGGCGAGCCGCTTGAGAAGCTCACCATCCGCGACGGCGGAACGAGACTCTTCGCCCTGCGCAACAGCCAGGAGATGGCGGTGGTCATTGCCGAGGGCAACGAGCAGCCCGTCAGCTTCAAGGCCGCCAAGAACGGCACCTACACCCTCACCGTCCAAGTGGAAGGCATGGAACTGGGGTATCTACATCTTATCGACAACCTCACCGGCAACGACGTGGATTTGCTGCAAACGCCGTCCTATACCTTTGAAAGCAATGCCAACGACTACGCCAGCCGTTTCCGTTTGGTGTTCACAGCCGATGAAGACAACCTTGACAACACGGACAACTTTGCCTTTGTCAGCAATGGCAACATCATCATCAAAGGCGGCCCTTCGACAAGCTCAGGGACCTTGCAGATTGTGGATGTGACGGGACGTATTGTTGCCACACATAGCGGACGCATTCAATGCGTCCCTACCAGCGGGATGACCCCTGGGGTTTACGTTTTGCGTTTGATTGACGGAAATAGCGTTAGGACGCAGAAGATGGTGATTGAATAATCGGCCAGTCACTGAATGAGTAATGCCGCCGCAAGGGTTGTCCTTTGCGGCGGCATTTGTTTTAAGGGCTTGGCTTTTTTAGGCACCGTAACAGGGTAAGTGGGGAATTCACTATCTTTGCCCAATCTTAACAAGAAATAAACCAAAGCAATGAAAAGACTCAAATCTATACTCATTGTGGCCTTAGCACTTGTGATGGTTACAGGATGCGATAGGCCTACATGCGACAAAACCAGTTTTGCTTACCATCTCGACTGGAACAATTCGGGAATCAACGTGGAACTCGTTTACACACATCCTGATGCGGACACTGTGACTTTCTTCTACAGTGATCCTTGGGCAGGCGGGCAAACCGACATCTTCACCTGCGTGAAAAACCTTCGGGCCGACGGTGCCGCCTTGCTGACCGACAGCGTTAATTCAAAGATTCAGCTTTTTGATTTTCAAAAGAATCCA
>JAGCPG010000020.1 GCA_017645245.1 Bacteroidales bacterium
AGGCCGAGCAAGGAAATCAGCACCGACAGCAGCATGAACAACTCCAGCAGGCGCATGGCCATCTTGGCGGGCTGAAGCAACACTTTGTTTAAGTCTTGTACATAACCATTTTGCGCTGGCTCCAAAAAAGTGCCATTCCGTTCCTCCGAATAAGCAGCATAGGCCTCCATAATAGCCTTCTCGGTCTCTTTATAATTGCCAGACACATCTATCATTACGCCGTTACCATACCACAAGTCTTCGGCTTTAGCGACAATAACCGCCGTCAGTTGTCCAGACTTTGCCGCTGCTGCAGATCTCGCGGGGATGTCTTCATAGATGCCGCCCACGGTCTCGGGATTGCTACCATTGATACGCATGCGCCTTGCATAGTACTGTGCAGTCGAATCAGACAAAGCCAATTTATCAACCAAGCCTTTCGACATCCACACTGAATTAGTGCGAGGCAAACCGAAATCCTCAACAACATGAAGACCGAGCATGTTAAAATAATTCTCTTCACAAAGAATAAGTTGTATGTTCACCGTTTCTCCTTCGGGTGTGGTAACTGAAGTACCCATATTCAATTGACCAGCAAAACCACGCCCATACCCCACTCCGTTCACATTTGGGATAATTTCTAAACGATCGATAAGCGGTGATACTTCAGCATAATCCTTTGCCCAAAACTGGAGCGAATACAACCCTTCGGAACGCATGTTAAGCGGGCGATTCAGCATATGCCGCATTTGCACTTCCATCAAAAGTGCCATGGCGAGCAGGAAAACAGTAATGGTGTTTTGGAACACGATGAAAACCTTGCTGAACACTCTTTTCGTTTGAAGACGATAGGTGCCACGCACCACATCGATAGGCGCAAAACGGGAGGCAACAACGGCAGGTGCCATGCCTGCCAAAACGCCTGTCAGAACAACAGCAACAGCATAAGCTATTACCACACCAACCGACCACCTCAACTCCATCGGGACATATTGTTCGAAATTCTCAACGGTCACATTCTGCATCAAATTGTTCATCATCGGCAGCAAGGCCAACGCTAGAAGATAAGCAAAGATGAAACAAGCAGCTGTAAACGCAACGGATTCTGCGATATACTTCAAAATGATATTACCTCGCGTGGCACCATGCAAACGCCTGGTTGCCATCTCCTTGGCGCGTTTTCCAGAAAGGGCCATGTTGAGGTTGATGTAATTGAAGATCGCACTAATGAAAAGTAACAGCACTACCACAAGCAACATTTGAAGCACCGACTTGTTTCCTTTGTTGAAAACATATTGGCTGTCATTGAAATAGACCTCAGGAAGAATGTATATCGGGAGGGCTTTCACAAAGCCGTTGTCATAATGCGACAATCCGACTGCTTCTACATTCTTTGCTAGTTGCTCACGGTCAACATTTTCGCCAACTTTTATCAAAGTAAGATAACTACCAATGCTATTGAAAGGTTTTTGGTCACCAGAAGTATTATACGGGTCGTATTCTGGATTGAGTAGGATCTCTGTATTGGGCATCAGCGTGTTGGTGAAATCGCGATACACGCCACAAATGGTGTAATCACCCTGGTCGAAATAATAATTGACCTTAAAGGTTTTCCCAATAGGATTGCCGTCAAAAACACGCTGTGCAAACGACTCGGAGACAAGACACTGCCCCTTCAACCGATAAGTCTCAAGGTCGCCCTCCACAAGGGTGTAGTTCGGAAACAGGTCAAAGAGTTCGGGATCGGCTGAAGTCACTATTGCCTTGCATTTCTCATTGTTATACGTAATAAAGGCCTCTCGGGATGTGTTACCCACACGACAAGCGGCCTCCACTTCGGGTAATTCGGCCTCAAAAGCGGCCTTGTCGAACCAGGACAAAGACATATAATCTTGGTTCCCAACGCCGTAAACACGATTTCCAATGGGATTGCCATAGGCTATAGCATATTGCTGATACACATAATTGCCAATCAGGATAACGAAGGCAATGGAAACGATGAGTCCCACCGCTTCAATGGCGGTGTAGAGTTTGTTTCGGGATAGGAATTTCAGGTAGCTGCTCATTTTTTCTAATTAAAAACGGGCAAAGAATGGCATTTGTTGTGCCAAAAACACAACAATTTGAAATTCAAAGATTTAAGATTTAAAGATTCTTAAAGACTGTAAAGAATCTTTACAGCGGTGTAAAGAAACTTTACAATACATAAAAAAAGCGGCTTGTGGCTTACACCGTCGGGTTTGTTTTCTGTTTTTTTTCTTTTAAAACACTTGCGAATAAGTAAAAACCATATTATCTTTGCAGCATCAAAATTATAGAACTATGTGTACGGTAACTTTATCATACGATCACAACAACGCACTTGCTCGTCGCAAACTTGCAGCATTGCTTAGTACGGGCTTATTTAAACCGACTATTATCGATGTCGAAGAAGCATCTCCGGAAGAAGTTCAAGTTCATCGTCAACTCGTTGAGGCTTTTCTTAACCATTCCAAAAGTAGCATGTCTCACATCATAGCCCGTTCCGTATGAAGTACCATCAGCGTGATATTGTCGAGGTAAATTTCCTTTTCCCCGATGGGCTTTCAAGCCTCATCCAGCTATTATTATTTCCAATGACGAGCTGCAGGAGGATGAGTTAGGACTGGTTTATCTTGTCCTTATTACTTCAAACGACACGATTAATCCTCAATATTCTTATCCTCTGACCGACGAAATGGTTATTGATCATCCTTTTGTTAAACCCAGTCTTGTAAAATGCCAGATTATTGCTGGATATGTTGAACGCGATATTTTACGTCGGTTAGGTTCTGTTAAGGAAAGGTATTTCAATGAGATTGTAGACAAAACAATAGAGTCCATTTTCTAATGTCACAACTTTACTACTCTTTCTGCAAAACATCCACCGGATTGGTCTTGGCCGCCCTCAACGTCTGCCACAGCACGGAGCCAAAGGCCATCAGTAGGGAAATGACCACCGCGAGGACAAAGACCCAACCATAGTTTTCGAGTTTGACGATAAAGCCTTCAAGATAACGCTGCGCTGCCCACATCGCTATCGGGACACCGATGACGCAAGCCACCGCGACCAAAACCATGTATTCCTAGGATGCCGATGATGACATATTTGTCAAGAATCAAGTCGATGGTTTGACCAACCTTCAGGTCATGTTTTCTCGCCAAACTCTCGCTCACAATGATATTATTAGTTACATCAATGCCTTCCGGCCCACCTTCGACGAATTAAAAGTAAGGAAACATCGTGAAAACTCCTTGCTGACGGCAGCGTAGGAGACCTCAACCTCTTCGCCATTGACCAGCATCGTGGGTGGATTAGCCTCGTTGCAATACCGAACGGTAAGTTCCACTTCGGGCACACGGTCAGTCACCTCATCAACAAAGGCGTAGGTCAAGCCAAGATAACCCGGCATGCCGAAGCAATAGATGTTCTTTCGGTCGGGGCTTTCGCGCGTGATGCTGTATTGCTGCCACGCATAACTGCCGATGATGATGACGAAAGCGAGGCTCACGGCCAGGCCCACTGCTTCGATGGCGGTATAAAGCTTGTTTCGGGATAGGAATTTCAGGTAGCTGCTCATGATCATCAATTATTCTTCAACGATTTCACCGGATTCATCCGCGCCACACGATTGCTGCTCAGCACGACCACAATAGTCACAATGAGGAGGATGACCGAGGCGCCAACGATGAAATAGAGCGGCGAGAGGCTGACGCGCATGGCGAAAAGTTCAAGCCATTTGTCGGACACAAAGTAGGCTATTGCCACACCGAGCAAAGCCGCAATCACAGCGAGTTTCAGCACATCCACCACAAACATCTTGACGATTTCACCCGACACCGCGCCGTTCACCTTGCGGATGGCGACCTCCTTGCTGCGGCGGTTCGACTCGTCACGCACAAAGCCGATCAAACCCATCAAGGCGATGGCCAAGGCGAACAGCGCTCCCATCATGAAAGCACGCCGCATCTGGAAGGTGCTGGCATATTCTTTCTTGACCAATTCGGTATAGGGTGTCACCTCGATGTTTTTACGCTCGGGCAGACATTCTGCAATGGCCGACCGTACCTTTTCGATGGTTTCAGGATTCACTTCATGGACTTTCACCACCAGTTTTTGCATCATCTGCGAATAGTACATGTCGCCGGTTTTCCAATCCGGGTTCCAGCAGAAACGGATGGAAGGACGCTCGTCCCTGCCGTTCATCGAGCCAATGAGATAGTCCTCATACACGCCACAAACGGTGAAAAGATCATCCTCGCTGTCGCTATGTTCCGAAATCCAAACATCCTTGCCCACGGCGCCGTCACTCCAATCCACAAAGCGGTTCATCTCTTCCACGAAGCTACGGCTCACCGCCACATCATTCGGCTTCGAAGGAGCCTGGCCTTCCAGCAAGCGAAAGCCCATCATGTCGAAGAAACCCTCCGTGGCCACATATTGGTCACATACGCCGAAAAGACATTTCGAAGGATTGTCGGCCAGATAGATGTTGTTACCCGACGACTTGGTCAGGGGAACGCAATAGGTCTGTTCGGCGGCCACCACTTCAGGATAGCTCCTCAACTTTTCGGTAATCCGCACCATGTCGTTCTTGTCGACCCCATCCAGCGACGAATACAGCAACTGCTCGTAGTCATAGCCCATATCGGTGCTCATCGCGGTGTTGTATTGTCGGTCGGAAACGATGACCATAGGCAACAGAATGGCGTTAATGCCGATCTGGACCATCAGCAGCGAGAGCTTCCAACGGCGTTTGTTCTCCTTGTAGCCACTGAAGGCCGACGAGACGGGAATCCTGACGAACATCATGGCGGGAATGAGTGCCGAAACCAAAAAGATGAAGGCGACAATGGCAACAAGAACCCAAATCGTTTGCGGCACCATGAACTTTTGGACAGGCACACCCAGCAACGATTCGATGACCCCGTTGAAGGCCCATATCAACAAGGCGGCCAACCCCAATGCTGCCAGCAGATTCAAGACGGTTTCCTTGATCAGCATCCCATAAATACTACCCGGCTCAGCCCCATAGCATTTCCGAACGCCCATCTCTTTCGAGCGGCGTACCACATCCGAGACGGCCATCAGCAGGTAGTTCAGCACCGAGACCAAAAGCAGCAAGGCAGCCACAATCAACAAAATCAGCACCGAGTTTTTGACACCACGTTCATGGCGGTGCATGGTGGCAAAAGGTGTCAACGTGTACCAAATCTTCGAACCTTCTTTCTCCAGATCCTCCAAGGGCTGGTGCGCCTCCTGCATCTTACGGATGGCATCTTTCAAGTCATTGGGATTGACGTTGGGTGCCAGCCTGACATAACTGAAATATCTGTCGTTGCCCAGCCAGTTGTTGATGCTCCACTCCCCTAGAACGCCGATGCAAATCACCATGTCGCATTGCAGCGAGCCATTCTCGGGAAAGTCCTCAAACACACCCGTCACCATCAACTTGATATCGGGGGACTCCTCCATGGTAATTTGTTTTCCAATGGCTTCATTCACACCACCCAGTTTCTCCGCAAAGCTGCGGCTGACGGCGATCTCCCCATTCCATTGTTTTATGGCTTGCATAGGGTCGCCTGCAAGGAATTCCCGACCGAAAAAGTCGAAGAAACAGGTGTCCACGCCGATGCATCGGCCCGTGAAGAGATTGTCGTTTTCGTCATAGATGTTGCCGTTGGAAATGTTGGTATAGCGTGTAGCCGCCTCCACGCCGGGAACCTCAGCCTTGAAGCCGGGGGCGATGGCACCCGAGGTGCGTGAATAGCCATCGGGGTCGTCACCTTCCTGAAAGATGATATTCTCCGTGATGAGATAGATGCGGTTCACATCCTTATAGAAGCTGTCGTACGACAGTTCGAAGCACACCTTGGCAATCAGCACGATGCCGATGGCGAGACCGATCCCGAGGGAGAGGATTTTGATGAGGGTATCGTTGAAGTGTTTCATGGTATTACTGTTCTAAATAGGGTATCCCTTTGTAATAATTAACTACGCTATTTTTGATATAGTATTGAAGCCTGGCATTCATCTGTTCAGCCAAGGCATTCAAATAGAGGTTGGATGCTGTCTGGTATTCAATCGATGAGATCAAACCTTGCTCGAAGCGTTTTCCGTTGAGGGCAAAGGCCTCCTGCTGCAAGGCGGCGCGGGTATCGGCTTGGTTCAAGGCGTCGGCAGTGCCATCGCGGTCGGCAATGGCACGCCGCACCTCTGCCTCCACCGTTTCCAAGGCATGCTCGTATTCGGCCATCGCACGGTCGTAGGCATTTTTCTTTTTTAAAATATTGGTATGTTTGGAAAGCCTGTCGTAAATCGGAATGTTCACAGAAAGCTGCACATACTCACCCCGATTGTTCTTGATCTGTTCAAAATAAGGCGTTGCCACATAATCGGCCTGACCAGGATATGTGAAATAACTCGACGACCAGCCGCCGTACAACGAAAGGGTCGGCAACAGCTGCCAGCGGGCGGTCTTCAGGGCGAGACGGGCATTTTTCATCGTGCCTTCGGCCAAAACCACCGAGGGCATCAAACGTTTGGCTTGATCGACCAAAGCTTGAGTTTGAACATCTTGAACTGTCAAGGGCTCCCTCTGCGCCATGGTATCGTCCACCTTCAAAGGCTTTTCGATAGGCCAGAACATCACATCTTTCAAAGTAATCATGGCATTGTTGAGGTTGTTGCGGCAGATGGTCAGCTGATACTGACGTTCGGCCAAGTCGCTCTGCATCTGCACCACATCGGCATGGGATTTCTGTCCCAACTCTTCCTGTTTTGAAGCCAACTGCAAGGCCTTTTCCGCTGTGGCCACCTGAGCTTGTAACGCTTTCTCCATCTCGGTGTAATACAGCACATTGCAATAGGCTTCCATGGTGGCAAGACAGATCTGGTCTTTCAGTTGCTGCTCTTTGGCAATGCCCATCTGCTGTGCTGTTTTCGTGATTTTTAGGTTATTCACTGCCTGAAAGCCATTGAACAGCACCATCCCCGCCGAAAGGCTGTAGCCATTATGGAAAGAGGTAATCAGGCTGTAGGTGTTCGTCTCAGGGTCGATGCTACGGCCGAAGTTGTAATAGGCGTAGGTGCTGCCGCTCACCTCAGGCGTAAAGACATTCAAGATGGCATTGCGACGGTCAATCTGCGCATCGCTGTTGTCGGCCTGCTGGATGCGCATCTTGGTGGAATGTTCCACTGCATAACGCATGCAGGCCTTCAGATCCATGGTGACGGTGTCTTGGGCCTGAAGACCGGCGGCCATCATCAAAAACAAGGTAGACAAGGTGGTTATTCTTCGTGCTTTCATGGTTCACATCAATGATATGCCTACCCGAAAGCATTTGTTGTGCCAAAAATATATTTAATTGATTTTTAGAACTTTACAAAAACAACTTTTCAAATAGTGTAAAGATTCTTTACAGTGAGTGTAAAGTTATTTTACAAAAGAACCGAAACCTATATTCCCCCTTAACAACTATTGGGAAAGTGGATAAATCCGATGTTTTTTTGAAAATAGTGTAAGATTTCGAACGTTTCTACGATATATTAACAAACGGACGAATGATGACAACCGAGGAGTTCAAACGAAATATCCTAAGACTTCAACCTAGATTGCAGCGGACAGCCGAGGGCATCGTGGGTGATCCTGACAGCGCTGCGGATGCCGTACAAGAAGCTGTCATCACTCTATGGGAACAACGGGCAACAATCTCCGAACCGGATATGGAACGACTCAGCCTGACCATCGTCAAACGGCGCAGCATCGATATGCTTCGCAGGCAAAAACCGACCGTAAGCATCGACACAGAACGACTGATGCTGTTGGAAGTGCCTTCGGAAGATCCACTGGATGAACGCTACCGACTGGCAAGGAAGCTGGTAGACCAATTGCCTGAGCGACAGCGAAACGCCATCTTGATGAAATACGAAGAGGGTATGAGCAACAAGGAGATTGAGCAGGCAACGGGGATGAGCAGTTCGCATCTATACACTACCCTTTCGAGGGCTTACAAAGCATTGAGAAACGCCATTAATCAAAATAAGGAGGAATGATAATGAAAGAGGAAATCACAGAGGAAGTAAAAGAGTTGCTTGACAGTTTGGAACGACACGGACAAAACGCCCACAGACAGAAAGAGTTGAGCGATCTAATTGATTATTTGGAAGCGTCAGGTACAAAGCAGCGCAAGCTTTATCCTATTTGGTGGATTGTCGGTGCCGCCGCGGCTTGCTTTCTGCTTTGGTTACTGGCCAAACCAACCATAAAGGAAACTCCCAACATAAATGAGGAAATCCTTGTAGAGGAGAAAGAAAACGTTGTCATTGAACAACCGATTATCCTTGAAGAATCCATGGTTCCAGAGGAACTTTTAGCCGAAGAAACGCCAATCACAGTAAAAAAACCTCAATTAGCCGAAAACACCGCCATAGAAACCACTGAAACTGAGACTATCGACAATTCGAATATTGGATCCAACCCTATACCCCCTATTGAAAATCACCTCCCACCTCCCACCTCTCACCTCTCACCTTCCCATAGTCCCCAGCGTAGAGTCATCCGGAGCCTCAACCTGGTGTGTTACGAATGTCAAAAGGAGCCCGAGTACATGAATAAAACCAACTTTGAAGACAAAACCATTTTCGGCCAACCGCAAGACCCGAACATGAAAAACGGATCGCTGGCCTTTGAAGTCAAACTTTATTAAAACTTAGAACCATGAAACGCATCACATTATTAATTGCCATTTTTTTCACCTGCTATATGGGCTTTGCCCAAGAAGAAGTCGCCATTGAGCAACGCATCGAACAACGCATCAACACGTTACAAATCCATCGTGGTTGGGATGTGCATTTGCTACATAACGAGGCCGATACCGGCTATCGTGTGGCCATCATCACCAATGAGGACTATGCCCCTTTTGCCTTCAACGTACAGCTTTGTTATGTGAAAGGCGACACCCTGACCATCTTGGAAAACACCCAATTGCCACAAGGCACCGTGGTAGAGGTTGAAGGTCCTATGAAGTTCAAAAAAATCGCTTTGATGAATGAGGCAACGGCCAAGGCGGATAAAGTAATTGCCGTTCAAAGCGATTGTCATCTGACAAACATTTTCATCAGCCAGGATGCCGATCTTCACATCCAGCATTACCTCATTCCCTATCCAGACTGTGGGCCCGGCATCGAGGTCTGGGATCGCGCCAAACTCGCCTTGGATACGATTTCCGGCACGGGGAATGCCTCTGTAAAAATATATGATAAAGCTGATTTTAATATTGTTACAAATAATTTAAACGGAAGAATCACCTTGGATGAATACGAAGCAACGTCTGATTGGCATTACCGCTTAAAAGATTGGAGAGAAATCAAGAGCAAGGAGAAGGATGGCGTATGGATCACAACGGACCACAAAAAGATTTGGAGCAACTCCATCTCCGTTGATGCTTCCTTGGGCTATCGCTTAGGCACCAATCCCAAGAACGCCAACAGCCCCTTCTTGCAAAACGGAACATTATCAATCAACGTTGGCCTTAGCACCTATTTCAAATTCAGTAACCATTGGGGATTGGGAACAGGTCTTCATCTGAACAGCAACAAGAAGTTTTTGAGTCATCAAGTGAGCTATTTAGACGATGCCTTGGTGGTAACCGACGGACAAGGGGATTACCAACGCCACCGGTTGAATAGCACCTACATTGGCATTCCCGTTACCTTGTACTATCATCTTGGCAAACAGCACACCGAGAGTTTTTCGTTAGACCTGTTCTGCGGTCGCCTCATCGACGAGCAACTCCGCACTACCAAAGACCCCACCAAATTGATTGGATTTAGGAATTGGACAAATGAAAAAGTCGATGACATCTTCAACCCCTGGAAGTTGGAAGTGGGTCTCAGCTTCAACACCAACCATTTGGGCATCCTTCATGGCGTGAGAGTTTACACGAACCTTCTTCCCGAATACAAGCCTGGCGTCACCACAGACCAATTCAGGAGCGTTGGAATTGAGCTGAAGCTGTAATGGACTTTACACTGTCAGACATTCATCCAATGCCTTGATGAGGGCTTCCTGATCCAAATGCTGACCGATGAAGACCAGTTTCTGCATGCGGTCGCCGTAGGTTTCGTCCCAGTCGCGGCGCAGGCCTTCGTCACGGATCATCATCTCACGGAGCTCATCCTTGGGCATGGTAGCAAACCAGGCACCGGCATTGCGGAGTTGCACTTGCTTGCCGGCCTGTTCAAAGATATAGCAGATCTCATCCTCATTCTTAAACCAGCAGATACCTTTGGCGCGGATCACGTTACGGGGCATCTTGCGGGCCACAAACTCATCGAAACGGGCTAAATTGAAAGGCTGACGGCGGAAATACACAAAGGTACCGATGCCATATTCCTCAGCCTCACCCTCTTCATGGTCATGATCGTGATGATGGTGATGATGGCCTTCCTCGTATTCGTGATCCTCGTCGTCATCGTCATCATGATCGTCGTGATCCTCATCATGACCTTCCACTTTTTGAATCCATGTAGCCGAAGTAGCAACGTCATCAAAATCAAACATTCGGGTGTTTAAAATTTTATCGAGGTTAATGTCGCAGTAATCACATTCAATGATCTCAGCCTTGGGTTGCAAAGCTTTGATAATCTGCTTGATGCGACCACGTTCTGAGTCAGAGACTTCTGAGGCCTTGTTCAGCAAAATGACGTTGCAGAACTCGATCTGCTGGATCACCAAGCTTTCCAAATCATCCTCCTTCAAGGTCTTACCGACGAGGTTCTCACCGCAGGAGAATTCATCCTGAAGTCGCAGGGCGTCCACCACCGTGACGATGCAGTCCAAACGAGCCAGTCCATCCTTGTAGAACTCATAACCCATGCGGGGATAGGTGCAAATGGTCTGGGCAATCGGTTCCGGCTCGCAGATGCCGCTGGCTTCGATGACGATGTAGTCGAACTTACGCATGGAGGTAAGCTCGCTCAGTTGCTTCACGAGGTCCATCTTCAGCGTGCAGCAGATGCAGCCGTTCTGGAGCGCCATCAGGCTATCGTCGCCTTGACCGACAACGCCCCCTTTTTCGATGAGGTCGGCGTCGATGTTGACTTCCCCGAGGTCGTTGACGATGACGGCAAACTTAATGCCTTTTCGATTGTTGAGGATTCTGTTAACCAATGTGGTTTTGCCGCTGCCGAGGTAGCCGGTGAGCAGTAAGGTAGGTATTTGAGGTACAGCCATGTTGTTCAATTTTGGGAGCGCAAAGATAAAAAAGAATTCAGAATACAGAAGTCAGAAGTCGGAAGAAAAAAGTAATTTTGCAGTATGACAGACAAAGAGCTTCAGATCTTGAAACGTTATTTCCCCGAGGCGGCCATTCCCATGGTGGCCGAGGCTTATTCGAGAGCGCGGTTCAATTTGCGGTTCAAGCGGCCAAGAACCTCGAAATTGGGCGATTTCAGGGCACCTAGAAACAGCGACGAGCTCTGCACCATCACATTAAACCAAGATCTGAATCCCTATCAGATGTTAGTGACTTTCGTTCACGAATTGGCGCATTACCAAGTTCACTTCAACTATCCGAAAAGACGTCTGGAGCCTCATGGTGACGAATGGAAGCAGACCTTCACCCAATTGCTTCTCCCCTATCTGAAGCCGGAGATCTTCCCTGAGGACATCATCCAAGCCTTACATCACCATCTCCAGCACATCAAGGCCAGCTCCACCGCCGACCCCAATTTAGCCAAGGTGATGAAACGCTATGACAAAAAGGTTGAGGAGACCCTCACCGTGGAAGACCTCCCCGAAGGCGCTGTCTTTCAACTCAAAAACGGGATGACCTTCAAGAAAGGCCCAAAAAGACGTACACGATATCAGTGCGAATGTATGGATAACGGTAAAACCTATACTGTATCAGGAATGGCAGAGGTTGAAAAATAATTAATTATTTCTATTGACTTTTTAAAAATAATGCGTATTTTTGCAGCATAAAAGAGCCAACATGAACAACACATTAGAAATAGAAAAAAAGGTCGAGTACGATTTGGACAATGCGATCACAATGGACGAACTTCTTTCTCAAGTAAAGGAGGACATCCACTACATGTACCAAAACGCACCTGAATGACATATAAAGTTATAGCTTTACCTGAAGTCCGACTCTATTTAACCGATTTAATCCGAATCCTTATTGAAAAAGAATATTTTAGCTTTGAGGATAACGCCATTGAATACGTGACGGATCTGGTTTCCGAAATCGAAAAGGATTTACCTACCAAAGTCAGAAAACCAGCACCAGCGCATCTTTCAAGATACGGGGAAGGGCTGTTTTATTCTAGTTTTCGAAAAACAGAGAAACTATATGGTATGTTTTTTATACCATTCATTACGACGAATTACTTGATACGGAGACTTTCTTGATTAGGTATATTAGCAACAATCATGTTATCTCACAACAACTTTTTTTATAAAGACATCGTCAACACGAAGCAAATAAGTTCCGTTAGCCAAATCACCCACATTGATCTCATTCGAGCCTTTGATGGTCTTCACCAGTTGGCCCAAGGTATTGAACACCTGAATCTC
>JAGCPG010000114.1 GCA_017645245.1 Bacteroidales bacterium
CTTTAAGAACAACGTCTTCTATAAGAAGCAACAAGCAGACAATATGTAAAATCAGTCAACCTTGAGTTTCTTGTAACGGAAACGCTTCGGCTCAACATTGCCGAGGCGTTTTTGTTTGTTCTCCTCGTACTCGGAGTAGCTGCCCTCAAAGAAGTAGACTTGCGAGTTGCCCTCGAAAGCCAAAATGTGGGTAGCCACACGGTCAAGGAACCAGCGGTCATGGCTGATGATAACGGCGCATCCTGCGAAGTTCTCCAAGCCTTCCTCCAAGGCGCGCAACGTATTGACATCGATGTCATTGGTGGGCTCGTCCAAGAGGAGCACGTTGGCTTCCTGCTTCAGGGTCAAGGCGAGGTGCATACGGTTGCGCTCACCGCCCGACAGCACGCCGGCTTTCTTCTGCTGGTCGTTGCCACCGAAGTTGAAGCGGGAAACGTAGGCGCGTGAGTTCATGCTGCGCTTGCCCAATTGGATAAGCTCATTGCCACCGCTGATGACTTCCCAGACAGTCTTCTCGGGGTCGATGTCGGCATGCTGCTGGTCCACATAGCCGATCTTTACGGTGTCGCCGACCTCGAAGGTACCTGAATCGGGCTTTTCCATGCCCATAATGAGGCGGAACAAGGTGGTTTTGCCAGCACCGTTGGGACCAATGACACCCACGATACCGCCTTGCGGCAGGCTGAAGTTGAGGTTTTCGAACAGGAGCTTGTCGCCGTAGGCCTTGGTGACGTCATGCGCCTCGATAACCTTGGCACCGAGACGGTCTCCGTTGGGGATATAGATTTCGAGTTTCTCTTCCTTTTCCTTTACATCCTCGTTGAGCATTTTCTCATACGACTCCAGACGAGCCTTGCCCTTGGCGTGACGGGCTTTCGGAGCCATGCGCACCCATTCCAACTCGCGTTCGAGGGTCTTACGGCGCTTGCTTTCGGTCTTTTCTTCCATCGCGAGGCGGGCGGTCTTTTGGTCGAGCCAGGAGGAGTAGTTGCCTTTCCACGGGATGCCTTCGCCACGGTCGAGTTCAAGTATCCATCCGGCCACATGATCGAGGAAGTAACGGTCGTGCGTGACGGCGATGACGGTACCCTTGTATTGCTGCAAGTGGCTCTCCAGCCATTGGATGCTCTCGGCATCGAGGTGGTTGGTGGGCTCGTCAAGGAGCAGGATGTCAGGTTCTTGCAATAGCAGACGGCAAAGGGCCACGCGGCGGCGCTCGCCTCCCGAGAGGTTCTTTACGGGCGTGTCGCCATCGGGGCAGTTGAGGGCATCCATGGCTCGTTCCAGTTTGCTGTCGAGTTCCCAAGCGTCGTGTTGCTCAATAAGCTCGGTGAGTTCACCCTGACGGGCAATCAGCTTGTCGAAATCGGCATCGGGTTCGGCAAATGCGTTGTTGATCTCTTCATATTCCTTGAGGATGTCAACGATTTCCTGCACGCCTTCCTCCACCACTTGGCGGACGGTCTTGTTGTCGTCCAACTGCGGCTCTTGGTCGAGCATCCCGACCGAATAGCCGGGCGAAAACACCACTTCGCCGTTGTAGGATTTCTCCTTGCCCGCGATGATGCGCAACAAGGTAGATTTTCCCGCTCCGTTCAGGCCGATGATGCCTATTTTGGCGCCATAGAAGAAGGAGAGGTAGATGTCTTTCAGGATTTGTCTTGAAGGCGGGATGATTTTGCTCACGCCTACCATCGAGAAGATGATTTTTTTGTCGTCAGTTTGGGCCATTTTTTTAGAAGTCAGAAGTTAGAATTCAGAATGTTTTTCATTGCATTTTCAAGGATTTCTGTTGCCTTACCCCAATCGTACACGCGGTTCGTGAAGTCATACCCCGCTTGGGCGATTTGTTGGGCTTTGACCTTGTCGGTCAATAAGGTGATGATGTTGTTGGCCATCTCCTCGGCGTTGCTGCCGATCAGGATTTCCACGTTGGGTTGGGCACCCAAAGAGGCATTCGCCAAAGGCGAGGTGATGGCGGGGAGCCCCATCGACATGGCCTCCAGCAGCTTATTCTGCAAGCCTGTGCCGATGCGCATCGGAGCGATGAACACCTTGCTTTGGGCGTAGGCGTCGCGGATGTCGTCGAGCCAGCCGCTCACAATGATGCGGTCGCAGGCGGCCTTCTTCACCTTGGGATCGGGTGAGGCACCGGCGATGTACATCTTGGCATCGGGCAGGGTCTTCCACACAATGGGCAGAATCTCGTTGGCGAGGTAGTCCACGGCGTTGACGTTAGGCGGATAGCTCATGTTGCCGGTGAATACGATGTCGTAACGTTTCTCCTGCTGTTGCGGTTTGAAGAAGTCGTGATCCACGCCGTTGGGGATGATGAGGATCTCGTTTTTCTTGGGATGCGGTATGAGGTCGCGGTCGGGCTCGCTGATGATGGTCTTGATGTCGAAGTCGTCGAAGATGGCGGCTTCATAACGGCAAAGCCGTTGGTATTCCATGTTGAAAACAGGTCTTGTGATCCAGGAGGCGATGTCGCGGCGGCGTTTCATGCCGTAGGAGAAAACGTCTTGATAGTCGATGGCTTTTGGGATGCCTTTGTGACGGATGTATTCGGCCACGCGGAGCAACTGCCCGAAAAGGATGTCGGGCTGGTGCTTGAGGATGAGTTCATCAACCTTCCGGGAGGCCTTGCGGTTGAAGAAATAGCCGCATTGCAAAGGCAGTCCCTTCATGAAGGCCCAAATCAATCCAAACAGGATGTTGATCTTGGAAATCTTGATGAAGTTGATGGATGCGCAATAGGGCTGAAGGGCGTGAAAGGCCTGTTGCTCGTCGACCTTGGTGTTGTCGTTGAGGGCACAAAGAACGATTTCGTTGCGTTTCGAAAGTTGCTTGATCTGGTTGAAAGCCCTGAGCTTGTCACCTTTTTCAAGCGGGTAGGGTATGCGGGGGAGGAGTACAAAGATTTTCATACGAATGTGATTTTCGAGGAAGGCTTGATTTGATCGTAAAACGAGAGCAGTCTTTCGGTGATTTTACGGTTGTCGTAGATTTCCTCAACCAACTTTCTTGCGGCTCGTCCGATCTCCTCGGCAATGGCGGGATTCTCGTTGATGCGGCGTATGGCTTCAGCCATCTTGGCCTTGTTTTCAGCAATGATGATGTTGGTGTCTTCGGAGTAAAGGATGCCTTCGGCTCCGACCATGGTGGTAATGACGGTCTTGCCCAACGCCATCGACTCGATGATTTTGATGCGGATGCCGCTACCCGACAGCAAGGGGACGATGGCCACGTTGTGGTTGGCAACAAACTCCTTGGCATCAGGAACTTCGCCGACGACCTCCACATGTTCGTTTTTCAGGTTCATCAGCCAATCGGGCATGTGACGTCCCGCAAGGTGGAAAACGAAGTCTGGCACTTTGGCCACGACGGCGTCCATGCAGTTGTCGATGAACCACTGTATGCCTTCCTCGTTAGGCATCCAGTTCATGGAACCGATATGGTAGAAGGTAGGCTTGCCCTCGATCGTGTAGTTCGGCTGGAACTCATCGGGATAGACGCCGTAGGGGATGTCGATGGTTATGGTAGCGCTGTATTTCCTGAAGAAGGCGGCATCCTTGCGGGTGATGGCGGCGATGCCGTCGACCTTGCTGATGGCGGAAAGCTCGTAGTTCTTCAGGGTTCTGGCCAAATGGTTGATGTAGGCTCTTTTCAGGAAAAAGCGGGTGCCCTTGGCGATGCGTTCCCAAATGAGATGCTCCACGTTATGGGCGCGCAGCACGATTCTTGCCTTGGTATATTTGCGGATGGTCTCAATGTAAGGCGTCATGAAGAGGGTCTCGAGTTGGACCACGTCATAGATATCCTCCTTCAGCACCTCGATGAGACGGTTGTTGAAGTTCTTCGAGATGAAACGCTCCACGTGGTACGACTTGTTGGTGAAGAGGTTCTTGAAAGCCTGAAAGGGCTTGATGCGCAAATCCACGTCGATCAGCTCGATGCCGGTTTTCTGCCTATATTCTTCGGGAATGTCTTCCAGCGTGACGTTGAACTTCTTGCTGTTGACGGCCATGATCTTGACCTGATGGCCGGCATTGAGCAGTCCGGTGACGATACTGTTCATGGCCATGGGGCCGCCTTCGAAGGCTGGATAGGGCGATTTGTTGCAGAGCAATAGTATCTTCATGGTGTTAGTGTTTAGTGGCCTTGAACGTCAGGAAAAGGCCGATGGGGAAGATGAGGATGGAAGAGATCCAGACGCCCAGGAACATGTTCAGGTCGCCGAATTCCGCCATGCGTTCCGCTACCGTTGAAATGATATAGTAGACAACGAAAAACAGCACGGAGATCACCACCGGCAGCCCCAATCCTCCCTTTCGGATGATCGTTCCCAAAGGGGCTCCAATGAAGAAAAAGATCAGACAGGCGAAACTCAGGGTGAACTTCTTGTGCCATTCTTTCTTGTGTTTCTTGATGTTGTGGTCCAAACCTTTCAAATCCTGCCTGTTGAAGGTGACGTTTTCCTTGGCGTTGTGTGCGGTGCCTGCGGCCAATTCCAACACGGCGCTTCGGTCTTTTGGGTCAAGGCTTTCGAGCAGCGGCCAGCTAAGTAGGGTGTCAACGGCTGAGGATCGGGCAAAGGTCTCTTTCCGTCCGCTTTCGTAGTTGCTTAGTCGGTTCTTGAAACTTCGGCAAAAGCCCTCTTGCTTGTCGACATATCGCTTCTCAAGGGAATCCAGCGCAATGTTGAGCTGACTGATGTTCATCATGGCTTGGTACGACTTGTACATATCCTCGTTGGATCGGGTCAGGTCGAAACTCGCCAGGCTGAACTTGACCTGCTCTTCCCTGAACGACATCCGCTCAAAAGGCCGATTGTATTTGAAGGTCTCCTTGTCGGAGTTGTCCTCCGTGTAGTTGTATCCGTTGTAAAGGGTGAAGATGATGGTGCGCTGGTTGGGACTTAACGACATGATGCCCGAATCGGCCACCATGATCTTGTTGTTGCCTTCGTGGTCGGTGTGGTCGTAGATCTTCACACCGTAGATGGTGCTGCCGTCCTTTCCCTTGTGATCCACATGGATCACGTAGTTCTCAATGTCCTTGTAGAACTGGCCTTCCTTGATGTCGAAAGCCAGTTTCTGTTTTCTGATGTCGAAGAGCAAGGTCTTGAACTTCAGCATGGCCACCGGGTTGATGCTGTTGGAAAAGATGAAAGCCATGCCGCTGAGCATAACGGAAAAGATGAAAAGCGGTCGCATGGCGGTCCAGATGGAGATGCCCGAGGCCTTGATGGCCACTAATTCGTAGTGCTCGCCCAAGTCACCAAAACTCATGATGGAAGCCAGCAGGATGGCCAAGGGCAAGGCCATGGGAACAAAGGTGATCGAGGCATGGAAGAATAGCTCCATGAGGATCTTGAAATCCAAGCCTTTGCCTACCAGATCGTCAACATACACCCAAAGAAATTGCATCAACAGCACAAAGATCACGATGAAAAACGTGAAGATGAAGCTGCCGAGAAATGACTTTAATATGAGTTGGTATAGCTTTTTCACTAGTTCAGAATTAATGCAAAGGTATGTTTTTTTCTGTTACTTTTGCAACATGAAAGCTAAAGTTTTGTTATTGTTTCTCGCGATGTTGGCTTCCGGTTGGGTTTCCGCCCAAAACGCCAAGAAATCGCATACTATTAGCGGCTATGTGACTGATGCCAAAAGCCAGGAGACCCTGTTGGGTGCCTCCATCTTCGAAACGGCTTCGATGAAGGGTTCCGTGACCAACAATTTCGGTTATTATTCGTTGAAGTTGAACGAAGGCAATGTCAGTCTGAAAGCTTCGTTTGTGGGTTTTGAACCTTACGAGACGGCCTTTGAGTTGAAAAATGACACGGTGATCAACATTGCATTGTCACAGTCGAACCAGCTGAACGAGGTGACGGTGACTGCCCGTGCCATCGAGAGCAACGTAAAAGGCTCGCAGATGAGCACCATCGAGTTGCCTGTGACCCAGCTGAAGAAGGTGCCGGCCATGTTTGGCGAGACCGATGTCATCAAGGCGTTGCAGCTGCTGCCGGGCATCCAGTCGGGCACCGAAGGCTCGGCGGGTATGTACGTCCGTGGCGGCGGCCCCGACGAGAACCTCATCCTGCTCGACGGCGTGCCGCTTTACAATGTGAACCATGCCGCGGGATTCTTCTCCGCCTTTAACTCCGACGCCATCAAGAATGTGACACTTTACAAGGGCAACTTCCCCGCCCGTTTCGGCGGACGCCTCTCCTCTGTGGTGGATGTGCGCATGAAGGATGGCGACATGTACGAATACCACGGGAACTTCAGCCTTGGCGTCATCGCTTCCAAGATCAACGTGGAAGGCCCTATTGTCAAAGGCAAGACCTCTTTCAACCTCTCGTTTCGCCGCACTTATTACGACCTCTTCACCGCACCCTTGATCTACGCCATTTCCAAGAAAACGCTGGGATCGGGCCAAAGCATCTGGGGCGGCTACTATTTTTATGACCTCAACTTGAAAATCAACCATAAGTTCTCCGATAAGGATCGTCTGTTCTTCAGCCTTTATTCCGGCGACGACAAGGTGTATTCCCGCATCAAGAGCGAGACTCAATCCGGCGACGGCTTTTATGGCGATATGAACAGCTCCCAAGAGATGGACATCAACTGGAAGTGGGGCAACCGCGTGGCGGCCTTGCGCTGGAACCATGTGGTCCGTCCGAATCTGTTCATGAACATCACGGGTGCCTACACCCAATACCGCCATAATCTGGGCGCGGAAGTCAGCAGTGAGACAAGCCATCAGTTCAGCGGCGTGACGACGACCGATACCGAAGCCATTGGGTTGGACTTGAACTCAGGCATTTACGACTTTAGCGGCAAGGCTGATTTCGACTATAAGCCTTTTGAAAACCATGACGTCAAGTTTGGCCTTGGGGTCACGCATCACACCTACAAGCCCACTTCACTTGGCGTCCAAATGAAGGAGACTCAGTCCGGAACGACGAGTTTCGATTTCGATACGGTGACCAGCGATTCGCGCATCAAGGCGCTGGAGACGGATCTCTACCTAGAGGACAATTGGGACATCAGCAACTTCTTCAAGTTGAACATGGGAGTGCATTATTCCACCTTCACCGTCGATCAAAAGACCTATCACAGCGTCCAACCCAGGGTGAGCCTGCGTTCCCTGATCACGGAGAGCTTCTCGCTCAAGGCGGGGTATGCCTACATGAGCCAATACATACACCTGCTCTCGAGCAATGCCATCAGCCTTCCGACGGACCTTTGGGTGCCTGTGACGGGTAATATCGTCCCGATGAACGCCCACCAGGTGGCTTTGGGCGCCTTCTACGACTGGCGAGGCTTTGAATTCTCGCTGGAAGGCTATTACAAGAAGATGAACAACGTGATGGAGTACAAGGACGGTGCCTCGTTCTTCTCCTTGGATCAAAGCAACTGGCAGGACAAGGTGGTGATGGGCGACGGCTGGGCTTACGGCATCGAGCTCTTCGCTCAAAAGAACGTGGGCAGGTTCACGGGCTGGGTAGGCTACACCTGGTCGCATACCGAACGCCTCTTCAATCGCCCTGGACAGGAGCTGAACTTCGGCAAGGTATTTCCCGCCAAGTACGACCGCCGTCACGACCTGAACATCGTTGTCATGTATGAACTCAACGACCATTTCGATTTCGGGGCGACTTGGGTGTTCAGCACGGGCAATTGCGCCACTTTGGCTTATCAGAACTATCATGGCTTGGATCTGTATGGCAACAGTATATGGGTCAATGGGCAGTCTAGCATCGGCTACATCGAGAACCGCAACAATTACCGCTACAACAGCTATCAGCGCCTCGATTTGGTGGCCAATTACCACCTGCAAAGCGAGCGTTTTGAGCATATCTTCAGCGTCAACGTGTATAACGCCTTGGTTCACAACAATCCCTTCGTGGTGATCCCTTGGGAGGGCAAACTGCGCCAGGTGTGCCTCTTCCCGATCATCCCGTCGCTGAGCTGGCAAGTAAAATTCTAAAAGGAGAAAGCAATCATGAAAACATTGAAATATTTGTTGTTGGCCATGGCCGTGATGATGTTGGGCTTGGCTTCCTGTGTCAAGGATCTGGATTTCGACGGCGAGCAGACCGATCCGTTGTTGGTGGTCAATGGCGTCCAACAGGTGGGCCAGCCCGCAAGGCTTTCCGTCGAGAAGAGCAAATTTTTCTTGGATGCTGGAACTGATTTTCGTGTCAAGGATGTGGCTGTGGACCTCTATGTCAACGGTGCTTTCAAGGAATCCCTCCAAGTGCGCGACTCGATCATGTGCGATATTTTTTATGAAATTAATGAATACGGTGAGGAGATCGAAGTGCAGGAACCAATTTATGCTTTCAACTATTGCGAAGGCCAGTACTTGCTTTGTGAGGGTGACCATCTGCGCTTCGAGGTGCACTCCAGCGAGTTTGAGACTGCCACCATAGAGTTGAACCTGCCTGAAGCGCCCACGGTGCTCAGCTTCGACATGGTGGGTGTGGATTCTGTCGAAAGTGGTATCAAGTTTTCCTTCATGATCGATGATCCCGCTGGCGCCGATTACTATAATCTAAAATGTATCAATCCCAATGGATCCATGTATTCCTTCTACTCCGAAGATCCGGTCTTCGTGGATCCTATGGGTTTGGGCGCAGAGGAGTTGGTTGGCGAGAGCGGCTATTATGGATACGGCCTTTACAATGTTTTTACTGATACCTACTTCAATGGTAAGCCCTACACGGTGTATTTCGAGGTTTTCTCTGGGGAATATGTCTCAGGTGAGCAGTTTACCATCGAGGTGAGCCGTGTGGATGAAAGCCTCTACCAGTACAAGAAGACTTACGATGCCTATCAGGAGAGTGATCCCAACGGCATGATCGGGATGTTCTCGGAGCCGGTGCAGGTCTACTCCAATGTCGAGAACGCCGTGGGTGTGGTGTGCGCCCAGAGCAAACCTGTGGTCAAAACGATAGTGTTGAACAAAGAAAAATGATAATTATGGATTTTTACAAAGGATTGAACCTTGCCATCACTGTCAGCGACAAGGACGGCAACGTGATTTACCAGAATGACAGCTCCCTTGAGGTGAATGGCGACGCTCGTGGCCGCAACCTGGAGCAATGCCACAACCCCAAGTCGTGGGAGATGATCTGCCACATGCTGGATGCCAACGTCTCGAACGCCTATACCATCTCGAAGAAAGGCAAGAAAAAGCTGATCTACCAGACGCCTTGGTACGACGATGACGCTAAGACAACGCCCGCCGGTTTGGTGGAGTTCTCCATCATCATCCCCGAGGACATGCCTCATTACGACAGAGGTTAACGTAGGGACACATCGAATGTGTCTCAATTACGCGAAAGTAAATAGCAGATTCCCGAAGAAGTTCCACAGCGTCGCAGCGCCCACGGCGAAGACCTTGCTGAGGTAGAAGTTCCATTTCAGCTTGCCGTGAAGCAGATAGACGGTCAGGGTGTCGATGCCCAGACCCACGAGCGAGATGAGGAAGTACTTGGCGTATTCCGCGCCGACTTGGGGATTGGTGCTTTGGAAGGTCCACCAACGGTTGAGCAGGTAGTTGGTGGTGGCGGCGAAAATAAAGCCCAGGATGTTGCTGAAATATTTGTTCAGCTTGCAGATTTCCTTGAAAAACCATGTCACTCCGAAGTTGACAATCACTCCGGAAGCGCCTACGGCGCTGAACTTGAGGAATTTTAACACCAAAGGATTCATCACACGAACTTGGTGAGGAAGATGAACGGCATCAGTGTCTCAATGCCGTCAAACACAAAAACGGGTCCTGTGTGACCTTGGCAGATGATCCTCATGGGGCGGCCTGAACGCTGCTCTGTCTCCACCATCACTTGGCGGCAGGCACCGCAAG
This sequence comes from Bacteroidales bacterium, assembly GCA_017645245.1. Lineage (GTDB taxonomy): Bacteria > Bacteroidota > Bacteroidia > Bacteroidales > F082 > Limimorpha. The sequence goes on from JAGCPG010000114.1 coordinate 9,880, forward strand.
GCGCCACGGGTTCGGTCACCTCGGTGATCTCGGAACGAGCCGTGATGGCGAGGGCTTCCACGGGCACGTCGGGATATTGGGCCTGGGCGGCAAAGAGGGTCACGCGCTCGGCGCACAAGCCGCTGGGGTAGGCGGCGTTCTCGATGTTGTTGCCTCTGACGATGACTCCGTTGGCCAATCTGGCGGCAGCGCCCACATGGAATTTCGAATAGGGCGCGTATGAGTTAAGGGTTGCTTTGTGGGCCTCTAGGAGGAGATCGGCGTCAACAGCCTCATGGGCGGCAAACTCTTTCTCGTCCTCGTAGACGGTGCAGTCTGAAATGAATTGTTGTTTTTTCATGTTATTAGGCTTCGGGATGAGAGTCCCTGTTTTCGAACGCAAAGATAAGCAAAGTATTGAAAAAAGCAAACCATGAAACGCCGGCTTGTGATTCAATGGTGTCCTCAGGCATCATTGAGATCAACAAAATAACCATGAAAATGGTGTATAAATAGGTGCGATAGCGCTTTGAGGAAAGATAGGGATACAGCAATACGAACAGGAAAAGCGCCAATCCAACCATACCGAATCCAACGGTGATGGAGAGATACTGGTTGTGGGCCTTGTGCCGATACTGCTGCAACAAAGGCGATTGCAACTCGTCGTAAGCTTGCATGTAGGCATTGGGAATGTCGCCAGTGCCCACGCCGAAGATGGGGTGCTTCTTGATAAGATAAAACGAGGCTTTGGTATATTCCAACCGCTGCGACAGCGACCCGCCATTGGGGTTGTTGGTGCGTCGGTAAAGGTTATATTCAAATAAGGTGGAGGAGAGCCTGGAGTAAACTCCCGGATGGCTCCAGTTGACGTAATTGGCCACGCCTTGCTCAATGTTGTGGATGTCCTGTTCATCCAAGGCATCGACGCCTTCGGCGTCTTTCCTGAGGTCTTTGGAGGTCAGGTATCTGGCCAAGGTGGCTTCCAAGTTCTCGCCGTTGGAGGTCAAGCCGTCGAAGTCGAAGGTGCTGCGCTGGTTCCAGGCCTCCCGCATCTCAGGTTGGCAGTAGTACAAGCCGACAAATTTACCGTCCTCAACTGGATAATGTATCGTGTCGTGTACATAGCAATTGCCTTGTGCCGTCTGCCGATCCAGTTGCTCGATGTCGACAGGAGGTATCTTCAACAGGGATGAGACCATAGAGTAGCCATAGATGCAGGCCGCCAAGGGCAGACCTATGATGATCACGACGCTGGCAACTCGCAAAGCCGTGCTTTTCAATTTGGTAAACACCAAGTAAAGCAAGGTTGCAGCCATCATGCCGAGCAAAGCGGAATAACCTGAGATGGACTCGAAGATGAAGAGCTGGAAAAGGAACCATCCGACGAGCGCGACCTGCAATAGCTTCTCCCACCAAGCCGAGTGCCGCGTGAAGAAATAATAACCGATGATGCCGATGACAAAAACGATATTCAGGCAGAAACGGATGTGGCTGATGATGTCGGAGATGTCGCGGATGTCAACATAATCGTGCCTCAGCCAAAGTCGGAAACTGAGGCAGGTGGCCACGAAGACCGAAGCCACGTAGACCAACAGGAGCAGGTCGAAACTCTTCTTGTCCAAAGGCTTCACCGACGAAAGAATGATGGGGAAGGCCAGCAGCGGCAACTTGACCTTCAGGTCTTTGAAGGCATACTGGAAGTCGGAGGTGTAGAGCAACCCGATCACATGGAGCAGGTAAAGCGATACCAGCAGGATGGCAATTCGGCTTTGGCTGAACCTTTTCAGCTTTTCTTTGACGGGATCACCCATGAAGAGCCAAACGATCAGCAGTAAAAATTGGGAAACGCTCATCAAGAATGGCGACAGGGTGAGTCCCGCTGCCATGAGAGCCAGACAGACGAAATAAGCTGTCGGCTCGTATTGCCGTGTCTTATCTCTCCAACTCAAGGTTTCAGAATGGATTTATATCTGTTTTGATCCAGCAGGATGTCGAAGGCCTCTTTCAGATCCTCGTCGTTCTCAAGGGAGGCGATGATGCGTCCTACCTGGTAGTAATAGCGTCCTACGATCTCAAGGCGGAGCAGATCCTCGATGTCGGCGCGGTTTTTGACCAAGTCGTTCTCTTTGTCGGCTTTCAGCTGTTTCTCAAGGCTTTCCAATTGTGCACTGATGCTCTCCAGATAGCCTTCCTCCTGGGCTTTCTTCTTGAGTTCCGCAAGCTTTTTCTCGCTCTCGGTGGTATAGGAGAATTCCTTTTCCTTTACGAAAGCCATAAAATCATTATAGGTGGCGTCGTCAATCCTGAAATCCTTGGCGGGAGCGATGCTCTTGTGTTCGTAAGCGTATTTGGTGGCGTAGTCGAAGATGTAGTTCTTGGCATAGAGATAGGCCGTGGCCGTCGCATACTTTTTGGGCTCGATCTTGACGTCGGGCATGATGCCGTGGCCTTCGTAGACGGTGCGTCCCGCCATGGTCTTGAAAGGCTTGCCGAGGGTGTCTTGGGAGGTTAGAGGTGAGAGGCCAGAGGTGAGAGTGTCAGTTTTACGTTCTCTGTTCTTTGAATAGTCGATCTCTTGGATGCAGCGTCCGCTGGGGATGTAATACTTGGCGATGGTGACCTTCATCTGGGTGTTGTAGGTCAGTGGCAGGATGTTCTGCACCAAGCCCTTGCCGAAGGTGCGCTGGCCGATGACCACGCCACGGTCGTAGTCCTGGATGGAGCCTGCCACGATCTCGCTGGCTGAGGCGCTGCCGCCGTCGACGAGGATGGCGATCGGGATCTGCTCGTCAATGGGCTGGTTGCTGGTGTTGTAAACGCTTCCCGCATGTTGGGCTTTGCCTTTGGTGGAAACCACGGGCTTGCCTTTAGGGATGAAGAAGTTGACGATGTCGACAGCCTCGTTCATGAGTCCGCCGCCGTTGCCTCTGAGGTCGATGATGAAGCCTTTCAGATCATGGTTTTTCTTCATGTCGAGGAGATGCTGCTTCATCTCGTTGGCAGCATTCTTGGTGAAGCTGTTGAAGCTCACGTAGCCGATACCGTTGTCGAACACGGTGGCGTAGGGGATGTTCTCGATCTTGACCTTCTCGCGTTTCAAGGTCTTCTCAATGGGTTTGTCGACGCCGTAGCGCTTGATCTTGATGGTCACCTCGGTGCCGGGCTGGCCTTTCAGCAACTCGCTGACTTGGTCGGTGGGCTTTTTGTGGGTGTCCACCCCGTTGACGGAGAGAATGGCATCGCCGGCCTGAAGTCCGGCCTTTTGGGCTGGCCAGCCCTCGTAGGGGTCGGAGATGCGGGTGTATTCGCCGTCATATTGGATCAAGGCGCCGATGCCGCCATACTCGCCGGTGGTCATGAGCTTGTAGCTCTCAATCTCCGATTCGGGGATGAACACAGTGTAAGGATCCATTTCCTTGAGCATGGCATCGATGGCAATCTCGTTGAGTTCCGCCGGGTTGATCTCATCCACGTAGTTGAGGTTCAGCTCGCGGAGCAAACTGTTGTAGATGTCGATGCTCTTCGAGATCTCGAAGTTGTTCTGTTTCTCCTGACTGAATGATGCAATCGGCAGCAGCAGCCCTATGAATAAAATAGCTATCTTTTTCATCTTAATTATTCTTTCTTCTTACTTCTTAATTCTGTCTTCTTAAACCTACGGTACCGGATCATACCCGCTTCCTCCCCAGGGATTGCACGATAACACCCTTTTGATCGTCAGCCAGCCGCCTTTGAAGGCGCCGTATTTCTGCAAGGCCTCGATGCCGTAGTTGGAGCAGGTCGGGGTATAGCGGCAGGCACCGCCGAGCCAGGGCGACAGGGTGATCTGGTAGAGCCTGATCAGCCCGATGAACAGCTTAGTGAGTGGCCTGAATTTTCTTTTCATATCTGTTGACGAGCTCGTTGAGGGCCTTGGCGGTCTTTTGGTACATCTCTTTGTAGGAGTGGATGACGGTTGCGTTGTAAACTAACGCTACATCCAGCGAAATAGTATCCCTATTGCAGATTTCGTAAAGGGTGTGCTTGTTTTTGCGCCACGACTCACGGATGAGCCGTTTCACGCGGTTGCGCTTGATGGCGTGATGGAAGCGTTTCTTCGATACGGACAGCAGCATCCGGCAGGTGACAGGCTTGTCGCCGACGGGCCTGAAAAGATAGACGACACGGTAGGGATAACACGAAAAACCAGCCCCTTTCTCGAAAAGGGACTGGATGTCGTTCTCTTTGCAGATGCGTTCGTATTTCGGGAAATCCTCCATCATTTTTTCTTGTTCTTCTTGATTTCCGCAGCAATGAACTCCTCGATGGCCATGGTCATCGAAGGCGCTGTCTCCGTAGGAGCATGGAAGTCAAGATTGAAGCCGGCCTCGGTGATGGCATGGCAGGTGGCTTCGCCGAAACCGCCGATGGCCACGTCCTTCTGCTTGAACTTCGGGAAGTTGGCCTTCAGCGACTCAATACCGGCAGGACTGAAGAACACCAGCATGTCGTAGTCACCGATCTTGACGGTCTTGGTAAGGTCGGCTGAGACGGTGCGGAACATCACGGCTTTCGTCGCGTTGATCTTCGCCTCGTTCAAGAGTTCCATGTTGCTGTCGGAACTGATGTCGGAACAGCAGTAGAGATATTTCTCATCCTTATGCTTCTTGATGATCTCCAGCAGGTCGGGGAAGGTTTGGTTGCCGTAGAACACCTTGCGCTTGCGGTACTGCACATAACGTTGCAGGTAAAGTGCCGTCGACTCGTTAATGCAAAAATACTTTAAGGTTTCAGGAACGGCATAGCGCATTTCCTTGGCAACCCTGAAGAAATGATCCACCGCATTGCGGCTGGAAAGGATGATGGCGGTATATTCTGGCAATTTGATGTGCTCCTGACGTAGTTCACTGGCCGTGACACCCTCCAACTTGATGAATTTCTCAAAGGTGAAATTCACGCCGTATTTCTTCATCATGTCGCCGTACGGGGTCTTCGTGACATCCGTAGGCTGTGGCTGTGACACCAATATGGATTTGATCTTCATTTCCTAACTGATTGATTAGAATACAGTATTGTTTGTGAAGTAGCGCATCCCTGCCGTTAGTAATAGGACAAGGGGTGCGATTTCGAGCGTGCAAAAATACAAAAAAATATAAAATGTCGGCATTTTTGAAAAAACTCTTGTCTCATTGCAGTCGAGAATCAACTTCACCAAGGCAGTCGCAAAAATGATGCCAATGCCAACCCAGACGAAAATTGAGTTGGGGATATACAGCACCAATAGCAGGATGATTTCCATAACCAGGAAACAGAAGGTGGAGGCCGACAGCTCCACGGTGTTTTGCCGCATGACGACTTCCTTTTGCCTGAACAACCACCCGATCAAGGCGAGGACGAGATGGCGCAGGACTACCCATCCGGCCACGATGGCGCAAAGGATGGCGAACATGTTGAAGCCGTTGTATTCCGCCAAGTCGTTGGAAAAGATCACGAAGGCCTTTTGCAGGAACAGGGCGATCACGGCGATGTAGGCGATGGTGAAGGAAAAGCCGATGAAGCTGGAGGTAGGTGTCCACTCGCGGAGCAGTTGGTTGGTGTGCGCCACGCCACCTGGAACGCTGAGCAACTGACGGAACTGACGGGGATACAGCTGTTTGTTGATGACCACCAGCAGGAGCGCCGCCGCCAGGATGATGAGATTCCATCCCTCCAGCACCTCGTGAGTGACCCTCACCATAGGGCTGATGATGCCTTCAAATCCCGATGTGACAAAGGTGGAATCTCCGTTCATGACAACAACGATTTTTTCGTTTGCAAAATTAAGAAAAATTCATAATTTTGCGCTTCTATACAATTAACAAATCAATTCACTCAACAAAACATATCAACATGGACTTAATGCATGAAATCATTGCCAATGCCCAAGCCAACAAGCAGCGCATTGTGCTTCCCGAAGGTGACGAACCTCGTACCTTGAAAGCCGCCGACCGACTTCTCGCCGACGGCGTTGCCGACATCATCCTCATCGGCCCCGCCGAGAAGATCAAGGAGATGACCGCTGAATTCGGTCTCCAAAACATCGGCAAGGCTCGCATCATCGACCCTGCAACCAACCCCGAGCGTCAAAAATATGCCGACCTTCTTTTCGAAATCCGCAAAGCCAAGGGCATGACTCCAGAACAAGCATACGACTTGGCTGGTAACTTCATGTATCTCGGCATCCTGCTGGTGAAGGCCGGCGAGGCCGACGGCCTCGTGAGTGGTGCCCGCAGCACCACTGGCGACATGCTTCGCCCCGCCCTTCAGATCATCAAGACCGTCCCTGGCGTGAGCTGTGTCAGCGGCGCCTTCACGATGTTCCTGCCTGAAGGCTGTCCTTACGGCACCGACGGCCGCATGGTCTTCGCCGACTGCGCCGTGACGCCCATGCCGACCGCCGAGCAGCTGGCTGAGATCGCCATCTGCACCGCCGACACCGCCAAGGCCATCGCCAAGATCGACCCCATTACCGCCATCCTGAGCTTCTCCACCAAGGGTAGCGCCAAACATGAGGTGGTCGACAAGGTCATCGAAGCCACACGCATCGCCAAGGAACGCCGTCCCGACCTCGTGCTCGACGGTGAGCTCCAAGCCGACGCCGCTATCGTGCCGTCAGTGGGCTCCAGCAAGGCTCCAGGCAGCCCCGTCGCCGGTAAGGCCAACACCCTCGTGTTCCCCTGCCTCGAAGTGGGTAACATCGCTTACAAACTCGTCCAGCGTCTGGCAGGTGCCGAGGCCGTGGGTCCCGTGCTTCAAGGCCTCGCCAAGCCGTGCAACGACCTGAGCCGCGGATGCTCCATCGACGATGTCTATAAATTGGTCGCCATCACCTGCAACCAAGCCATTGCCCAAAAGAAATAACTCCAAACTTCCAACTGAACAACTGACAACTTATGAAAATATTAGTCTTAAACTGCGGCAGCTCCTCCATTAAATACCAGCTGCTGGATATGGAAAACGCCAACAGCGCCCATCTGCTGGCCAAAGGTCTCCTCGAGCGTATCGGTCTTGAAATGGGCGAATTCACCCACAAATACAATGGTGAGAAGTATTACGAACAGCTTCCCATCCCGAACCATACCGAAGGTATCAAGCTGGTGCTCAAGGCTTTGGTCGATCCCAAGATGGGCGTCATCAAGGATCTGAAGGAAATCAATGCCGTCGGTCACCGTGTGGCCCATGGCGGTGAGAAGTTCTCCCAGAGCGTCCGCATCGACGACAACGTCATCAACATGATCAAGGACCTTTGCGACTTGGCTCCGCTCCACAATCCAGGCGCCTTGCAGGGCATCGCCGCTATGCAGGAAGTGCTTCCGGGCATCCCGATGGCTGCCGTGTTCGACACCTCGTTCCACAGCACCATGCCGCCCGAGGCTTACCTCTATGCCATTCCATACGAGTACTACGAGAAGTACCGCATCCGCCGTTACGGCTTCCATGGCACCAGCCACAAGTTCGTCGCGGAGAAGGCTGCCGCTTTCGTCGACAAGGACTGGAAAAAGAGCAAGATCGTGACCTGCCACCTCGGCAGCGGTGCTTCCATCGCCGCCGTGCAATACGGCAAGTCGGTTGAGACCTCCATGGGCTTCACACCTGTGGAAGGCCTCGTGATGGGCAGCCGTACGGGCGACCTCGACCTGGGCGTGTTCATGTATATCATGGATAAGGAAGGCTTGACCACCAAGGAGATGAACACCTTGGTCAACAAGAAGTCGGGCCTTGTCGGCATCACCGGCGGCAAGCAGGACATGCGTGACGTCCGCGCCGGCAAGGAAGAAGGTGACGAACGCTGCACTTATGCGTTCAACATGTTCGCCCACCGCGTGAAGAAGTACATCGGCGGCTACATGGCCGTGATGAACGGTGCCGACGTGGTCGTGATGACCGGCGGCATCGGCGAGAACGCCTGGTTCATGCGTGAGGCCATCCTCGAAGACATGGAATTCCTCGGTATCAAGCTCGACCATCGTGCCAATAAGGAGCTCGCCGGTGAGGCTGGCGTCATCTCCACGCCTGATTCCAAGGTCACTGTGGTGGTGTATCCTACCGATGAGGAGTTCGTCATCGCACAAGATACCTTTAATTTGGTACAGAAGTAAGAAGACAGAAGTAAGAAGACAGAATTGTATCGTATAAATCAAATTTCGGAAATCGTCGGCGGCCGTCTGATGGGCTCATCGGTGGATTATGAGATCACTGATCTGCTCATCGACAGCCGCAGACTGATGTCGGCCTCCAAGACCCTTTTCTTTGCGCTGACAAGCGAGAGAAACGATGGCCACAAATACCTCAAAGATCTGTATGACAATGGCGTTCGTGCCTTTGTGGTGTCGAACGTCCAGTCTGTCGAAGACTATCCTGAGGCGGCTTTTATCTTGGTCGACAACACCCTGGCCGCTTTGCAACGGCTGGCGGCGTGGCATCGGCAACAGTTCAATATCCCCGTCATCGGCATCACGGGAAGCAACGGTAAGACCATCGTCAAGGAATGGCTGGCCCAGCTATTGAGTCCAGATTATAACGTCGTCCGCAGCCCGAAGAGCTACAACTCACAGGTGGGTGTGCCGCTGTCGGTATGGCAGATGAATGGCACTCATCAACTGGGCATCTTCGAGGCAGGCGTCTCCAAACCCGACGAAATGGCCGCTCTGCAAAAGGTCATCAAACCGACCATCGGAGTGTTCACCAATATCGGTCAGGCGCATCAGGAGAACTTTATCAGTTTTGAACAGAAGGCGGGGGAGAAGCTCAACCTATTCACCCAAGTCGAGACTCTGGTGTATTGTATGGACTACTACGATATCCAGCAAGTCATTCTTCGGGCCGGCCTTGGCAAAAAGGTAAAGTTGCTGCCTTGGAGCCATAAGTTCAAGGAAGCCGAGATCTATATTGCCTCCGTCGAGAAAAAGAAAAAGCTGAGCTCGTTGGAAGTGGTCTATCACGGTGAGTCATTGCATTTCACCATTCCCTTCATCGACGACGCTTCCATCGAGAATGCCATCCACTGCATCGTCGTGTGCCTACTGATGAAGGTGGATCCCAAGGTACTTGCCAAACGTCTGGGAAACCTGGCATCCATCGCCATGCGTCTCGAAATCAAGGCGGGCATCAACAACTGCACTATCGTCAACGACTACTATAACTCCGATGCCAACTCGCTGGCCATCGCCCTTGATGTGATGAACCAGCAGCGGCAGCACAAGGAAAAGGTACTGGTGCTGTCCGACATCCTCCAGAGCGGTCGCGACGAGGATGAGCTGTATGGCTACATCGCACGTTTGATAGAGGAGAAGGGCGTTGATCAACTCATTGGCATCGGTCCGGCCATCAGCCGGCAAGCCCGGCAGTTCAAGCCGGAGAGCAGGTTCTTCAACGATGTCGGCGATTTCATGCTGCATTTCCCGTTCTCGCAGTTCCGTAACCAGACCATTTTGCTGAAGGGAGCCCGTGCCTTTGAGTTCGAGCAGATCAGTATGGAGCTGCAAGAGAAGGCCCATGAGACGGTGCTGGAAATCAACTTTAACCATCTGGTCAACAATTTCAATCACTTCCGTTCCCTCATCAAGCCTGAGACCAAACTCATGGTCATGGTGAAGGCGTTCGGCTACGGGAGTGGTAATTACGAGGTATCGAACATCCTACAGTATCATCGCGCTGATTATTTGACTGTGGCTTTTGCCGATGAGGGCGTAGAGCTTCGTCGCGCGGGTATCAACTTGCCCATTATGGTGATGAGTCCCGAGGTAAACAGCTACGACAACATCATCAAGTACCACCTTGAGCCCGAGGTGTTCAGCTTCCGCAACCTGGAGCTTATCGAACGCACCTTGGCCGTCACGGGAGTCACCATTCCGCTGAATGTCCATGTGAAGCTGGATACCGGCATGCATCGCTTGGGCTTTTCGCTGAAGGAGTTGCCTGAGCTGATCCGACGTATCAAGAGCAATCCATTGATTCACGTGCAGAGTGTGTTCTCGCATCTTGCCACGGCTGACAATCCCGATGAGGATGAGTTCACCATGAGCCAGATCCGTGTTTTTGAGGAGGGTAGTCAAATGATTGTCAATGCTTTCCCCTACAAGGTGTTGCGCCATATCCTGAACACGGCGGGCATCACCCGTTTCACCAAGTATCAGTACGATATGGTGCGGCTGGGCATTGGTCTCTATGGTGTGCCCACCTGCAAGCAGGACGAGGGTGTGTTGGAGACCGTGGTTTCGTTGAAGACTACCATTAATCAGATCAAGGAAATCCCTGCTGGCGACAGTATCGGCTACAACCGTCATGGTCGCGCGGTCAACGACATGCGTATCGGCATCGTTCCGATCGGCTATGCTGACGGTCTATCCCGCCTTTTGGGCAATGGTAACGGCAAGTTCTATGTCAACAACCAACAAGTGCCCATCGTGGGTGATATTTGCATGGACATGTGCATGATCGACTTGACTGGTGTTGAGGCCCAAGAAGGCGACACTGTGGTGATCTTCGACGCTGAACATAGCATCAACGACATCGCCAAAGCCTGCCAGACTATCCCTTACGAGGTGATGACACGCATCTCACAACGCGTGAAACGAGTCTACTATCAAGAATAAAGAACACTTAAATACTAAGAACTATGAAAAAGAATTCAAAAATTGCTTTGCTGATCCTCTTTTTGATGTGCCTGTTTGGCACGGCTTCGGCGCAATACACCTTCGTGGTGGACGCCTTAACCAAGGACTCAACCATCCTTTATCCATACGATTCCTCGTGTGAGAAGGAATGGGTGCATCTTGGCGATCCGGTCGGTTACCTTAAAAACGGCACGGAAGTGTCTATTGCCGCTGCTGATACGGTTCCCCATACCGCCTATTTCAAGTCAAAGAAAAAAAGCATGTTCTACAAAAAAATGGAATATGAAGGGGACGTATATACGGTCAATTACAATGGCACGCGCTATTTTGTGGATGCCAAGGACTTGATGCTCAGCCCAAACGATACCACTGGCGTGCGTGACTTCGTGAACAAGAATCACAGTTATCACAATGCCTGGGGCCGCTTCTATAGCACCCTTACCCCTTACATAGCCATCTTTGTGTTGCTCCTGCTGGCCACTATCTTTGCCAAGCTCATCAATGGCTCGGGAGGACCTCGCGTCATACCTACCGTCCTAGTTCCTGTGTTCATGTTGTTGGCTATATTGCTTGAGGTTTTCGGTGTGTTCAAGATGGGAACCGGCATGCTTTGGTGGATCGACGACCATGTGATCGACAAGGGAACGGTCATCATCCGATTGATCATCTTCGCCGTTGCCATAATTATGCAGGTCTTCAGCATGAAGCTTTACAAGAACGGCATTGTGGCATACGCCGTCACACCAGATGAAAAAGTACTGGTCAAGCGCCCGATGGTCGGTGCCGTGATTGGCGTGGGCTTGATGATTGCCAGTGTGGTTGTCGCCATGATTTGGAAGAAATCAGCCGGCACGATCCTGGGTGTTGGCGTTGCTTTGCTCATTGGCGCCACTTTGGTGGGCATCATCAGCACCGCTGTGGTCAACATGAGGGTTTTGGGCAAGCTGGCTGGCTTGGCTTTCACTTTGTTTGTGGTGATCTATGCCGTGGGTTTGGTTTCGTGCATCGTTTTGCTGATCATCGGCTTGATCAAGGTCTTCATGGAAATGCTGATCACTGTGGTCGGCGGTACGGTCGTGTTGATGTTCATGAGCAAGGTGGTACCGACACGCACTTTCACCAGTGGCGGCATTACCTACGAAGTCTATGAGGATTTCAATCCTTTCAAACGGAAATAACTGAATATCAGATGTATAGAATTAGAGTAATAATAGGCATGGCGGTGCTGTTTTTCACCGCCTGCCAGTCTCATCTCCCGGAAGCCAACTACAATGTCATCCCCCAACCGAAAGAAGTAAATCTGGAGGAATCGGCAAAGGCATTTACCCTTAGTGAGACTACAGAGATTTATTTCGCAGACGGCCTCCAGCGCGAGGCGGAATTCCTGAGTGAGTATATCAACGATATCTTGGGCTATGGGTTGAAGGTCAATGAATACCAAGACCAACCTGACGGCATCTTGCTCAAGTTGGCCCCTGCCGATTTCGATCAAGCCGAAGCCTACGAAATCACTGTCAATCCCAAGCAAATAGTGGTCAAAGGTGCCGATGCCGCAGGTGTGTTCTATGGCGTTCAAACCATCAGGAAGAGCCTTCCGATAGGAGAACTGAAAACTGCCAACTGTCAACTGCCAACGGGTGTGATCCGTGACTGGCCGAACTTCGGTTATCGTGGCATGCACCTCGATCCTTGCCGGCATTTCATGCCGTTGGATTCGGTGAAGATTTACATCGACATGCTGGCGTTGCACAACATGAACCAGTTCCATTTCCACCTCACCGAGGACCAGGGCTGGCGTATCGAGATCAAGAAATACCCTGAGCTGACGAAGGTGGGCGCCTATCGCAACGGCACTGTCATCGGCCGCAACGGTAGGATCTATGACAGCATCCGCTATGGCGGCTTCTTCACTCAGGAAGAGCTTCGTGAGCTGGTCCAGTATGCCGCTGAGCGCCATGTGAACATCATTCCTGAGATCGACTTGCCAGGCCACATGCAGGCGGCTTTGGCCTCGTATCCTTGGTTGGGCTGTACGGGCGGTCCCTACGAGGTGTGGAAGCGTTGGGGCGTGTCGGACGACGTGCTTTGCGCCGGCAACGAGGCTACCATGCAGTTTGTAGAGGACGTGCTCAACGAGGTGATGGACATCTTCCCCTCGCCGTACATCCATATCGGCGGTGATGAGTGTCCCAAGGTGCGTTGGGAAAAATGCCCGAAATGCCAGAAGAAGATCAAGGAATTAGGCCTGAAAAAGGATGATCGTTTCTCGGCGGAAGACTACCTGCAGAGCTATGTGATGAACCGCATGGCCAAGGTGGTGGAAGCCCGTGGTCGTCGCGTCATCGGATGGGACGAGATTCTGGAAGGCAACGTCTCCGAAACGGCTATCATCATGAGCTGGCGTGGCACCGAAGGCGGTATTGAGGCTGCCCGTAAAGGCCACGACGTCATCATGTGTCCCACGTCGTATCTTTACTTCGACTACTACCAGAGCGAGGATCCCAGCACCGAGCCTTCGTGCGTAGGCGGCTACCTGCCCGTGTCGAGGGTGTACGAGTTCAAGCCCTTGCCCAGCGTGCTGACCGAAGAGCAGCAGAAGCACATCATCGGGGTGCAGGCCAACATCTGGACGGAATACATCAAGTCGTTCTGGCATGTGGAGTATATGGCCATGCCGCGCATGGATGCCTTGACGGAGATCCAATGGAACAATCCCAAAGACCGTGATTTTGAGGCTTTTGTGGAGCGTTGCCGTCATCAGGCGAAGCTGTACGACCTATACCATTACAACTACGCCAAGCAGATCTTCAACCCCGAGGTGTATACCGATACCGTCCCGACGAACTTGGCTACCCGCAAGCCGATCTTCCTGCGTGAGCAACCCAACGAGCAGTATGCCTCCAAGGGCGCTCCCATCCTGAACGATGGCGAGAAAGGCCGCATCGCCTATAACTCAGGCCGATGGCTAGGCTTTTGGGGACAGCCTCTCGATGCCGTCATCGACCTGGAACAGCCTGCCACAATGAGCAATGTACGTTTCCGTGCGCTGGTCAACAAAGGTGCTTGGATCTACAACCCGAGCCATGCCAGCGTGCTGGTCTCCGACGACGGCGAGAACTTCCGTGAGGTGGCGCAGCTGGACATCCCCATCACCACATGGGTCGACAAAGACGGCAACTTCACCTACGAATTGACATTCGAGCAGGTCAAGGCACGTTACGTGGAGGTGATCGTCAAGGACCACATGTTACCAGAAGATCATGACGGCTACGGCCATCCGGCTTGGATCTTCGTGGATGAAATAGAGATTAATTAAGATCTCAATTATCTTAGTTTGCCTTCTTCAAAAGAATCACGTACACCGGGAAGTGGTCGCTATAACCGCCCATCCAGGTGCCGCCCGCGAAGGTGCGGAACGGGAAGCCGTTGTAGCGGCCACCGTGTTGCTTTAGGAACTCCTTGTTGTGAACCTTGGCGTTCTTGAACTGGTAAGTGGAATAATCCGAAGGCAACAGGGCAGGGGTCATGATGGTCTGGTCGAGGACGCCTGGCACATCGTTAAAGTAGTTGGTGCCGATGCCGTTTTGGTGCAGCTCATACATGGGGTTGTAGAATTCGCCTTCCTTCAGGTGTTTCATGTCGCCCGAAGCACGAAGGTACTTGGTGATACTCTTGTTGGTGGGGTAGTCGTTGTAGTCGCCCATCATGATGACCTTGGCGTTGGGATTGTCGGCCAGCAGTGAGTCGGTGATGTGACGGCAAAGGGTAGCAGCGGCAACACGGCCAGGCAGGGAGCGCTTTTCGCCGCCATAGCGTGAAGGCCAGTGCATCACGATGAAATGCATGGGCTCGCCGTCGAACATGCCGGAGACCAGCAACTGGTCGCGGGTGAGGAAGTCGGGCTGGTCGGGCACCACGGTGCGATATGCCTTGGTGCCAGTTACCTTGAAGTATTTCGGGTTGTAGAGCAGGCCTACGTCCACGCCACGTCGGTCGGGCGACTCGAACTGCACAATCTGGTAGTTGCGGTCCGCAATTTCAGGCTGGACCACCAAGTCTTCCAACACGCGACGGTTCTCGATCTCCGAAACACCCAACACAGCCACGCCGTCAGGGGAGTAGTCCAAACCGATGGTGGAAATGGCATAAGCCATGTTGTGCAGCTTGGCCAGATATTTCTCGGTGTTCCACTGATTGGCGCCATTAGGCAGGAACTCTTCGTCGTTCTTGATGGGATCGTCGATGGTGTCGAAGAGGTTCTCTAGATTATAGAAGCCCACGAGTCCGACCTTGTAGGCGTGCTGCTCCTGGGCATGGGTAAGGTTCAAAAACAGGCAGCTTGCGATGATGAGTAGGGCCGTTAAGGAAGTCTTTTTCATTTGTTCACGCTTTTTGTATCTGCAAAAATAAAAAATAATGCCAATAAAATTCGAGTTTTTTTTATTTTTGCAAATTAATAAAGGAATAATGAATTTTATCAATATGAAAAAACTACTACTTCTAATGATGGCCGCCATGCTTGTAGTGCGGCTCTCAGCCCAAACAGTAGATACCACCGAGACCCAGACGCCTGAGGTCCCGACCATCATGCTGTTGGACTCTGATTTTGACGAGTCGTCGACTTCGGTGAACGAAGCATCTACTTTGCTGACCTCGTCGCGCGATGTGTTCAACAACATCGCAGCATTCAATTTCGGATCATTCCGCTACCATGTGCGTGGCAACGACTCGAAGTATTCCGATGTGATGATCAACGGCATCCTGATGAACGATCCCGAGACGGGTCGTCCAGTTTTCTCCAACTGGGGAGGCTTGAACGACGCTTTCCGCAACTCGGTCATCGTTGAGGGTCTCGGCCGTACCGATGCCGGCTTTGGTGGACTTGGTGGACTCACCGCCTACAGCACCCGCGCCTCGCAGTACCGTAAACAGATCTCGTTGAGCTATGCCTTCTCCAACCGTTCTTACAATCACCGTGTGACGGCTTCTGTCGGCACCGGTGAGATCGGCAAGGGCTGGTATCTGATGGTGGCTGGAAGCGGCCGTTATGCCGGTGAAGGCTATACCGAAGGCACCTTCTACGAGGCAGCCAGCTACTTCCTCTCCTTGGAGAAAAAGATCAACGAAAAGCACAGCATCGACCTGACGGTGTTTGGCGCGCCTTCGACCCGCGGCGGCTCGGCTCCCGTGGTTCAAGAGGCCTACGACTTGGTCGGCACCAACTACTACAACCCCAACTGGGGCTATCAGACCTTGCCTGACGGCAAACAGGTGAAGCGTAACTCACGCATCAGCCGTTACCACCAGCCGATGACACAGCTGACTTGGTACTGGAACCCCAGCCCCAAGACCCAGATCAACACTACAGCATTCTTCTTCTTCGGCCCTGGAAGCCAAACGAGCTTGGAATGGGGTGAGGCCGGCGACCCGCGTCCCGACTATTACAAGAATCTCCCGAGCTATTCTCTAGGTCATGCCACCAGCGCCGCCGAGTATGAGGCCATGCTCCAAGCTTGGCAGGATCGTGATCCATCGGTGACCCAGATCGACTGGGATGCCCTCTACGCAGCCAACATGAACCATGGTACTACGGTTTACAACGCCAATGGTCAGGTGGGTAACACCATCACGGGCAAAGGCTCAAAGTATATCGTCGCCGAACGCCATTACGACAAGCAGCAGTATGGAGGCTCCACCTATTTCAAGCATGAATTCCAACCGAACTTCTTCATGACTGGCGGCCTCCAGCTGAGTGTCTCAAGAACCCATTACTTTGAAGAGGTGAATGACCTGTTGGGCGGTGATTTCTATGTTGACATCAACAAATACGCTGAGAACCTTGAATCAGACGAGTCCCAGACGGACTTGAACAACACCAACCACGTGGCAAAAGTGGGTGACATCATCAACTACAACTACTACGCCAACCGTGACTATGGCCGTATCTGGGATCAGGTCAACTATCTGGTGGGCAACTGGGATCTCTACCTCGGCATGCAGCTGTCGTTCACCCAGATCTGGCGCACCGGCTTGTTCCAAAGTGGCTCCTTCGCCGACAATTCATACGGCGATGACAAGAAGCACAACTTCCTGGATCCCGGTGTCAAAGGTGGTGTGACCTACGCCATCAACGGCCGTAACCACCTAGTGCTTAACATGGCCTATATGTATCAAGCGCCTCAGTTCCGCGACATTTATGTTTCGCCACGTACCCGCCACACTTTGGTGGAAGAGAAACCGGGCAGCGAGCGAATCAACGCCATTGACCTCAGCTACATATACCGTTCGCCGGTCTTCAAGTTGCGTTTGACGGGTTATTACAACACCTACAACAACTTGATCTGGAACCGCAGCTTCTATTGCGAAAACGTCTATACTGGTCCTTCAGAGGCAGGCAACTCCTACAAGAGTGAGTTCATCAACTTTGTCATGACGGGCATCAATCAGAGAAGCGTTGGCTTGGAGATGGGCGCTGAATGGAAAGTGACGCCTACTATTACTCTTCAGGCTGCAGGTGCCAACGGTATTCATGTCTATACCAACAACCCGACTTTCTCCATCTATGATGACAACAACGAAATGGCCTACATCAAAGACGAAGTGGCATATCTGAAGCATTATCACGTGTCCACAGGTCCCGAGACGGTGGGCTCGTTCGGCATCAAATACAACGATCCCAAGAACTGGTGGGTCAGCATGAACGCCAACTATCTGACCAACATGTATTTCGACATCAACCCATACAACCATACCGAAAAGGGTATGCTTCCCTACGTGGAAGGCGACGGCCGCATCGATAAGGTGCTGGCCCAGGATCCGCTGAAGTCGGCCTTCACGCTCGACTTCTTCGGTGGCTACTCCCGCCGTTACAAGGGCTATTACTTCCTGTTTACCGCCAGTGTGAACAACATCCTCAACAACAAGAGCACCGTGCTCTATGGTTACGACCAGTTGCGCTTCAACGCCAACGATCCTGACATGTTCCCGTCAAAGTATTCTTATATGTACGGAATCAACTACTTCATCAGTTTGACAGTCAGAAAATAATAGATAAAGAATCA
>JAGCPG010000115.1 GCA_017645245.1 Bacteroidales bacterium
TATGGCAGAAGTTAATGTAAAAAGAGTAAAGTCTAGCGAAATCGAGTTCAAAGAACGTCTCGTTAGCATCAACCGCGTCACCAAGGTGACCAAAGGTGGTCGTACTTTCACTTTCGCAGCATTGGTCGTCGTCGGCAATGAGAATGGCGTCGTCGGTTACGGTCTTGGCAAGGCCAAGGAAGCTACCGCCGCTATCCAGAAGGGCATCGACGATGCCAAGAAGAACCTGGTCAAGGTCCCGGTTCTGAACGGCACCCTGCCTCACGAGGAATACGGCAAGTACAGCGGCGCTTACGTCTACATCCAACCCGCTACTCCTGGTACCGGTGTCATCGCCGGTGGTGCCATGCGTGCCGTGCTGGAAAGCGTTGGCGTTAAGAACGTGATGGCCAAGTCAAAAGGCTCTTCCAACCCTCACTCAGTAGTGAAGGCTACTTTCGACGCTCTCACCAAGATGCGTGACGCTTATACCGTCGCCCAACTGAGAGGTGTGGATCTTGACACTGTGTTTAACGGATAAAACTTTTTGAAACCATGAAGAAAGTTAGAATCACACAAATCAGAAGCGGTATCGGCAGACCCCAGGACCAAAAGGACACCCTGAAGTCGCTTGGCATCAGAAAGATGAACCACTCAGTCGAAGTCGACATGGAGAATCCTTGCATTGCCGGTATGGTGAACAAGGTAGCTCATCTCCTTAAGATCGAAGAAATTTAATTGTTGAACTAATAAATCTGCACAATATGGATTTAAGTAATCTCAAACCAGCAAAAGGTTCTGTAAAGGAAAAGACCAGAAAAGGCCGTGGCCAGGGTTCGGGCAAAGGCGGAACTTCAACACGTGGTCATAAGGGTGCACAGGCCCGCTCAGGCGCCAAGCGTAAGATTGGCTTCGAAGGCGGCCAGATGCCTCTCCAGCGTATTGTCCCCAAGTTCGGCTTCACCAACCGCAACCGCGTGGAATACTGCCCCGTCAACCTTTCCACCTTGCAGAAGCTTGCTGAAAACGGCATCACCGTCATCACGCCGGCTGTGCTCGCTGAAAACGGCGTAGTCCACACCAAGGAACTCGTGAAGATCCTTGCCAAGGGCGAACTCACCGCTAAAATTGAAGTCAAAGCCAACGCATTTTCCGCTAAGGCACAGCAAGCCATCGAGGCTGCCGGCGGCACTTGCGAAAAAATCTGATAGATTATGCGTAAACTGATCGAAACCATCCAGAATATTTGGAAGATCGAAGAGCTGCGCCAGCGTATCCTCTTTACGCTGCTGATGATCCTCATCTACCGCTTCGGCTCCTTCGTCGTCATTCCAGGTATCAACCCGAACGAGTTGGCAAACCTGCAGAACTCCAGTAGCGCCGGTCTTCTCGGCCTGTTGAACATGTTCTCGGGCGGTGCCTTCGGCAATGCCTCCATCTTTGCCTTGGGTATCATGCCTTACATCACGGCATCCATCATCATCCAGCTGCTGGGTATGGTCATCCCTTACTTCCAGCGCCTGCAACGCGAAGGCGAGAGCGGCCGTAAGAAGCTGAACCAGGTGATGCGTTACCTGACCGTGGGTATCGTCATCGTCCAGGCTCCGGGTTATATCCGCAACGTCATCTATCAGCTGCCCAATTCGGCTGTGACTCCTTTCGATCCTTACGTGTCCAACCCAGGTGTTTTCTTCTGGATCTCTTCCATCATCCTCCTCTGCGCAGGTACCCTGTTCATCATGTGGCTGGGTGAGAAGATTACAGATAAGGGTATCGGCAATGGTATCTCCCTGATCATTATGATCGGTATCATTGCCCGCCTTCCCGGCGCTTTCGTCGGTGAGTGCGCAGCCCGCTTCACCCAAGGCGGCGCAGGCCTGCTGATCCTCGTCATCGAGCTCATCGTCCTGTTCTTCGTCATGGTTGGTACCATCGCCCTCGTGCAGGGAACCCGCAAGATCCCAGTACAGTATGCGAAACGTGTTGTCGGCAACCGTCAATACGGCGGCGTCCGCCAATACATCCCCCTGAAAGTCAATGCTGCTGGTGTTATGCCTATCATCTTCGCCCAGGCTATCATGTTCCTGCCGATCACCATTGCCGGTTTCCGTCAGACTGAGAACCTCAGCGGATTTACCGCCGCATTCACCAACATCAACGGTTTCTGGTATAACCTCGTGTTCTTCATCATGATCATCGCCTTCACTTACTTCTACACCGCTGTGACGATCAACTCGAACCAGATGGCAGAAGACATCAAGAAGAACGGTGGCTTCATCCCGGGTGTCAAGCCTGGCAAGAAGACTGCGGAATACCTCGATGCGATCATGTCAAGAATTACTTTGCCCGGTTCCATCTTCCTGGCCATCGTGGCTATCATGCCCGCCTTGGTCAGCCTCATGGGAGTGACGACCTCGTTCGCCCACTTCTACGGTGGTACCTCGCTGCTGATTCTTGTTGGCGTTGTACTTGATACACTGCAACAAATCGAAAGTCACCTGCTCATGCGCCACTACGACGGTCTCACCAAATCGGGCCGTATCAAGGGTCGCGTCGGCAGAATGTAATATGATGAAAGTTCTTTCGGGAAATCCGCGAACACAAGCCTCTTGCATGCCAATCGCGGATTTCCTGGAAAACTTGCTTGCGAATTAAAAAAAAATTACTAATTTTGCCGCCCGAATTATTTCGGACACAAGAAAATAGAAAAAAGATCTGAATCGTCTATGGTTAAACAAATGTCAATCGAACAAGAAGGCACCGTGATCGAAGCGTTGGGCAACGCCATGTTCCGTGTCGAACTGGAAAACGGATTGGTGATTACCGCCACCATTTCCGGCAAGATGCGCATGCATTACATCAGGATCCTCCCTGGCGACAAGGTGAAGCTCGAGATGTCTCCTTACGACTTGACCAAAGGCCGTATCACCTTCAGATACAAGAATTAATTTGCATAATCTAAAAGTTATTATTGATATGAAAGTTCAAGCATCCGTAAAGAAAAGATCCGCCGACTGCAAGATCGTGAAGCGCAAGGGCAGAGTCTATGTTATTAACAAAAAGAACCCTAAGGAAAAACAACGTCAGGGTTGATCATTAGAAATTAATCAAAGTAAAAGAATACTATGGCAAGAATCGCTGGTGTAGATATCCCGAGCAATAAAGCTGGTGAAATCTCTTTAACCTACATTTTCGGCATTGGAAGATCTTTGGCTAGGGAAATCTTGGGCAAGGCAGGCGTCGACCCGGCCAAGAAAGTCCAGGATTGGTCAGACGAAGAGCAGAATACCGTCCGTAACATCATTGCTGACGAGTATAAGACTGAAGGTGAGCTTCGCGGTGAAGTTCAGATGAACATCAAGCGTTTGATGGACATCGGCTGCTACCGTGGCATCCGTCACCGTGCCGGTTTACCAGTGCGCGGACAGAGCACTAAAAACAATGCGCGTACCCGTAAGGGCCGCAAGAAGACTGTCGCCAACAAGAAGAAAGCTACCAAGTAATAAATAGGTAGTTGGACCATATTTAAACAACAAAATCATAACAACAACAAATGGCAAAAACCAGTAAAGTTACAAAGAAACGTGTTGTTAAGATCGAAGCTACAGGCCTCGCCTTCATCAAAGCTTCCTTCAATAACATCATCATTTCCTTGACCAACAATGAAGGACAAGTCATCTCTTGGGCATCAGCAGGTAAGATGGGATTCAAGGGCTCCAAGAAGAACACACCTTACGCCGCTCAGATGGCCGCTGAAGAGTGCTCCAAGACCGCCTATGACTTGGGA
>JAGCPG010000116.1 GCA_017645245.1 Bacteroidales bacterium
GGCCTCGGCTTGTGCGTTCTCAACGCTTCCGTATCGTTCCATGAGCATCTTTCCGGTGATATCGTCCAGGTTGCCCGACAAGTATAGTTCTTTGTTGAGCCCTCTGATCACGTAAGGGTTGACGGTCTTGCCGAAGGCATAGGTCAACTGGTTTTGGCTTCGGCAGAAGACCTCCCGGAATCCTGTGTTTTGCCATGCCTTTTCAGCGAGGTACAGCTGATAGCTGCCGTTATGATAAGTCTCAGAAGTAAGCGCAACCTTGTCCAAGCTGTAGGTGATGGGCTGGTTCCAGCAGTTGTACAGCGGTTTCACCTTGATGACATGGGTGAAGCCTTGCAGCACGATGGCGGCAAGCATCGCCATCAGGCAAACGAATTGGACGACGGGGTGCTTCGGTTGGATCATGGGTTATTCTTTTCTTCGTTTTCGATCACGTAAATCGCATTGATGCGAAGGTTCTCTTCCACCGTGATGCCCTGTTCCTCGGCTTGTTTGACCACAGCTTCGTACCATTCCGGCACGTTACGGATGTTTTGAATCATCATCTCGATCTTTTCTTCGTCGTTCGCCTCGCCTCGATTGAACAGCTTGAAGACCGTGTTCGGGAAGTCGAACATGTAGGTATAGAGCATCGGTGCGGTGAAAACGGCCATCACGATGTCGGCGTCTTCCAAAATATCGTAGGCCTCGGGCATCAGCGCGAATTTCTTCCAGCTGTAATCGGGATTGGAAGAGATAACGAAGTCGTTGTATTTCAAATAGTTCCATGAGTTGAACGCATGCAGGAAACAGGTGGTCTCAAATGCAACGAAATAACTGTCGGCAATGGCAACCAGGTTGGGTTTGTCCTTCCCGATGGTGTCGGTCAACACGAACTTCGGATTGGGAATGGCGGGCTTGTCCATGGGAAACAGCAGATTGAACTGTCCTTCAAGTTCGCGGTCCTGGTGGAAATAGTCGGTGGTGAGGTTGTAGTCGAGGACTTCGATGGAAGGCAGGCTTTTCCCCGTGACGGCTTCCATCTTGCGAAGGATGGAATCGGCCACGAAAGGAATGGTGCCAAAGGCCCAGTGTGTCCCGAATTTGGCGTAGAGCGGATAAGGAAACTCGTTCTTGATTTCCTTGAAATAGTTGTGAAAGTCGATCAGCGGGATGTCGTTTTCCTTGAAAAGCTCGATGTAGTAGTCGATGAGCGAGAAGTCAGAAACTTGGTTGCAGTAGGGTTCGGGGACGTATTCGGGATAAACGGTGGTTTTGGATGGCGCGAAGACGAAAAGGAAATCGGTGCCATGCTGTTTCAGGGTGTCCATTAGTTGCAGGGTAACCCTGACGTTTTCTCGAGCCACGGCCTTGGCGCTGTCAACCGAGTTGAAGTAGTCCACCACGCGCTTGCCGGTGATATCGTCCAGATACATGTAGGTGAACAGTTCGCCGTCCTTGCCCTCGGCGATATTCTCGTTGTTGAACTCGTCGAAGACCGAATAGCACATCTGGTTGTAAGTACGGATGAAAAACTCGCGGAAACCCGTGGTACGCTTGGCGTGTTCGGTCAGATAGGCTTGGTAACTGCCGTCGAGGTAGTTCTTGAAGTTCAGTTTGACAGGTTGTTCCTCGGCCACCACGCCTTCCAAGGGTTTCATTTTCACCTTGTGCGTGAAGCCTTGCAGGGCAATGGCAACCAGGATCGCCATGATGCAAACGAACTGAATGATATGGTATTGACGTTTATCCATATTGATAATTTTTGCAAAAATAAGCAAATTCTTGTTAATTTTGTCACATGAAACAGATAGAATTACTTTCGCCAGCCAAGAACCTCGAAGTTGGCATCGCTGCTATCAATCACGGGGCTGATGCGGTGTATATCGGAGGACCGGCCTTTGGTGCCCGTGAGAAGGCGGGTAACAGCATTGAGGATATCGAACAGCTTTGCCGTCACGCGACGTTGTTCGACGCCAAGGTCTATGTGACTTTGAACACTTTGTTGTATGACAACGAGAAGGAACAGGCCCGGCAATTAGCATGGGATTGCTGGAATGCCGGCGTGGATGCCTTGATTGTGCAGGATCTCTCGCTGTTGGAGCTTGACCTGCCTCCCATTCCGTTGCATGCCAGCACGCAATGCGACAACCTTACCGTGGAGCGGGTTCAAGAGTTGGAGAAGTTGGGCTTCGAGCAAGTGGTGTTGGGGCGTGAGCTCTCGTTGGAGCAGATCAAGGAGATTCGCCGTCAGACCACAGTGCCATTGGAGTTCTTCGTGCATGGCTCGTTGTGCGTCAGCCATAGCGGTCAGTGCTATCTGAGCCAGTATATCGGCAACCGCAGCGCCAATAGGGGTGCTTGCGCCCAGCCTTGCAGGTTGCCGTGGGATTTGTTGGATGCCTATGGCAACGTGTTGATCAAAAACAAACATCTGCTTTGCCTGAAAGACCTGAACAACAGCGCCCATCTGGAAGAATTGCTGGATGCTGGCGTTACCAGTTTCAAGATCGAAGGGCGCCTGAAAGAGGAGGATTATGTGAAAAACATAACGGCCTATTACCGTCAACAGTTGGATGCCATTTTTGAGCGTCGTCCCGAATATGTCCAGGCTTCCCAAGGGCATTGCAGTTATAGCTTTGAGGTGAATCCCGAGAAGTCGTTCAACCGAGGCTTTACCGATTATTTCATCCATGGTCGGCAACCCAATATCGGTTCGCCGTTTACCCCAAAGTCGATGGGTGAATACATCGGTGAGGTGAAATGGTGCAACTCAGTGAGGATGGAGCTGCTGACCGACAAAGAGTTGCACAATGGCGATGGTCTGTGTTTTTTGAATGAAAAAGATGAATTGATCGGCATCCGAGCCGATGTGGTTCGTCCCGGTAGAGACGCGGCGCGCCACGTCTCTACGGTGGTGTGCAACCGTCCGCACGGCGCCCAGCGTGGTTACAAGATTTATCGCAATTACGACATCGAATGGCAACGCCAGGTGGAGGCTTCCACGGGCAATCGCAAGATCGATATTGAATTGGTACTTTCGGAAACTGAAGAAGGTTTTGTGTTGACCGAAAAGCTATCAACTATCAACTTCCAACTACCAACTCCTAAAATTCCCGCCAACAACCCAGAGAAGGCGCTGGAGAACATCAGAAAGAAGCTTTCCCAGTGGGGTGACACCATCTATAATCCCGTCAATATTGAGATTAATCTGTCTCAACCTTATTTGATTCCAGCTTCGGTGCTGGGAGAAATGAAAAGAGGTTTGTTGCAACAACTAGCAGCTGCCCAGTGCGGTCTAAGTGGACCAGTCCCCGCGGCACTGCATATCTCCCTGCAGGAGATACGACAAGGTGCCGCAGAGACCGGTCCACACGACCGCCCGACCCTTGTCCCCGATGAAATCCCCACTCATTTGATGTCGTGTCATCACTGTATTCGTTATGCCAACGGGATGTGTCCGAAAGAAACCGATAAATCCACCGGACCCCTTTTCATCCGCAACGGAGAGCATGTTTTCCCGCTCGAATTCGATTGCAAAAACTGTATCATGTATGTCAACAGACCATAATAAACCATGAACCTATTCCAGCTTTTCAAAAACATCCGACCCTTTGTCAAGCCTTACAAATGGCTGGTTTTCATCACGTTGATATTGACGCTCATCGGCTCCTTGATGGCACAGGTCAACGCCATTGTGCTCGACTGGACGGTCGATAAGGTGAACGGCCTGGTCACCGCGGGGGAGCAGTGGGGACAAAAGGCCGCGCACATCGTGATCCTAATCTCCATCGTGTTGCTTGGCAAGGAAATCATCTCGGCCTTCATTACCTTTGCGCAGAACTATTACGGCGAGCGGATGCGCATCTTCGTCAGCCGCGACCTCTCGCAGAGCGTCATCGAGAAGGTGCTGACCTTCCGCATGGCTTATTTCAACACGGGCGACAACGCCACTGGCAAGCTGCAGGCCCGTATCGACCAAGGTGTGAGTAGCCTCTCGCGCACGGTGCAGAACTTCTTCATTGACCTGTTGCCGTTGTTCACGAGCGCTTTATTAGCCTTAATTCTCATGTTTTTGGCCAACGTTTACGTGGGTCTGGTGGCTTTGGGCATTGTCCCCATCTACTTCTGGATCACCTACCGTCAGGCCAAGCGGCTGAAAGGCTGGCGGCGTGAGATGCGATCGCATCTGGAGACCAAGAGCCAAGGTATTAAGAACATCATCGACTCCATCAATGTGATCAAGAGCTTTAATCGGGAAAAAATCGAAGGACAGAAACAGCTGGATATCCAGAATCAAGTCACTGAGAATCAGATGAAAACCCGTAAGGTGGCGTTCTATTACAACGGCATCAAGAGCTTTGTGAAGCAGGTCGGCACAGTGCTGGTCATCATCTTGACGGCTTACCTCGTGCTGATTGGCTATCCCGGGATGACCATCGGTAAGATCATGTACCACGTGATGCTGTTCAGCAACGTCATCGCTCCCATTACTCAGCTGCAGCGCATCTTCGACGATGTCAACGACGCCTTGATCTATGCCGAGGGTTTCTTTGGCATCCTTGACGCGGAAAACGAGGTGGAGCCTTCGGGCAATTACAAGCCTGAGAAGATCCACGGCCTGTTCGAGATGAAGAACGTCAACTTCACCTATCCCAATGGCAATCAAGCCTTGTTTGACGTCAACATGACCATCGAGCCGAACAAGATCACTGCCTTGGTGGGATTGTCTGGCGCAGGCAAGAGCACCATTGTCAACCTGCTGGACAAGTTTTATGAGCCGCAGACGGGCGTCATTACTTTGGATGGCGTGGATTTGCGGGAATACGACACCAAGTTCCTCCGTGAAAACATCGGTCTGGTGCTGCAAAAGAACCATATTTTCGACGGCACCATCGAGGAGAATATCCTATACGGCAAGCCCAATGCTACTCATGAAGAGGTGGTTGAAGCGGCCAAGAAATCCTATATCTACGACCAGATCATGCAGCTGCCCAAGCAGTTCGAGAACAAGGCTTCCGACCTCTCCGGCGGCCAGCAGCAACGTATCGCCATCGCCCGCATGTTCCTCAAGAATCCGCCCATCATCTTTCTCGATGAGCCCACCGCCAGCCTTGACGCCATTGCCACCGAGCAGATCAAGAACAGTTTGGATGCCATCAAGAAGGACCGCACTGTCATCATCATCTCGCACAGCATCTCCCAGATCATCGACAGCGAGATGGTTTACGCCCTTCAGACCGGCCACGTGGAAGAGTCAGGTGACCCTGATGAGATCTACAAAAAAGGCGGGATTTACAAGGATATTATCGATGCTTCCGCTAGAAGCCTCAATATTGAGAAAATCGCCAAGACGGTTACATCTTAAATATTAGAATTGAAAAAAATATCATAAAAACGCTTGACAAATCAACTTTTATGTTTATTTTTGCAAAAAAATGAACATGGAAAGAAATTTGTTTTTAGAGCTGTTAGAGGATAGTAACAAAGTGAGTCTTTATTCCCCTCATTTTGAAGGTGAAACGTATTCTGAATTTGAGAAATTCCTGTTAAATTACAAGGATGATCCCAGTTGTTGGGAACACTAACCTTTTCAATTGACGAATAGCACAAACTAACGAGATATGAAGACGAACCGAATTATGGATGAAATCCGTGGCACCATCTCGCCTGAAATGAAAATGCAAACGGCGATGAGCGTAGCCATAGCCAATCGCATCTACGACATCCTTGAAAGGAAGAAAATGTCGCAAAAAGATTTCGCAAAACTAATTGGAAAAACCGAAACGGAAGTCAGCCGATGGCTGTCCGGAACACATAACTTAACGTTGGCAACCATTTGTAAAATTTCAGTTGCCCTAAACGAAATAATTGTCAAAGTGGTTAATTAATCAACCCCCATCACATCCTGAACAC
>JAGCPG010000117.1 GCA_017645245.1 Bacteroidales bacterium
GGCGGACTGGTCTCCGACGAGATCGTCGCCGCCATCATCGAGAAGAAGCTCTCCGAAAACCTCAACTCTCCCGGCTTCCTCTTCGACGGCTATCCACGTACCGTGAAGCAGGCAGAGATCCTCGACGAGATGATGAAAAAATACGGCATCGCCCTCTCTGGCGTGCTGAGTCTCGAAGTGCCTGAAAACCTGTTGATCGAGCGCATGCTGGAGCGTGGCAAGGTCAGCGGTCGTGCCGACGACAACATCGATTCCATCAAGCATCGCTTTGTGGAATACGAGGCCAAGACCAAACCCGTTTTAGCTTATTACAAGGCCAAGGGCAACCTCCATCCCGTCAACGGCGTTGGCGAGATCCCGGAGATTTTCAAGAAACTCTGTGTGGTGATTGATACATTTTAATTGATGCATCCCGTAGGGATGCTAGCTCTGTAGGAAACGGAATTATTATTATCTCGTATCCTACAGAGCTAGCATCCGCCAAGGCGGATGCCCTTATGTCGTTTTCCAAACAACGTCTCTCTTTAATATCGCCGGAGGATTCCCTCCAATAATCTGTTCCTCGCCGTGGAAAGCCGTCCGTAGGGCGGTTCCTGCGGCGAGGATCGTGTTGTCAGGCAATTCGGCGCCTTTCAGCAACATGCACTTGCAGCCGATCCACACGTGATTGCCCACGACAATCGGGCGATCCTCGTTGATGCGTTCACCTTCTTTATTATAAATGGGATGCTCGTCGCTGTCCATCACCAATACATCCCAGCTCACGAGACAGTCGTTGCCGAAACGGATCTCCTTGGCGCACACGACGGTGCTCTCCGCCGTGATGTTGAACTTGTCGCCCAATTCCAGCTTGCCTCGCACGGAGATTTTTGATCCATGGCCGATGGAGGCTTTGCCCTTGAAATCGACCTCGCCGCTCACCTGCCAAATCGTCCGCGAACGCTTCCGATCGTAATGTCCTACATCGCCGAACCCAATCTTGATGTTGGCGGTCTCGGCGTTTTCAGGAAGGGTCACTTTGCCATGCATCTCCCTCAGATACACCCTTCTGGATACCATCACTGGGCACTTGATGGCCGTCTTGAAAGGAAAATAATGGAGGTTGAAGCGTAAGGTCTTCGGGATGGAGCAAAGGATATGGAATTTGTCGCTGAAGGTCATGGTGCATCAAGGTTTTATCAAGGCAAAATTAAGAAATAATTTTCAAAAAACTATGATAATTGCCGATGCAATGCTATCTTTGCAACGAAAACTAAAGATAAAGTTAAATGGCTGCTAATGAATATGGCTGGTTCGCTCTTCATTATTGGGCTGAAAAGTTGGAGAAAAAATACCCGAGGACAAACTTGATTGCTTTGTCCAATGGGAAATTGGCGCAGATGCTTTTGTCGCTGAAAGAAGCGGAAGGAATGCCTCCGTTGCCGAACGATAAAAGCTATTTCTATGCGTTGGTTTGCGCATGGATAGAAGTTCAACACGGAGGACCTGAGCCCAAGGCTATTCCGGATGCGTATATTTGATTAATGTGAAAAAATAACAATCATCATGAAATTTCAAACTTATAACCATAGCGAAGCCGCCCTCAACGAGCGCATCGCTCAGATCATCGATATTGAGAAAAAGCATGGCAGCGAGAAGGAAGCCTTGAAAACCATCTTCCAAAGTATTGACTTCACCACGCTGGAAGCCTTCGACAATGAAGAAAAAATCAACGACTTTTGCGCCAAGGCGCTGGACTTCCCGAAACATGCTCCGCATCTTTCCGTGCCTGCCATCTGTATCTATAGTCCCTTTGTCCGCCAGGCTAAAAAGTTGCTTGCTGGCAGCGGCATCCGCGTGGCTACCGTGGCTTGTTGCTTCCCTTCGGGACAGATGCCTTTCGACCTGAAAGTGAAAGAGGTGGAATATTGCGTCAACGAAGGCGCCGACGATGTCGACATGGTGATCTCCAGAGGCACGTTCTTGGCGGGCCGTTACGACGAAGTTTTCGATGAGATCAAGACCATCAAGGAAACTTGCGGCGACAAGGCTCACCTGAAGGTGATCCTTGAGACGGGGGAGCTGAAGACCGTGGAGAACATCCGCAAGGCTTCGGAATTGGCCATTTTGGCCGGTGCCGACTTCATTAAGACCTCGACGGGCAAGGTGCCGGTAGCCGCTACACCGTTGGCCGCCATCGTCATGATCGACACCATCAAGGAATATTATGAAGCCACAGGCAAGAAGGTCGGCTTTAAGCCTGCCGGAGGCATGAAGACTCCTGAAGATGCGCTTGTCTATTATTATTTGGTGAAACACGTCCTAGGCGACCAATGGCTTAACCCGAATCTCTTCAGGGTAGGCACCAGCCGCTTGGCAGGATTGATTTTGGATCTGATCAAATAAGGACTATTCCTGGAAGTTTTCTCCGTTCTCCTCGCCCTGATCCTGTTCTTCTTCGATCTCGATGGGCTCAATCCTCGCTGGTGGGTTGATGACATCGGCCGTGACGAACGCCAAGTTGAACTGGGGCTTGATCAGGCGGAGGTATTTCTCGGCCTCGATGCGGTTGCGGAAGTCGCCCACACGCAGCCTGTAGAAGGGCTGTTCGTATGAAAGATAGATGGGCAGCTCGGGGAAAATCTCCGTGAAATCCTTTTTCACCACTTCGGCATGGTCGACCGCCTCGTTGCCGACCTCCATGAAAATCTGCACACGGAAGCCGCTCATGGTGTTGCTCACGGCATAAACGTCGCGTTGGCGCTTCATAAGCCGCTCGACACGACTGTCTTGGTTAATGTGCAGTGAGCCTTTGTTTTGCGCGAATCCGCCGATGGCGAAAACAGAAAGTATGACGATCAACAAAAGTTTTTTCATTTTTCACAAGTCTGGATTGACGCTGCTAAATTACACATTTTTTTATTATCTTTGTAGCCTGAAAGAAATGTGATGAACAGTAACCTCGATGCCAACGGCTCCCATCTCTCCAAGGCGGAAAAAGACTTGGAAAATGTCCTTCGTCCCGATGCGTTCAGCAGCTTTGCCGGACAGGAAAAGGTCGTGGAGAACCTGCGTGTCTTTGTAAGGGCCGCCGCCCAGCGTGGCGAGGCGCTTGACCACACCCTTTTATATGGGCCGCCAGGACTGGGCAAGACTACTTTATCGCACATCATCGCCCATGAACTGGGGGTCAACATGAAAATGACTTCGGGACCGGTGCTTGACAAACCTGGCAACCTAGCTGGTCTGCTTACCAGTTTGGAGCCCAACGACGTCCTTTTCATCGATGAGATCCACAGGCTTAGCCCTGTAGTGGAGGAGTACCTCTATTCTGCCATGGAGGACTACCGCATCGACATCATGATTGAGACGGGACCCAATGCCCGCAGCATCCAAATTGCTCTCAACCCATTCACGTTGATTGGTGCCACTACACGATCGGGTCAGCTCACGGCGCCGCTGCGTTCGCGTTTCGGTATCAAACAGCGTCTTGAGTATTATGATGCCAAGACGCTTTCACGCATTGTGAAACGCTCCGCAAGCATCTTGCAGGTGCCTATCGATGACAATGCGGCTTTTGAGATAGCCCGCCGTAGCCGTGGTACACCGCGTATTGCCAACCTTCTGTTGCGCCGTATCCGTGATTTTGCCCAAATCAAAGGTGACGGAAACATCAACGTGGAGATTGCCCGTTTCGGTTTGTCCGCACTCAATGTGGATGAGCATGGCCTTGATGATATGGATAACAGGATTCTCAATACCATTATCGATAAGTTCAAGGGTGGCCCAGTGGGAGTCAAGACCATCGCCACGGCAGTGGGCGAAGACGCTGGCACCATCGAAGAGGTCTATGAGCCGTTCCTCATACAGGAAGGCTACCTCATGCGCACCCCGCGTGGCCGTGAATGTACGGATTTGGCTTATAAGCACTTGGGGAAAATTAGAGTTTCCAAAACAGGAGAAATAGAACTGTTCTAAAAGTCATTGGAAGCAACCCCATAAAGTGAACGAAGTACCCCAAAAGGCACCTTGCGTATCTCCTGTAGGGAGATATGCAGTGCCGTTGGGGTACTTCGTGAAGTTAATACTTACAGCTCTTTCCTCAGCCTTGCTACTGGAATGCCTAACTGTTCCCTATATTTCGCCACGGTGCGGCGGGCAATGGGATAGCCCTTCTCCTTCAACACGATCATCAGCTCCTCGTCGGTGAGCGGCTTGGCCTTGTTTTCGTCGGCCACGCAGTCTTGCAGGATCTTCTTGATCTCGCGAGTCGAGACCTCTTCGCCCTCCTCGTTGGTGATGCCTTCGCTAAAGAAGGTCTTCAAGAGGAAGGTGCCGTAAGGCGTCTGCACATACTTGCTGTTGGCCACCCGTGAGATGGTGGAGATGTCCAGTCCGACCTTCTCGGCGATATCTTTCAGGATCATGGGCTTCAGCTTGGTGTCGTCGCCAGTGAGGAAATACTCCTGCTGCATGTCCATGATGGCCTTCATGGTAATATATAAGGTGTGCTGGCGTTGGCGGATGGCGTCGATGAACCACTTGGCGCTGTCAATCTTCTGGCGCACGAAGGTGGCGGCCTCCTGCATGCTGCGCGATTCCTTGCTCTTCGAGAAGTCCTCAAGCATCTTCGTGTACTGCTTGTTGACTTTAAGGTCGGGGTTGTTGCGGCCGTCGAGCGAGAGCTCCAGCACGCCGTCCTTGATGTAGATGAAGAAATCGGGGGTGATGTAATGGCTGTTGCGGGCTCCCGAGGTGGATGAGTCACCGGGCTTGGGGTTAAGCTTGAGGATCTCATCCAAGGCGGCTTTCAGCTGACGGTTGCTGGCGCCGGTCTTCTTGGCGATCTTGTCGTAATGCTTCTTGGTGAACTCCTCGAAGCAGTCCTTGATGACGGTGATGCACAGCTTATAGTCGTTGTAGGGATTCTCCTCCTGAAGCCTTTGCAGCTGTATCAAGAGGCACTCCTGAAGGTCGCTTGCGCCGATGCCGGGAGGATCCAACTGGTGGATCACATTGAGCACCTTCTTCACTTCCTCTTCGGTGGTCTCGAGGTTCATGGTGAAAAGCAGGTCGTCGACGATGTTGGCGATGGGCCGGCTCAAGTAGCCGTTGTCGTCGAGGTTGCCGATGATGACTTCGCCGATGATCTCCTCTTCTTCTGTAAGATCATGATAACCAAGTTGTTGTATTAGATAATCCTGAAAAGATTCTTCGTGAACGATAGGGGCTTGGTAGTCCTCGTCGTCGGCGCTGCGGTTGTTAACGTGCGACTTGTAGGCGTAGTCGTATTCGTCCTCGTCGGGCAGGTAGTCGTTCAGGTCGAAGCCTTCTTCCTTGCGGAGGTCGAAATCATCGTCGTTGTAGTCGTCATTCTCCCCGTTGTCATCGTCATTGTCGTCGAAGCCGCCGAGATCGTTATCGTCGGTGTTGTCCCTTTCGTCAGCGGTTGACTCGCTCTCATCGCTGTTGATGTTGTCCTCCAAGGCGGGATTGGATTCAATCTCCTCCTTGATGCGCTGTTCAAGTTCAATCAATGGCAACTGCAGCAGTTTCATCAGTTGGATCTGCTGCGGTGAGAGCTTCAGCTCTTGGCGCTGAATCTGAGTCAATCGTTGGTCACTCATTAGTATAAGCAGTTTTTAGGAGTTCTTGGGAATGGAATGACGTCGCGGATGTTGCCCATGCCGGTGATGAAGAGCATCAGGCGCTCGAAACCGAGGCCATAGCCGGAGTGAGGCACGGAGCCGAAACGGCGGCTGTCGAGGTACCAGTTCATGGATTCCTCGGGGATGCCGACTTCATGCATGCGGTCAAGGATCTTGTTGATGTCGGTCTCACGCTCGGAACCGCCGATGATCTCGCCGATGCCGGGGAAGAGCACGTCCATGGCGCGGACGGTCTTGCCGTCTTCGTTTTGCTTCATGTAGAAGGCCTTGATCTCCTTCGGGTAGTCGGTCAGGATGACGGGCTTCTTGAAGTGCTTCTCAACGAGGTAACGTTCGTGTTCGGATTGCAGGTCGACGCCCCAGCCGTTGACGGGATATTGGAACTTGCCCTTTTTGTTGTAATTGCAGTTGTGCAGAATGTCGATGGCCTCGGTGTAGGTCACTCGGGCAAATTCATGCTCGAGCACAAAGTGCAACTTGCTGATGAGCTCCATGGATTTCTCCTCTTCCTTTTTGCCTTTCTCTTCGTCTTGGAGACGCTTGCTGAGGAACTGAAGGTCGTCCATGTTGTTGTCCAATGCGTATTGGATCAAGTATTTGAGCATCTCCTCGGCGAGATCCATGTTGTCGTTGATGTCGTAGAAGGCCATCTCAGGCTCGATCATCCAGAACTCGGCCAGGTGGCGTGTGGTGTTGGAGTTCTCGGCTCGGAAAGTGGGGCCGAAGGTGTAGATCTTGCCCAGAGCCGTAGCCGCCAATTCGCCTTCGAGCTGACCGGAGACGGTGAGGTTGGTCGACTTGCCGAAGAAGTCCTGTTTATAGTCGATGTTGCCCTGCTCGTCGCGGGGGATGTTGTTGAGATCGAGAGTGGTCACCTGGAACATCTCGCCGGCACCTTCTGCGTCGGAAGCGGTGATCAGCGGGGTGTGGACGTTGTAGAAGCCCCGCTCGGTGAAGAACTTATGGATGCCGAACACCATGGCGTGACGCAGACGCATCACGGCGCCGAAGGTGTTGGTGCGGAAACGCAGATGGGCGATGTCGCGCAGGAACTCCAACGAGTGTTTCTTGGGCTGCAGCGGGTATTCGTCGGGGTTGGCGGGACCGAAAAGTCCAATCTCCTTCACGGAAAGCTCCACGGCTTGACCACTGCCCATCGAGGCGACCAACACGCCCTTGGCCCACAGCGAGGCGCCAGCGTGCATCAAGGCCAGGTTCTCCTCGGGGATGACGTTCAGGTCGACGACCAGTTGAAGGTTGTTGATGGTGGAGCCGTCGTTCAAGGCGATGAAAGCTACGTTCTTGCTGCCGCGCTTGTTGCGCACCCAGCCCATTACGGTGATTTCTTCTTCCGAAGCCTGCATCTGCAAGGCTTGTTTGATCTCAATTCTTTTCACGGTATGATGTTTTTCTTGTTACCTAATTAATGAAACCGCAAAGTAACGAAAAAAATTGCAATGTGGGTTTGAAATTGTTGTACTTTTGCAAGCATGAAAGATCCACTAATCATTGCAGGCCCTTGTAGCGTAGAGAGTGAGGAGCAAATCCTCGCCACGGCGCAAGCTCTGGCGCAGATCCCACAGGTCACCATGTTGCGAGGCGGCATCTGGAAACCCCGAACCCGCCCCGAAGCCTTCGAGGGCAGGGGAGAGCAGGGCCTCGTCTGGCTCCGTGAGGCAAAGCAGGCCACGGGCCTGCCCATCCTCACTGAGGTGGCCACACCCGAGCATGTTGAGTTGGCTCTGAAATATGAGGTCGACGCCTTGTGGGTGGGTGCCCGCACTGTCGTCAATCCCTTCTCGGTGCAACAGCTGGCCGATGCCTTGCGCGGCACCGACGTCCCTTTGTTCATCAAAAACCCCGTCGCACCCGACCTGCAGCTTTGGATGGGTGCCTTTGAGCGTTTCCAAAAGGCCGGCGTGACTAAACTTTTTGCTATCCATCGCGGCTTCTCGTATTACAAGGAGACGCCTTACCGCAACTTCCCGATGTGGGAACTCCCCATCGAGCTCACTCAGAGGCTCAATGTGCCGCTGATCACCGATGTCAGCCATATCTGTGGCAACCGTGAACTGTTGCTGCCGACGGCGCAAAAGGCCCTCGATCTCGCTACCGACGGCTTGATGATTGAATGTCACATCAACCCTGATGCCGCCTTGACGGACGCAAAGCAGCAAATCACGCCTGAAGCTTTGAAAACACTGCTTTCTCAACTGGTCTTTCGCAGCAAGGGAACGGGTAGCGTGGAACACGATCTTGCCGAACTTCGAGGTGAGATCGACGACATCGACGGCGAGCTGTTGCAGCTGCTGTCGCGCCGCATGGAGGTCAGCGGCCGTATCGGCGAATACAAGAAGTGCCACAATGTAGCCGTAGTTCAGATGGATCGTTGGAAACAGATCCTTGCCGACCATATCGCCGTGGGCGGCAGTCTAAACCTTGATCAAGAGCTTGTGGAAGCTGTGTTTGAGGCCATTCACCAGGCCTCCATCCGTCGTCAAACTGATATCCTTGACGCTTGCGGAAATCAATAGAAAGTGGTGATTCGCAATGCTGATCCGTCATAAGTGAAATTGTACGGATACAGGCGGTATCCTTCGCCTCCTTCAAGGATCGTTCCGTCTAAAATACTGTAAATGATGTTGTTGCAGTTGTCTACAACCTCGAAGTCGTTTTCCACTACCAGGCGGGTACATTCGCCTTCCTCAGTGCAGCAGGTATTGGGTTTGTTGGGGGGCAGTCGGTCCCAAACCCTGAAATCCTCCATGGAGACGCGATACACGATGATGCCGCGGCTATTGCTCTCAGGATCAGATGAGTAATACTTGAACCCACCGGGACTGTTGAGCTCATATTCTCTGATGGAGTTGGGGTAGATGGTGAAGTCCACGATGGCGGTGAGTCGGTTTGGGTTTTCCCAAACGCTGTGGCAGCTCGGCAAACATCCCGAAACCATCAGTAAAAAAGCGATGATAAATGACTTTTTCATGTCGCAAAGGTAATGGTTTTTCTGAAATCTGGGCATCTAATTATTAATAGGTGTGGTTTTATCTCTTTTTTTCGGTCTTTCTAATTGGCTAATTTTCATATTGTTTAATAAATGTTAAATTTTTTATGATCAAAAAAATGTCATTAAAAGTCGAATTTTCTTGTGGGATTTCTAAAATGTTTATAATTTTGGAGTCTTTTTAATGCAAATTGAAATTAAAATGGAAGTATAACATAAAATCAAAAGGTATGTTTAGAAATTTACTAATGACCCTTGCAATTGTGATGGCAACCTGCACGTTAGCTTTCGCGCAGCAAGGACGACTCAAAGGAAAGGTTACCGATGAAACGGGAGAGCCCGTGTCATTCGCAAACATCGTCCTCGAAAAAGGTGGAACGATGATTGGCGGTGCTACTTCGGATTTCGATGGTAACTATGACATCAACCCCATTCCTCCGGGAACGTATGATTTGAAGGCGAGCTTCGTCGGCTACAACAATTACGTCCTGAACGGCATTGTTATTCCAGCCAACAAGATCACCGATTGGAACATCAAGATGCAAAGTGGCGCCATCAGCTTGACGGAAGTCACGGTCATCGATTACGAAGTGCCTCTGATCTCAAAGGATAACACTACTTCCGGTGCATCCATCACGGCAGAGGAAATCGCTAAATTGCCGAACCGTTCAGCATCCGGCGTCGCATCCACCGTTGGTGGTGTGTATTCCGCTGACGGTGAGGTCGGTAGTATCCGTGGTTCCCGTGAAGGCGCCGTGACCTACATCGACGGTGTAAAGGTCATCGGTAACTCCAGCGTGCCCCAAGGCGCTATCGACCAAGTGGACGTCATCCTCGGCGGTACCCCCGCCATGTACGGTGACGCCATGGGCGGTATCATCAACGTGACCACTAAAGGCCCCAGCCGTACCTTCGGTGCCGGTGTCGAGGTTGAGGCTTCAGTCGAAGGTTACGGCCGTAACCGTTTGGGCTTTAGCCTCCAAGGACCGCTCATCAAGGGTAAGAACGCCGAAACTGCTCTGTTGGGCTTCTTCCTCGCTGGTGACCTCGCCTACAACAAGGTAGGCGCCCTCTCGGCAACCGGTTTCTACACCGCTACCGACGAATGGTATAAGGCCATCACTGAGAACCCGCTCGTTCCTTCAGGCATCGGAAGCGGTACCTACCAAAAGGCTTCCTTCACCAAGAAGGACGACTTGGTCTACTCCAAGAAATCAACCAACACAAGCAACTACTCGATCAACCTCTCCGGTAACATCAACGTCCGTACCACCGAGACCATCAACCTCACCATCGGTGGATCGTACTATCGGGCCATGTATCACAACTTCGCCCGTTCGTACTCCTACTTCAACACCGCCAAGAACTCGATCGAGAAGGACAATACGATCCGTGGTTATGTCCGCTTCACCCAGCGCTTCCCCACGGCTCCTGAAAGCACCTCGCTGATCCGTAACTTCTACTATAGCATCCAAGCCGACTACACCAGATACAACAACGAAGAAGGCGACCCCGATCTGTGGGATAACCTCTTCGCTTACGGCAACCTCGGTAAGTTCACCACCTACAAGATGGCAACCTACCAGCTTGGTGATGTCGATTCAGTCCTCATGGCTGACGGTTCCTACCAGAACTTCACCAACGTCATGGTGCTGAACTCTTGGGACTATGATACCTTGGTTACCTTCGAGGCCTCCGACTTCAACCCGCTGCTGGCCAAATACACAGAGAACGTATATGACCTTTATGGCATCTATGGCGCTCAAGGCTACTACAACAACTACACCAACCTCCAACTCAATGGCGGTCTGTTGAACGGTAGAAGCGCCCCGGCCATCTATGGTTTGTATGCCGCTCCCGGTACCTTGATGTCCAACTATAGCAAATATGTCAGCGACCAGATCTCACTCAACGTGAACGCCTCTATGACCATCGGTAAAGGTGAGAGCTCACACGAAGTGAAACTCGGTTTCCAATACGAACAGCGTAACAGCAGCGGCATGAGCTACAGCTCCGACTACTGGACCCTCA
The DNA here is from genome assembly GCA_017645245.1 of Bacteroidales bacterium. Lineage (GTDB taxonomy): Bacteria > Bacteroidota > Bacteroidia > Bacteroidales > F082 > Limimorpha. The sequence continues at coordinate 10,687 of JAGCPG010000117.1, forward strand.
TGCGTGGCTTGGTCAACGCTCATATTCAAGAGTTGGATATGGCCAACCCATACGCCATCTCCTACGGCGGATTTACCGATACGATTCGTTACAACAGATATTATGACGGCGACGCCCAGTATGTGTTCGACAAGAACTTGCGCGCCGCTATGGGTCTGCCGGTCAATGGAACGGAGTATATCCTCATCGACTCTTACAACTTTGATGACAACACCATCCTTTACTACGATGCCACAGGCCACATGAAGAAAGCCACCGTCGAAGGCGGTCTCGATATCAGCATGTTCTCACCTGATGAGTTGACCCGCGACGGTAACCTCTATGTGTCATACTACGGCTTCACCTACGACGGTAAGAAGCACAAGTGGAACGAGCGTCCTACTCTCGACGACTTCTTCACCGAGGAGAAGACCGACGACAACGGCAACACCTTCCTCGCACGTCCCGTCGCATCAAGCCAGCCGATCTACACTGCCGGTTACATCCAAGACAAGTTCGCTTTCAAGGATCTGATCTTCCAAATCGGTGTCCGTGCTGACCGTTTCGATGCCAACCAGTTCGTGCTGAAAGATCCGTTCATCCTCTATCAGTATAAGACTGTCGGCGACTTGAGAAACAATGGCCAGATCCAGCTGCCTACCGGTGAATATGTCACTGTCCCGGGCAACATCGGTGATGATTACGCAGTCTACGTCAACAAGGTCACCGACATCAACGAGATCGTCGGTTACCGTAAAGATAACGTCTGGTACAACGCCGACGGTGCCCTGATTTCCTCACCCACCGTGTTGGATAAGGGTTCAGGTATCTCCCCGTGGTTGGTTAAGGCCGATCAGCAGAGAGTCGACAAGGAGTCATTCGAAGACTATGAGCCCAGCTGGACCTTCATGCCTCGTATCTCCTTCTCATTCCCGATTTCTGACGAAGCTTTGTTCTTCGCCCACTATGACGTGTTGACACAGCGTCCTTCCAGTAACTATTTCATTACCCCGCTCACCTATTATTATTTTAATGATATCACCGGCACCATCGCCAATCCTAACTTGAAGCCGATGCAGACCGTTGACTATGAGCTCGGTTTCACCCAGAAGATCAACAACACATCATCATTCACCATTACAGCTTACTATCGTGAGATCCGTAACATGATCCAGATGTACCGCCTCACAGGTGCTTATCCTAAGGACTACAACTCCTACAGCAACCTCGACTTCGGTACCACCAAGGGTCTCACCGCTGAATACGACCTCCGTAGAACGAAGAACATCCGTGTCCGTGCCAACTATACCTTGCAGTATGCAAACATGACCGGTGCTTCCACTACAACGGCTGCCGCTTTGATCAACGCTGGTGTGCCGAACCTGAGATCAACCTTCCCGACCGGTTTCGACCGTCGTCACGCACTCAGCCTCACCGTTGACTATCGTTTCGGCTCAGGCAAGAAGTATGACGGCCCCGTCATTAATCGTGAGAAGTCAGGCAAGAGCCCGCTGCAAATTCTGGCTAACGCTGGTGTCGCCATGACCATTACCGGTGGTTCCGGTGCTCCTTACACGGCATCACGTACCGTTACCTCCCCGCTCTCCGGCGGTAACAGCTTGCTCGAAGGTACCTACTTTGGTTCCAGAATGCCTGCTTCGTTCAAGATCGACCTCCGCGCCGACAAGGACTTCTACTTCACCTTGGGTGGCAAGAAGGAAGGCAAGACTGGTCACGAGGCTTTCGTCAATGTCTATGTCAACATTACGAACCTCCTCAACTCCAAGAATATCCTGAATGTGTACAACGCTACCGGCGATCCTGATGATGATGGTTACCTTACCTCAACCAAATATGCTCAGGAAATCAATAACCAATTGGATCCGGAAGCCTTCATCGACATGTACCGCATTTATGTGAACAGCGGCGGCAACTACTCGACTCCTCGTCAGATTAAGATTGGCGCTAGCTTTAACTTCTAATGCATGATGGTAGAACAATAAAGAAAATCACAGTTAATATGAAGAATATAGTACGTCTATTGTTTGTCGCGCTCCTTATTGTGGGTGCCACAATTCCCGGAAAGGCTCACGTCTATGTAGGTGATGGTGAATCTGGAAGAGGTTCCAATGACCTGAAACAGACCACGGCCGGATGTTCTCCATCTTCCGCTTTTGAATGGCTGAACATCAACAACGTCAGATCTCGTTTTAATGCTGGTGGTGATATGTGGTGGGACCTCGGTAGTATCGGTGCCCAGTACTTCATCCCTGCCAACGGTTCTGCAACTTCCTTGTTCGCCGGTGCTCTTTGGATCGCCGGTGTCGACATCAACAACCAGTTGAAATGCGCCGCCGTTCGTTTCCGCCAAGGTCCCGACCTCAAAGGTGGTAACGACTTCTGGACTGGTCCTCTGACTTTGGATGGTGCTTCCATTGACGAAGTTACCTGCGCCCAGTGGGACCAAGTGTTTAAGATTACCCGCGCCGAAGTGGATGAATTCCTGAACTACTGCACCGGTCAACAACCTGCCGAAAACGCAAGGTATGGCGCCTTCGATAGAGATCGTGCCACCGCTGATGGCTATTCCATCCCCAAGATTATCACCGATTGGCCGGCTCACCCGGAAGTCGTCGGTGGTAACACCACCGGTATCAGCCATTATATGGCTCCTTTCTATGATAATGACTTGAATGGAGAGTATGATCCTATGATGGGTGACTTCCCATACTATGACATCGAGAATGAACTCTGCCACACCAAGATCGCTACCATGGATGAACAATACGAAGGCAGCATGAAGGGCTCCATCCTCTCTGACCAAGTGTTGAAGGGCGACCAAACCCTGTGGTGGGTGTTCAACGATAAAGGTAATTCCCACACCGAATCACAAGGCGCTTCCATCGGTCTCGAAATCCGTGCCCAAGCCTTCGCTTTCGCCACCAACGATGAGATCAACAACATGTCGTTCTGCTCCTACGAAATCATCAACCGTTCAACATACGAACTCACTGGCACTTACTTCTGCCCTTGGACTGACGTTGACCTCGGTTATGCAAAGGACGACTACGTGGGCTGCGACGTTGCCCGTGGTCTTGGTTACGGCTACAACGGCCGCGCCATCGACGGTAGCGGTGAACCTGAAGCCTACGGCGACCAGCCTCCAGCGGTAGGTATCGACTTCTTCCAGGGCCCCTACATGGATCCTGATGGCCTCGACAACCCGAAATACACCTATGAATATGACTACAGCCAATTCATTGGTTTCAGTCCAACTGGTGACTCCTTGTTCGCTGTTAAGGATTCAACCCAAATCTGCGACGTCTCCATCAACGGTGTGAACTTCGGTAACGGTATCGTCGATGACGAACGTTTCGGCATGCGCCGTTTCCTGTATCACAACAACGACAACTCCAACACTGGTGACCCGAAATATGCAGCTGACTATTACCTGATGCTTCAAGGTATTTGGAAGGATGGTAATAAGATGATGTATGGCGGTAACGCTTATCCTGGTGTTACCGGTACTGTGGGTCCTGCCTGCGACTTCATGTTCCCTGGCGATACTGACCCGTGCAACTGGGGTACTGGTGGCAATCCTCCTGCGGAAGGCTACAACCAGAATGGTAAGTATTGGACCGACTCTGAGGCTGGCAACGAGCCTGCTGACCGTCGTTTCATGCAGTCCGCTGGTCCTTTCACCCTGAGACCAGGTGCCGTTAACTACATCACCTTCGGTGTGCCGTGGGCCCGCGCCACCTCTGGCGGCCCGCTCGCCTCTGTCGAACTCCTCCGCGTCACCGACGACAAGTGCCAGGCCTTGTTCGACAACTGCTTCAAAGTGATCGACGGTCCTAGCGCTCCTGACCTCACCATCCGTGAGCTGGATCAAAAACTCATCATCTACCTCTCCAATAGCGCTATTTCCAACAACTATAAGGAAGGTTATGTGGAGCCTGATAATGAGATTGCTGAGTATTTCCCATGGGATACTGCTCATACCACCAAGCTCGATCGTGACTATCGCTTCGAAGGTTACAAGGTTTATCAGTTGGTCAACAACGAAGTTGGTGCCGACGAACTCGACAACAACGCCAAAGCCCGCTTGATCTTCCAGTGCGATATCAAGAACGGTGTTTCACGCCTTGTGAACTACACTCTGAACGATCAGATCGGCGCCATCGTCCCTGCCCTCAAGGTTGAAGGTGCTGATGCTGGTATCTCCCATAGCTTCGTCGTCACCGAAGACAAGTTCTCCGCTGGTGACAACCCAGCTTTGGTGAACCACAAGACCTATTACTTCATGGCTGTGGCTTATGCTTACAACAACTTCCTGACCTACTCACAGGAGCCCACCGACGAACATGGTCTCTACGGTCAAAAGAAGCCTTACCTCGAAGGTCGTAAGAACATCCAGATCTACTCCGGTGTGCCGCACAAGATTGTCAACGGTACTGTAATGCGCTGCGAATATGGCCAGAAGCCTGCTGTCCAACGTTTGGTCGGTCAAGGTAACGGCGCCAATGAACTCGAGCTTGCCGATGAATGTGTCAATGAACTCTTTACCAAGAAACTTGCCAATTCTATTGACGAAACAGGTAATAAGGTCGTCTTCGGTCACCCCGATTACCCGATCATCTACCATCCTCAATATAAGGTTGGCTTTGGCCCATTGGATGTGAAGGTCATCGACCCGTTGAACGTGAAGACCGCCAGCTATGAGTTGTGGTTCGACACCTTGTTCGAGGCTGTCACTAAGAATGTCTCCACTAATAATAAGGTGTATATCCAAAACGAAAATGGCCAATATGTCCAAGGCAGTGAAGCTACCCGTATGGTTTCCCACTGGTATATGAAAGACCTGGAGACTGGTGAGGTTGCTAAGAGCGATACCACTACAGCTTACGGCGACGAGAAGATGTTCATTGAAAGAGGTCTCTCTGTCACTGTCAATCAGCCCTACCTTGCTGGTCCTGTCAAGGTCGGTTACATGTATGATGACAACACTTGGAAGGTCGCCAAAGAGAACATTTCTCCGAAGAGCGGTTTGATCACCACAACGTTTACCTTCCAGGATAGTACGAAGAAATGGCTCGATGGTATCCGCGACTGCGATAACCCGCCTATTTCATCCTTGAACTGGATACGTGCCGGTAAGTACTTCGACAGGGAAAACCCCGCCTATAACGACTATGATCTGGCCGACAAGGTAACGGCAGTAGCTTACGACCCAACTGAGTCGTTCGAAAAGATCGCCAATGGTACCTGGGCTCCGCTTTACCTTTCTGCTTGCGATGTCACCACGGTTTATCCTGTGCCGAACCCGAATATCTTCTCAAGCGTTGCTAACTATTACCCAAGACTCGCTAGTGTTGATATCGTGATGACAGCTGATAAGTCAAAATGGACTCGTTGCCCTGTTGTTGAAATGTGTAGGGACAATAAACTTTCAGAGAACAACGTGAAGACCTACTTCATGAGAAAGGCTCCGTCCATCGACAAGGATGGTAATCCTTACATGGTTCGTGACTCTGTGACCAATCAAATGGTTCCGTTCTCTGATTGGGATAACGCCGACGATCCAAAATACAGAAGCGACAATCCTGACGATCCTAACTTCATCTCCCCACAGGGTATGGGCTGGTTCCCAGGCTATGTCATCGATATTGAAAGCGGTGCCCGTCTGAACCTCATCTACGGTGAGGATTCCTACCTTGCCGACTTGAACGGTCGCGACATGCAGTTCAATCCTCCGATGCTGAGAAAGACCACGGTCGATTTAGGCAGCGAATTCCAAGTCCTTGATCCCGCCATCTATCGTCAAATCGACGCTGAGGAAGTGTTTGGTGGCCGTCACTATGTGTACGTTCTGGGCATGGATAACCCGACCGATATCGCTCCGTCAGTACCAATTCCACAGGCTGAGTTCTGCTGCCCCGCATACGATGGTGGTGCATACGCAGCCAACCTCTTCTTCAAGTTCCAGGCTAAACCCAACCAGGAGAGAGTCTTGAGTACCATGCTGTGGCGTCAAGTTCAATACGTCGGTATGCCGATGGGTGTCGAAGGCACCACATGGCTTGAACCTGGTAACGATGCTAAGATCCGCATCCGTGTGGGTCGCCCGTATGACCAAGGTTATTCATACATCCCGCTGGATTCCGTCTATCCTGGTTTGGACATCAACAACATGTATCCTAAGTACAAGTTCGCAATCGATGGTCTGAACCCAGTGCTCAACGATCCTGATAAGACCGAGACCGACCTCGACCTCATCACCGTCGTACCCAATCCTTACTACGCTTACTCAACCTACGAGAAGAACGCTCTTAACAACACCGTTAAGATCACGAACCTCCCGAACAACTGTACGGTGACCATCTACAACTTGAGTGGTACCAAGATCCGTCAGTTCAAGAAGGATAACGAGGATGCCTCCATCGATTGGGATCTCACTAACTTCGCCAACACTCCTGTGGCCTCAGGCTTCTACCTGATCCACATCAAGGATAACGAGAGCGGTGGCGAACGCACGATCAAGTTCTTCGGTGCAATGCGTCTAATTGACTTGAATACGTTCTAATTTACTCGGATGAATGCTAACTTTAAAAATTTCAGAATCATGAAGAAATCATTTAGATATATAGTTTTGAGCCTTGTTCTCCTTCTCGGAGTCAGCGCTCCCAAGGCATTTGCAGGTAATGAGGACCGTTCTGGTCAAGCCGGTGCTCCCGAATTGTTGATCAACCCCTTCGCCGCCTCGGCTGGCTGGGGCAATGCAGGCATGTCGTTTGTCAAAGGCGTTGAAGCCATGTTTGGCAACGTGGCCGGCATCTCGACCATCAATTCACTGGATGTCAACTTCTCACACACCGATTGGCTGAAAGGCTCCGACGTAAAAATCTCATCCTTCGGTCTGACTATCCGCGTTAGCGAATCAGGCGTTCTCGGTCTCTCCTTCTTCACCCTCAACCCGGGTACCATCAAAGAGACGACCACTGATAGCCCCGATGGCAATGGCGCCACCTTCAAACCGTCACTCATGCATATCGGTGTTGCCTACGCCAAGATGTTCTCCAACAGCATCAGCGGTGGCTTCAACCTGAAGATCATCAGCGAGTCAATCGCTAACATGAGCGCTACCGGTGTGGCACTCGACGCAGGTATCCAATATGTCACAGGTCCTTTCGACAACATCCATTTCGGTATCACCTTGAAGAACATTGGTCCTACCATGACGTTCTCAGGCGACGGTCTGGCATTCAAGGCCTACTTCAACACCAACAGCTCACTCCAATGGACCGTTATCCAACGTGCCGACCAGTTTGAGCTTCCTACTCAGTTGAGTATCGCTGCCGCTTATGACTTCCACTTCGCCGAGACTCATCGTCTGACCCTGGCTGGCAACTTCATCTCCAACTCCTTCACCAGAGACCAGTATGTTGCTGGTATCGAATACAGCTGGAGAGAATGGTTGCTGCTCCGTACCGGTTACGTCTTCGAGAGCGGTATCTTCAAAGGCGTCTTGGACGACGACTGCATGAACCTCAACAAAGGCCTTCATGCCGGTTGCTCCATCCAAGTCCCGATCTCAAAGAAAGAGAACGCTCCTGTGATCGCAATCGACTATGCGTTCCGCCAGACCTACAGCTATCAAGGCTCGCACAGTGTAGGTGCTAGACTTATTTTCTAAAATGTTTTGCGACATTTAAGATATTTTTAGTATCTTTGCACGTTGAACAAAAGGAAGACCCTTATTCCGGTAAGGGTCTCCTTTTTTCACGTTTTAAAAACCAATATCATGTCAGAAATCAAATACTTCACATCTGAAGGATTGCAAAAACTGAAGGACGAACTTGACGACCTGATCCTTCGTGAACGTCCCCGTATCATCCAAGCCATCGCCGAAGCACGCGACAAGGGCGACCTGTCCGAAAATGCTGAATATGACGCCGCCAAGGAAGCCCAAGGCCTGCTCGAAGCTAAAATCGCCGATCTGCAAGACTTGATCTTCAATGCCCGTGTGCTCGATGAGTCAAAAATCGACACTTCAAAAGTCCTGCTGTATTCCACCGTGAAGATCAAGAATACCAAGACGAAGGCCTCTATGACCTATTCCATCGTCCCCGAAAAGGAAGCCGATTTCAAGTCGGGTAAGATCTCCATCAACTCGCCCATCGGCCAGGGCCTGCTAGGTAAGAAAGTCGGTGAGGTCGCCGAAATCATGGTGCCTGCGGGAAAAATGTTTTTCGAAGTCCTTGAAATCTCTAGATAATCACGGTTATGGCAACTATATTTTCCAGAATCATCAACGGTGAAATCCCGTGCTATAAGATCGCTGAAAACGACCGCTTCTTCGCCTTCTTGGACATCAACCCGCTGACCAAGGGCCATACGCTAGTCGTCCCCAAGCATGAAACGGATTACATCTTCAATATCGACGACGAGGAGCTGGGCCAAATGATGGTCTTCGCCAAGCATGTCGCCCAGTCCATCGAGAAGGCTATTCCCTGCAAGCGCATCGCTGTGGCCGTCATCGGATTGGAAGTGCCCCATGCCCATATCCATCTCGTGCCCATCACCAAAGAGGGCGATCTCAACTTCAAGAACGAACACTTGAAACTGACTCCAGAGGAATTCCTCGATATCCAAAAGCGCATTACGCAGGCTTAACACGACCGGCGTATGAAACACATCCTCCTGATCGTTGCCCTCTTCGTTTCCATGGCCGGCATCGGCCAGGAATACGGATTGCCGTGCGCCGACCTCGACTACAAATCGGCCGTCGCATCGGTGTCGCTCTTCGCTGACGGCAACCAGACCAAGGAGCCGATGATCCCTCTGGCCAGCCCCACCAAACGGCTCACCCTATGGTTCGACCTGCTGGGTTCCGAAGGTAAAGTGCTGAACTATACCTTCATCCATTGCACCAACGATTGGTTCCCCACCGAAATCATGAGGAGCAACTACGCCTCGGGCTTCGATTATGGCCGGATCGACAACTATGATTTCTCCAGGAACACCCTCGTGGATTATGTGCATTACGAGCTGCGCTTCCCCGAGGAGGAGATGCTCCCTATCCTCTCGGGCAACTACCTGCTCATCATTTATGAAGATGACCTCGATGAGGATCACATCTACTTTACCCGACGCTTCATGGTTATTGATGAGAAAGCTATCATCAATGCCTCGGTGCCACGCTATTGCGATGAGCTTTCGCTGAGCAACACGCATCAGCAAATCGACGTGAGCGTGTCCATGTCGAGCATCATGACAGGCAATGTGCAAGACTACGCCTCCCTGACCATCCGTCAGAATGGCCGCTGGGACAACGCTTCCATCGGCCTGAAGCCATCGTTCGTCTATCCCGACCGCATTTCCTACGAGCACAATCCCGCAACGGTGTTCGAAGGCGGAAACCAATACCGCCGCGTCAACTTCAGCAACTTCTATTTCCAATCGGAAAATATCGCCCGCATTTATCAAAGCGATGACTATTACGTGGTCGATTATGCCACCTGCGAGTCGAGGGCGAGAAAACCCTACATCACCTACGAGGATATCCATGGTGAGAAGTACATCTATATCGCCAACGAAGGCCGCGAAACCGCTACGGAGGCCGATTACGCTTGGGTCAACATCTTCCTTCGCTGGCCAGTGCCTTTGGCCGGTGAGGACGTCTACGTGATGGGCGCCGTCAATGACTGGCGCTTCGATGAGCGCAATCTAATGCAATACGACTACAACCTCCATGGATACCTTTGCCAACTGCTGCTTAAACAAGGTTACTACAACTTCCTTCTGGTGACCGCCGACCGTAAGTCGGGTCAAGTCGTGACCGATCTTATCGAAGGCAACCACTGGGACACTGACAACCTCTATCGGATCTATTTCTATTACTTCAATGCCATCAAAGGCTATGACGAGCTGATTGGTTACACCACCGTGAACTCCCATTAACTTTCACCTCTCACCTTTCACCTCTCACCTCCCATGGAAAGAATCACCTTGTTCGCAGAAGTGCTCCTGCCGATTCCGGTTCCAGGAACCTTCACCTACCGCGTGCCCTACGCCTTGAACGACGCTATCCGTGTCGGACAGCGGGTCGTGGTTCAGTTTGGCAAGACCAAGATCATGTCGGGACTGGTCATCTCCCTGACGGAAAAGGTGCCCGAGGTAGAGGTGAAGTTCCTGACGGACATCCTCGACGACCAGCCATTGATCAACGCCACGCAGCTGAAGTTCTGGGATTGGATCAAGACCTATTATCTCTGCCATCTCGGCGAGGTGATGCAGTCGGCCCTGCCTTCCGCTTTGAAACTGAGCAGCGAGTCGACCGTGACCTTATCGCATGATTTCACGCTCGACAGTATGGCGCTCAACGATTACGAATACATGATCGTGGAAGCCTTGCAGATCCAGCCGAAGATCGCCGTTAGTGAGGTGAGCAAAATCGTCGGGTTCAAGAAGGTGATGCCGCTGATTCATACCATGATGGAGAAAGGCATCCTTGTGATGGAGGAGGAGCTGTACGAGAAATACAAAGCCAAATACGAGCGATTTGTCCGCTTGACCTCCAACTATCGTGACGAAGCCAACCTGCAAGGATTGATGGACGCCCTCACCAAGCGCGCCTACAAGCAGCTTGAGGCGCTGCTGGCCTATCTTACTCTCGGTGGCAATTGTGATAACGACCTGAAAGCCGCTGATCTCTTGAAGAAAGCCAATGCCACCAGCACCGTCCTGAAAGCGATGGTCGACAAGGGTGTTTTCGAGGTTTATGAGCGTCAGGTGAGCCGCCTGAAGGATTTCAAGGCCCAGGTGGATGTGAACTCCATCCAGCTTACCCCTGCCCAGCAAAAGGCATTTCATCAGATCAAGGAAGGCTTTGAGGAACAAAAGCCGGTGCTGCTCCACGGTGTCACCTCAAGCGGCAAGACAGAGCTTTATATTAAGCTGATTCAGGAAGCCATCGACGAGGGGAAACAGGTGCTGTATCTCCTGCCTGAAATCGCGCTTACCGCCCAAATCATCAACCGCCTGAAGCAGTATTTCGGCGACCGGCTGGGCGTGTATCACTCCCGCTATGGCGCCAACGAAAGGGTGGAAGTGTGGCAGCAAGTGCGAGACTTCGCACAAAACAAGGGCACCCAACGGCAGATCATCATTGGGTCGCGATCGGCCATCTTCCTGCCGTATTCCGATATAGGCCTGATCATCGTTGATGAAGAGCATGACAGCAGCTTCAAACAAATGGATCCAGCACCGCGTTACAACGCTCGCGACGCTGCCATCGTGCTGGGTGCCATGCATCATGCCAAGGTGTTGCTGGGCTCGGCAACGCCGTCCTACGAGAGCTATTACAACGCTCTCAACGGTCGCTATCGTCTTGTGGAGATCACGGAGCGCTTCGGCGGCGTGCAGATGCCAGAGATCATCCTCAGCGACATGCGTGTGGAGAAGCGTCGCAAGACCATGCAGGCCGACTTCGGCAGCGTGTTGATTGATGCCATCAAGGAAACGCTGGAGGAGCACAACCAAAGCATCTTGTTCCAGAACCGACGCGGTTTCTCGTTGCGCATCGAATGTGACGATTGCCATTACGTTCCCCAGTGCATCAACTGCGACGTAAGCCTGATCTACCACAAGAACCAGAACGTGATGCGGTGCCACTATTGCGGCTATACCACGAGCGTTCCCACTGAATGTCCCAGCTGCCATAGCACCAACATCAAGATGCACGGCTTTGGCACCGAGAAGGTGGAGGAAGACCTGCAAATCGTCCTGCCCAAGGCCAAAGTCGCCCGCCTTGACCTCGATACCACACGCTCGCGAAACGACTATCAAAGCATCCTTGAGGCTTTTCAGGACAAGGAAACTGATATCTTGGTGGGCACTCAGATGGTCACCAAAGGCCTGGACTTCGATTCGGTGAAGGTGGTGGGCATCCTCAACGCCGACAACATGCTCTCATTCCCTGATTTCCGCGCCCACGAGCGCAGCTTCCAGCTGATGGCTCAGGTGGCTGGGCGGGCTGGCCGCAAAGGCAAGCAGGGCAAGGTCATCATCCAAACCTACGAGCCCAACCATCCCGTGCTCCAAGACGTGTTGCGCAACGACTTCAAGGGCTTGTACCAAAAGCAGATGCTGACACGGCGCCAATTCGGCTATCCACCCTATTACCGAATCGTCCTGATCCGTCTGAAACACAAGGACTACCAAAAACTGAATCCCGCTGCTACCGAGCTGGCCAGCCTGTTGCGCCCCATCTTCAAGCACGATCTGCTGGGACCTGAATACCCCATGGTTTCAAGGATTAAAAACCAGTATATCAAACAGATGATGGTGAAGTTCAACCGTGAGCACAACGCCCAGCAGGTGAAGGAACTCATCATGAAGCAGGTGCATCTCTTCCAGCAGCTTCCCGATTTCAAGTCAGTCATCGTCCAAATCGACGTGGATCCGATGTGATGGCATAAAAAAAGGAGGCCGCAGCCTCCTTTTTTTAGTTGCCTAAAGTGTGTGATTACTTCACCACGAACTTCACGGTGTTGTTGAAGCCGTTAGCAGTGATGGTGCAGAAGTAAACGCCGCTCTTGAGGTCGATGTTGATGGCATTCTCACCCATGTGGAGGTTCTGGTTGAACTGCTTCACAGTTTGGCCAACGAGGTTGACGATGGTGATGGTGGCATCAGCATCCTGAGCTGACTTCACGTTCATGATGTTGCCAGTCACAGGGTTGGGATAGATGTCGTAAACAACATTCTGGGCCTCGGTCTCAGGAACATTCACGAAATCAGGATTGGCAATAACCTTGCACACGTGGATGATGTTTTCTGTTCCTTCGGTTTGTGTGGCGCCTGATCCCCAGTAGAAGCCGATCTTATCGTCGCCTTGGTATGAGAACCAGAATTCACCAACATTTACGGTGTTGGCAACGGCGCTTGTGAAGACACCTTCAGTGTAGATGAGCATGAAGTCTTCCATGAGGTCGTCTTCCAATTGATGCCAGTAACCTTCTTCGACGTTCTTATAACTTACCAAAATGGTTCTGCAGTAGTAGGTTGAACCAGCGCCTTGTGTGCCGGGACGGGCAGTGCAAGGTGTTGAGAAAGCGCAGGCGAGGTTGCCGTTAGGATCGCATGAGAGAGCCGGATGACCTGAAGCACCATAGAACTTGCTCACATATTCTGAGCCTGACATATAGTACATGTCGTTATCCCACTGAATCGGAGCACCGGAATTGTCATTGTACATCGGGATGTAACCAATCCATTTGGTTGAGTCGGAGAGCATGTGGACATAACCTGGATCATCGGCAATTGGCCACCATAAACGTGCAGCGTGGTGCTGGTTGGGCTGTGCAAAGTGAGCTTCGTAAGGAGTGCCAATATATTCTGGGTGCTCTGTGTCATGGATAGGATCTTGTGTGTCGTTCCAGTAAAGGATACCGTCAACGGAACGGCCATTCCAGTAAGTGTAATAACCAGGCTCGTTCTCCAAGGTGTGAGCCATCTCAAAAGTGTTGAGTGCAACGTGGACAACACCGCTGTTGTCAATAACAATAGAGCCATTCATGGGCATGAACAGAGTGTCTTCCATTCCCCAAGAAGGATCTTCGTCAAATTCTCTTCCTTCGTATGGGTTTTCCCAAACTCTAGTGGGTTCCCATGTTGCACCGTCGTCGGTTGATTTGAACATCCAAACGCTGTTGGTCAAGCAACCTGAGTAGAGGAGGGCTACATTGTGACCGTTGGCAGCCATGCAGTAGTCATCAGCTGAGAATTGGTTGTGATCCCAAGGAGTGGCAAGATCGTGAAGAGGACCGTAGGTGACTGTCCAGCTGTTGATGTCAGCAGGGTTTTCTGAACGCCACATCACAGTCTGGAGGTCGGTTTCGTCTTCACTGATGGTGTGCTGAAGAACAGCAACAGCAACAGCAATGTTATGGTTGTCACCGCAGGTGACGATTCTTGGCCATGTGGGATACTCAGTGGTGTAAGCATAGCCATCAGGATAATCCGGAAGAGCACCAACGTGAGTCCAGTCGCCTTCACCAGCAGTTGTTCTGATGAAGCACTGCATGTGACCATTACCGTGAGCGAGGAGGATTTCACCGTTTGAGCCAAACTGTGCGATGGAAGGCCAACCGGTCTTGAAAGGCTCAACACGTACTTCTGGCTGATCATCCCAATCGCTGCCATCGTAGAAGTTGTAACCGGTACCACGGTCCGAAGCGGTTTGGTTGTTTTCGTGTGACATGGTAGCAGTAACGGCTACTTCACCAGTGGGCAACTGATACATACGGTTGGCAACATACTGGTTCGACTGGAGGTCATAGTAGGTCCACATGGTCTCACCGTCTTCCATGTCTTCAAATCTGTTGACGACAACGCTGGTGGCGGTTTGAGGAGCGTAAGTGGCTGCCGAAGTGGCGGAAAGGTCTTTTCCAACAACGGCTTTCTTGCTGGAAGCGACACCCTGGCGAAGATCATTCTTCATGATTCTCTGCTGGGCAATTGCACTGAAACCTAATACAAGGCTCAATGAGAGTAAAAGAACTTTTTTCATTTTTTTTGTGTTTTAGTTAATGATAGATTGCGTACAAATACATGAAAATTTGATGCAAAAATAACAAAAGTTTTCTTTTGGCGCTTTATTATGTGTTTTTTTTCTTACTTTTGACAAACAAAAATCTTGCCATGAATCGTACATTGTCTATCGTTTCTATCTTATTGATGTTTTGCGCTGCCTGCCAGCCCTCGGCTCAGGAGCCGGCTTCGTTTGTGGATCCTTTCATCGGTACCGGAGGCCACGGACATACTTTCCCAGGTGCCACAGTGCCTTTCGGTATGATGCAGTTCAGCCCCGATACCCGCATGAACGACTGGGACGGCTGCTCGGGTTACCATACCTCCGACAACGCCATCCTCGGTTTCAGCACCACCCACCTCAGCGGTACGGGCTGCTCCGACTATGGCGACTTCCGCTTCACGCCCGCCGTCGGGGATAAGGTGTGCGCCGCGTTCCAACATGAGAACGAGTGGGCCAAACCGGGCTATTACTGCGTGGCTTTCGACGATCCCCAGGTGATTGTGGCGTTGGCCGCCGGCGATCGGGTGGGTATCATGAGCTGTACCTTCCCCAAGTCGGATCAGGCCAAACTATTGCTGAACATGGTGCAAGGCGTCAACGACGAGTTTGTGTATGAATCCACACTCGATGTTGAATCGCCCACCGCTGTCACTGGCTTCCGCCGTACGCGCGACTGGGCCAACCAGCAGTACCTCTATTTCTACGCCGAGTTCTCCAAGCCCATGAAGACCTATACCATCGATGAGCAGCATAATGCCTCATTCGTCTTCGATACCGAAGAAGGCGAGTCGGTCGTCATGCGCATCGCCATCTCCGCTGTCGATGCCGAGGGTGCCAAAAACAACCTGAAAACTGAACTTGCCGACGGCGACTTCGATATCGATGCTTTGGCCCGTAAGTCTTACGACAAATGGAACCATGAACTGAGCTGCATCAAGGTGCAAGGGAAGAACGAAGCCGATATCAGGGTGTTCTACACCAACATGTATCACGCCATGATCGCGCCCAATCTGTTTAGCGATGCTGATGGCCGCTACCGTGCACATGACCTCAAGATCTATCACTCCGACCGCCCCGTCTACACGGTCTTCTCACTGTGGGACACCTTCCGCAGCCTGCATCCGCTCTTCAGCCTTATCCAGCGTGAGCGCACCGTCGATTTCATCAATACCTTTATTAATAATTACGAGACCGACGAGGAACACATGCTGCCCATTTGGGAGCTGGCGGGTAACGAGACGCACTGCATGATCGGCAACCACGCCATCCCCGTCATCGCTGACGCTTATTTCAGCGGCATCAAGGGATTCGACGCCGAGAAGGCCTTGGACGCTATGGTCAACTCCTCGCGTCAGGACCGTCGTGGCATGAGTGCCTACGTGAAATATGGCTTCATCCCCGTAGACGTTGAAGGCGAGGCTGTGTCCAAGACCTTGGAATATGCCTTCGACGATTGGTGCGTGGCCCGCATGGCCGAAGCCATGGGCAAGGCTGACATCGCCGAGGAATTTTATCAGAGAGCTCAGGCTTACAAGAATCTTTACAATCCCAAGAACAAGTTCTTCCAAGGCCGTCGCAACGGTGGCTTCATGCAGCCGTTCGATCCTACTCAGGTCAACTTCACCCTGACCGAGGCCAACACTTGGCAGTACAACTTCTTTGTACCTCAGGACATCAATACCCATATTGAAATGATGGGCGGCTGGGAGGAATACGGCAAGATGCTCGACGGCCTCTTTACGGCACCGAGTAAGCTCACCGGTCGCGAACAGGTGGACATCACAGGCCTCATCGGTCAATATGCCCACGGCAATGAGCCGAGCCACAACACCGTCTACATGTATAACTACATCGGTCAGCCTACCAAGACCCAGAAATACGTGAAACAGGTGATGGATGAGTTCTACACCGATGAGCGAGACGGCCTCTGCGGTAACGAAGACTGCGGCCAGATGTCGGCTTGGGGCGTGTTCTCCGCCATGGGCTTCTATCCGGCCACTCCGGCTTCAGGCCGTTATGTATTGGGTATCCCGCGCTTCAACAAGGTGACCATGAACCTCGACAACGGCAAGCAGTTTACGGTGAAGGCTAGAAACCTGAAACCAGAGAACTGCTATGTGGAGTCGGTGAAACTCAATGGACAGCCGCTGGAGCGCAGCTATATCACTTTCGACGAGATTTACAACGGTGGCACGTTGGAGTTCACCATGACCAACACGCCCGATTCACCTTGGGCTACTCAACCTGAGAATTGCCCCGTGGTGCGCATCCTGGGTGAGAGCATCCTGGTGGTACCGGCCATCAACGCAGTGTCAAACACCTTCTTCGACAGCATCACTGTCACGATGAGCCATCCGCTCGAAGGCACAACCATCTATTATACACTTGATGGCACCGAACCTAACGAGAACAGCTTGGTCTATTCTGAGCCGCTCGTCCTGAGAAAGACCACCCAGATCCGTGCAGCTGCCTTGCAAAACGGCCGCTGGAGCCGTGCCATCGACGCCAATTTCCATCTGATTGATGCCAAACGCGCTGTGAAGTTGGAGCATCCTTATTCCAACCAATACGAGGCTGGCGGCTTGACGGCCTTGATTGACCATCAGCGTGGTGGCGACAACTTCCGCACTGGCGTGTGGCAAGGCTATCATGGCGTGGACCTTGTGGCTACAGTCGACCTTGGATCCAAGATGCGTGTGAACCGTTTGGCAGGCAGCTTCCTACAAGATCAGGGCTCATGGATCTTCATGCCCAAGGAAGTAGAATTCTTCGTCAGCGACGACGGCAAGAATTTCCGTAGCGTCGGCAAGTCCACCAACTGGATCGACGAGAAAGAGGAGGATGCCTTAATCCAAGAACTGGGTGTTCGTCCCCGCTGCGATGCCCGTTACGTGAGGATGGCCGCCAAGACCATCGGCATCTGCCCCGACTGGCATGTCGGCGCCGGCCAACCCGCTTGGATCTTCTGCGACGAATTCATCATCGAATAACAATCTCTCCTAATAACGAAATCACGAAATAACGTAATAATAACGACTATGAAAGATTCAATAGTAATTCTCGCCGGCGGCGGTCCGGCACCAGGCATCAACACGGTGATCAGCACTGTGGCCAAGACTTTCCTCAAGGACGGATACCGTGTGCTTGGCTTGCACGACGGCTACAAGAACCTGTTCAAGAAAGAAAAGGAACTGGAAGAAATCGACTTCATGTGGGCTGACGACATCCAGAAACAAGGTGGTTCGGCCTTGCGTATGAGCCGTTACAAACCGAAAAACGAGGAATTCAATCCCGATTTCTTTGTGGAGAACAATATCAAGCTGCTCGTCACCATTGGCGGCGACGACACCGCTTCGACGGCAAACCGCATCTCCAAATACTTGAACGAGAACAACGTGCCGATCCAGAACATCCATGTGCCCAAGACCATCGACAACGACCTTCCGCTGCCCGATGGCAACCCGACCTTCGGCTACTATTCAGCTAAGGACGCCGCCGTGCATCTGGTGCAGACCGTCTACGAAGATGCCCGTACCTCTGGCAACTGGTTTGTGCTCTCTGCCATGGGTCGCGAGGCTGGTCACTTGGCTTTCGGCATGACTTCGGCCTGCCACTGCCCGATGGTGGTCATCCCCGAGATGTTCAACAAGGCTGACGTCACCTTCGAAGCCATCATCAACTTGATGGTCAGCTCTATCGTCAAGCGTAAGCTGTTGGGTGTGGACTATGGAGTAGTCATCATCAGCGAGGGCGTGTTCCACTTCATGACCGATGCCGAGATTGAGAAGTCAGGCGTGGCGTTCACCTACGACGAGCACGGCCATCCCGAGCTGGGCAACGTGAGCAAGGCGCACATCTTCAACCTCTTGCTGCAACAACGCTTGAAACTGCTGGGCATCAGCGTGAAGAGCCGTCCGGTGGAGATCGGCTACGGCATCCGTTGCGTGCAACCCAACGGCTATGACCTCACCTACTGTTCCCTGCTGGGCTATGGCGTGAAGAAGCTCTTCCTGCAAGGCGTCACCGGTGCCATGGTCACCACTAACCCGAAGGGCGAGATTATCCCGCTGTACTTGAAGGATGTGGAGGATGAGAACGGCAAGATCAAACCGCGTTTGGTCAACCTCAACGGTCCGAAGGCCGAATTGATCTTCAACGAGGGCTTGCAGTATCTCACGCCTGCCGACTACGAGGCAGCCAAGAAGTACCTCCCGAATCCTGAGGTTTACGACTTCAAGAGAATCTTAAACTGGTAATTCCTGAGAGAAGCGAAGTACCCCAAAAGGCGCCTTGCGTATCTCCCGCAGGGAGATATGCAGCGCCGTTGGGGTACTTCGCGTATTTGGAGGTTTTATTGAATCTTTTGATAAAACATCTCCACCACCTTTTGCCGGGCGTCCTGTAGCAGGCTTTCATCGGTGGGGAAAGGCACTGGCTTTTGCTTGAGGTTCTCCAGGGTCTGTGCTGAGCAGGCTTCCTGCGGCCCTTCGACGGTAGAGTAGCTGTGCTCGAAGTTGGACGTCATCTTGAAAGGCAGTGAGAGCAACATCTTTTTGCTCCTCGGATCGATGAAATTCGCCTTGCCGTCAATGGTGGCGCTCTTGCTGAGCTTGTGGTCGGTCACTGTGGCGGTGAGGCTGCCGTTGGTCTCCTTGAACGATACGGACTCGTCGCGGTTAGGACCCACCTCATGGTGGAGCACCTCCACATGCATCAGCTTGTCAAGACCGCCAAAGCGCTTGGCCATCGATTTCAGCTTGAGGTCAGTGATGTGCGTGTTGTCGCGGTTGACGCGCTCCAAATCCTTGATCAGCTTGTCGACATGGTCGAGGTCGGGCGTCTCGCTGTCGAGTGTGTTGCTGATCTTGGCGGTTAGGTATGCCTCCGCCTTGTTGCGCGCGCCATTCAGCTCGTCGTCCACGTTGATCGGTCGGTAGTTGATCTGCTTCTTGACCTCAGGAGGGAAGTGTGACATCTCGTCGCTGCGGCCTTTAATGCTGCAGTAACGCTCGAAGACTTCGGGCCAGATGTCGGGGTTGCCCGTGGATTTCAAAGCCTGGATGCGCTCATGGTCGGCCTGGTTGGCCTGATGGAAGGCCATGCCGGTTTCATAGAGCCGTTTGTTGGTGTTGCACGAAGTGGCCAAAACACAGGCCAGCAGGGCTATCGGTAGGAGGAAACGTTTCATGGTTGGTTGTTTTGTCACAAAAATGATTATTCTACAAATATCGCACCAAATTTTTGTTATTTTTGCCGTATGGAAAAAATCAAACAACTACAGCGTGAATTCGCCGATTTCATGGAAACGGTGGAATTCGTCAAGGAGCCGAAGGGACTGTACGAGCCCATCGCCTATACCGTGTTGCAAAAGGGCAAGCGCCTCCGTCCCATGCTTTGCCTGTTGGCCAACGACATGTTCGGAGGTGGCTTCGACGATGCCAAGTATCCCGCATTGGGACTGGAAACGGGGCATAACTTCTCCTTGATCCATGACGACATAATGGATCAGGCGCCTTTGCGCCGCGGCATGGAGACGGTGTATAAAAAATGGAACACCAACACGGCTATCCTCTCAGGCGACGTAACCCTGATGATGGCCAACCAGTTCGTGATGCGCACCACCAAACCCGTGGAGGCGGCGACCTTATTCAATAAGGTGATGATCGAGATCGGCGAAGGCCAGCAGTACGACATGAACTTTGAGACTCAACGGGTGGTGACCATCCCTGAGTATCTGGAGATGATCCGCCTGAAGACAGCCGTGCTGCTCGCATCCAGCTTGCAGATGGGTGCCATCATTGCGGGTGCCGATGAGGAAGACCAGAAAAACCTGTATGACTTCGGCATTGCGCTGGGTATGGCATTCCAGTTGCAGGACGACATCCTGGACTGCTACAGCGATGTGGCGGTCTTTGGCAAGGTAACGGGTGGCGACATCATGGAGAACAAGAAGACCTTGATGTACCTGAAAGCCTTGGAGCTGGCTCCTGCGGCGGATCGTGAACGGTTGGAGGCCTTGTTCTCAGGCGAGGTGGCCATCAATCCGCAGAAAAAGATTGACGAGGTGATCGCGCTTTACGACCAATTGCATGTGCGTGAGGCCGTGGAGTTGCTGATGGCCGACTACTTCCGCCAGGCTGCGGCTTGTCTCGACGCGGTGAAGCTTCCCGAAGAACGGAAAGCACACCTCAGGCATTACGCCGACTTGCTTTCGGGTAGGGAGAAATAAAAAAAGCGGGTTAGAGACCCGCTTTTTTTTGGTTTGTCAATTCTTATTTGCTAGTTCCAGCTTTGGGAGTCTTGGAAGAAGTTTTTGCAGGCTTCTTGGTCTTTGGGGTCGGAGGAACGCCAATTTCTGGGGTCTTTTCCTTTTGGGATTGATCGAGTTCTTTACCTGCGTTAACTTGATTGGATGAAGCTTGAGCTGAGGTTTTGATTTCAGCCTTCTTGTTGCTCTTAGTTCTTACGGGTCTCTGAGTTGCATTTGTTCTGCTTCCACCTTTTTCGGTATCCCATGAAGCGGCACCTGGCTTCACAGTGTTGTCCTTTTCGTTAGTTGTGGCGGATTGAGCCGGAGTGTTAGTGGTAGGTTTTTGGGTTTTAAGGCCTTTTGGTGAGGCTGGTTTTGTGGTAGAGGTAGAAGTGTTTGTTGGGTTCGATGCAGCTCTGCCGGTGGGGGCTACTTCAGATCCGTTGTTGTTCTTTTGGGTGCTTGAAGCGGCAGCAGGAGTCACAGCGTTTTGTGTCTCCTTGGTAGTGACAGTTGTTTCAGGCTTGAGAGCGGCGGGTTTCACAGCTTTGGGCTTGTTTGAGTTGACGGTTGTGCCAGTTTTGTCCTCATTTGGTTTCTGAGCGTTGACATTCTGAACGGTTGCGATGTTGATGGCGAAGAAGGCCAATGCACCAAGTACTAATGCTTTTTTCATAGTGTAAATGTTTTAATGGTTAATTGATTGTTTTACGAGTTATGTTCACTGGAAAAAGTATCAATTACCGTACCAAAATTTAAAATGGAGCAAAAAAAATTATAAAAATAAACAGCTGTCCCCATAACTAAGGAATCGGAAGCCGTTTTCAAGTGCAAATTGATAAGCTGTTTTCCATTGGTCGCCGATGAGAGCGGACACTAATAATAATAAGGTGCTTTTGGGTTGATGGAAGTTGGTGATCAGTCCTGTGATGACCTTCATGCGGTAGCTCGGGGCGATCATGAGGGCGGTGCTGGCTTCGAGTCGGGTCAGCTGATGGAGATCCAGATAGTCGAGGATGAGTTGCAGGGCATCGCGGGTGGAAAGGTCGGGATGGCTCTCGTAAGGATACCACTGGTCGACGTGGAGGTCTCTCAGCGCCAAGCCTTGTTCATGAAGCATCATGCCGATCCAGTAAAGGCTCTCCAGCGTGCGGGTACTGGTGGTGCCAACAGGGATGATATTGCCTCCAAGATGATTTATCAGATTTTGAATCAGTGATTTGCGAACGATGACGGTCTCGGAATGCATAGCATGTTCACCGATAGTAGGGGTGGCTACGGGACGGAAGGTACCGGCACCAACGTGCAAGGTGACTTCGTCAAGTTCGAAGCCTTCAGCTTTCAGCTGTTCCAACAAAGGCTTGGTGAAGTGCAATCCTGCCGTTGGAGCGGCCACTGAGCCATCATAGCGTGCAAACACGGTTTGGTAACGGTCGCGGTCCTCGGGTTCAGCGTCCCTATTTAAATAAGGTGGCAACGGTATTTCGCCCGCGACTTCGAGGATGGAGGCAAAGGGAAGCTCCGCCGGCGTCCACGAGAACTCGATCTCGGAATATTGGTCGTTTTTCTCCACCCTTTCGGCCGAAAGCACTACTTCTTGGCCCTGGACATTCAGTTTCATCTGCAAAAGGCCTTCGCGCCAACGTTTGGAGTTGCCCACCAGACACTTCCACCGTACCGGCGAAGCGCTACTGAAAGCGATCTGATAGTCCTGTTCGGGCTCCAGGCAAAAGATCTCGATGTGCGATCCCGTTTCTTTCTGAAATTGCAGCCTAGCGCGGATGACCTTGGTCTCGTTGAAGACCAACAGGGCCTTGGGTGGCAGGAATTCGCCGATGTGCCTGAACTGAGAGGCCTGTAACTTGTTGTCCTTCAAAACCAGCAATTTGGAGGCGTCACGTTCCGCCAAGGGATACTTGGCAATGCGCTCTTCGGGCAGCGGGTAGTCGTATTCGTCAATGGAGAGGTTTTTAATGTCGGTCATCAATGAAAAATTTTTGCAAAAGTACTATTAGTTTGTCTATATTTGCAAATCCATTAACAGTAATCATCATGAAAAAGTCTTTCCTTATCTTGCTTATAGCGGCATGTTTCGCCGTTCAGGCTCAGACGATACATGTTAGCGGCGACCAGACTGGAGTTTGGGATGCCGACACGGTGTTGGTGACCGGCAATGTTTCGGTCATGGACTCCTTGCGGATTTTGCCTGGTACGGTGGTTTTGTTTGACGGTTTTTATAAAATCGATGTCCGCAAGGGTTCTACCTTTGTGGCCCAAGGCACGGAGAGGGACAGCATCTTTTTTACGGTGGCCGACACTACCGGCTTCCACAATTATAACAGCAAAAAGGGTGGTTGGAATGGCATTCGACTCAGCAAAGCCGGCCATTTCCTGATGGATTACTGCGTGCTTGAGTACGGCAAGGCGTTTCTCGACTCTGTTTGGAACGGCGGTGCCTTAGATGTCGTCAATAGCGACGATGTGCATGTCCATCACAGCACGATGCACCATAATGCCGCCCACAAGAGAGGCGGTGCGGTAAGTGGCATTGATTCCAAGTTGGAGATGACGGATTGTTCGATGCATCACAATACCGTGGTTGACACGATCGACTATTTCATTTATGGAGGTGCGGCCAGCTTCCTGAAGTGCGACGTGGAGTTGCGTGGAATCGAATTCCGTGCCAACGACGGCTCATTGTGCGTTGGAGGCGCATTGAGTCTCGACAGCTGTTCGGTGGTGCTCGACAGGTCGGTCTTTGTGGATAATTTAGGCGTCAATGGAGGTGGGTTGTACCTCATGCGAAGCAACGATAGGGATTGTGAGTTCTCCAACCTCCTGTTCGACGACAATTATTCTGTGCATTTTGGGGGAGGTTTTGCCGTCTCTGACGCCGCTCCGGAAATCTCCAATATCTTGGTGATCAACAATAGGTCATACGGTGTGAGTTGCTGCGGTATCTTTTTCTATGGCCAATGTGAACCTGTGCTGAGGAATTGTATCGTTTATCATAATTATCCCGGTTATGACGATCCAATGACGGATACTACCCAGATGTGGGTGTGGACAACGGACGACTTCGGTCCTGAGTTCTACCATTGCCTTATTGAAGGAGGTTTGAGATATATCCATTCGCCAGAGAATGTCAAAGCGTTCGAAGACATTCTTGATGTCGATCCCATGTTTGTGAATGAGGAAATGCATGATTTCCACTTGGTTGAGGGAAGTCCCTGCATCAATGCCGGTGACCCGAACACGCCGCAATATGTGCTTGATGGCATGGATTTGGACGGTTGGTATCGGGTGTCTAACCAACGAATTGACGTTGGTCCATACGAGTATTCGGGTGAAGCTGTATCCGAACTCTCGTCCGTTTCGTTTGCCAAGCTGATTGGCAATCCTTTGGGCGCTCACAGCCGCATTGAGTTCGACCGAGCCATGGAAGGGGAGGTGACGCTGTCGGTGTATGCCATCATTGGACGTTGCATGGTTGAGAAAACGCTGAATCTCAAGGGTTCACAAAGCTTTGCGATGGGCGAGCTTGCAGAGAAGTTGGTGCCAGGTGTCTATTTGATTGCGTTGAGGCACGGAAATGAAGTTTGTACTTTGAAAGCAGTAAAATAAAATGGGCATAAAACAACATATTCCGAACACGATCACTTGCTGCAACCTGATCTCGGGCTGCTTCTCGATTCTGTTTTCCTTTTCGGGGATGCCAGTGGCGGCTACCATCATGATCTTTGTTGCCGGCCTGTTCGATTTCTTCGACGGTTTCACGGCTCGTCTGCTCAACGCCCATTCACCGATTGGCGGTGACTTGGACTCGCTGTCGGACGTGGTCTCTTTTGGCGTGGCGCCTGGTTTCATCATGTATCATGTGATGTATGATTCGATGATTGAGGTGATTTGGCCTTTGGGCAACGTCTCCCTGTTTGCTTGCCTGGCTTTCTTGTTGCCGGTGTTTTCGGCGGTGCGTCTTGCGAAGTTCAACGTGGATACGCGTCAAACTACCTCATTCATCGGGTTGCCCACGCCGCCCATGGCCATCTTCATGGCTTCGTTGCCGCTGGCGATGTGGCAGTTGGGTGTGTTGGGGCAACCGGTGTTGAATCCCTATCTCTGCTTGGGCATCGTCATCCTGTTCTCAGTGATGATGGTCTGCAACCTACAGTTCTTCTCGTTTAAGATGAAGAAAGCCAGCTGGAAGGGCAACGAGGTGCGCTGGATATTCCTTATTATAGCGGTGGCGGGCTTTGCCATCTTCCGTTTTGTGGCTTTGCCGTTCATCCTGCTGGTTTACATCCTGATGTCGGTGCTGTTTTATAGATCCTGAAATACTTTTTTCTTGTATTCGAAATTGTGTCCGAGATAGACGTCGCGGACGTGGGGGTTGCTTGCCAGATCTTCGGGAGCGCCTGACATGAGCACCTTGCCGTCGGCAAGGATGTAGTCGTAATCGGTGATGGAAAGGGTCTCGTGGACGTTGTGGTCAGTGATGAGCACGCCGATATTTTTCTGTTTCAGCTTGACGATGATTTTCTGGATGTCCTCCACGGCGATGGGGTCGACACCGGCGAAGGGTTCGTCGAGCAGGATGAAGTTGGGGTCGACGGCTAGGGCTCGGGCGATTTCCGTACGGCGGCGCTCGCCACCCGAGAGCTGCACGCCCAGGTTCTTGCGCACGTGTTGCAAGCCGAATTCATCCAACAGGCTTTCCAGTTTCTTAACGCGGTCGGCTTTGGTCATGCCTTTCTTGAACTGCATGACGGAGTAAATGTTGTCCTCCACGGTCATCTGTCGGAACACGGAGGCTTCCTGGGCTAGGTAGCCGATGCCCATCTGGGCGCGTTTGTACATGGGCTCGGTGGTGATCTCCTGATCCTCGAGGAACACCTGTCCCGCAAACGGCTTGATGAGTCCCACAATCATATAAAAGGTGGTGGTCTTGCCGGCGCCGTTGGGGCCCAACAGGCCTACGATCTCACCTTGCTGCAACTCCACGCTGACGTCGTTGACCACCGTGCGTTGCTTGTATTTCTTGATCAGATGTTGTGTCCAAAGTTTCATAATACTCCTTCTTTTAAGATGTCGTGAAGATGGATGACTCCCACATAGTTGCCGTCTTTGAGCACGGGCAGTTGGGTGATGCTGTGCTGGCGCATCTTGTGCAGTGCGTCGGCCACGAGGTCGTTCTCGTCGATGGTCCTGGGGTTGGGGGTCATGATCTCCTTGGCCTTGACGTGCTCGATGTCGGCGTGTTTGAGCAACATGCGGCGCAGGTCGCCATCGGTAATGATGCCTACCAGCTTGCCGTTGTCGGTGACGATGGCGGCGCCAAGGCGTTTCCGGGTCATCTCGATGATGACTTGTGCTAGGCTGTCGTCGGGACCGACCTCAGGCTTCTCGTTGTTTTTATAGAGTTCGCTGACGCGGAGATAGAGCTGCTTGCCCAAAGCACCGCCCGGGTGGAACTTGGCGAAGTCGGCGTTGGAGAAGCCGCGGCATTTCATGAGGCAGAGGGCCAAAGCGTCGCCCATGACCAGCTGGGCGGTGGTGCTGCTTGTGGGTGCCAGGTTGTCGGGGATGCCCTCGCTGTCGACGGTGACGTCGAGGATGTAGTCCGATTGCTTGGCCAGATAGCTGTTGCGGTTGCCCACGATGGCGATGATCTTGTTGCCCCGCAGCTTGATCAGCGGCACTAGTACCTTGATTTCAGGGGTCTCGCCGCTCTTCGAGAGCAGCACGACCAAGTCGTTCTCACGGATGATGCCCAAGTCGCCGTGGATGGCGTCGGCGGCATGCATAAACACCGAGGATGTGCCTGTGGAATTCATCGTCGCAGCGATTTTTTGGGCAATGATGGCGCTTTTTCCGATGCCTGAAAAGACGATGTTTCCCTTATTGTTCAACATGAGTTGAACCACTTCGCTGAAGTTTTCGTCCAGCAACGGAATGAGGTTTTTTATTGCAGCAGCTTCATTTTCAATAACTTGCACTGCGTTTTTATGAATATCTTCAAAAGAAAACATTTTTTCTGTGTTTTTTCTTGACAAATTAGGAGCAATTATTATAACTTTGTAACAATAACGAACGGATTCATTTGAGAGTGCAAATATACTTGAAAAGTTTGGATTAACCAAAATGAGAACTTATGGCTAAAAAAGAAGAGACATCGATCCACAAGTTGTTGAAGGAGGTTTTCGGGTTCGACCAGTTCAAAGGCAACCAGGAAGCCATCATCAAGAGCGTTATTGCGGGCAACAACACGTTTGTGCTGATGCCCACGGGTGGAGGCAAGTCCCTCTGCTATCAACTGCCTGCCCTGATGAAGGAAGGCACAGCCATCGTGGTCTCTCCCCTCATTGCCTTGATGAAGAATCAGGTGGACATGATTCGCAACTTTGGTACCGAACTCGGTATCGCCCACGTGATGAATTCATCCTTGTCGAAGGCCGAGCTTCTGGAGGTGAAGGAGGATTTGAAGAGCGGAAAGACCAAGATGCTTTATGTGGCGCCTGAGTCGCTAACCAAAGAAGAAACCGTTGATTTTTTAAGGACCTTGAAAATTTCGTTCGTCGCGATCGACGAAGCGCATTGCATTTCCGAATGGGGGCACGACTTCCGACCGGAATACCGCCGGTTGCGCCCGATCATCAACGCCATTGGCAAGGACCTTCCCGTCATCGCCCTCACGGCGACGGCAACGGTAAAAGTGCAGCAGGACATCATGAAAAACTTGGAGATCATGGATGCCAAGGTCTTCAAGTCGTCGTTCGACCGCCCCAACCTGTATTACGAAGTGCGTCCCAAGACCAAGGACGTCATCAAGGATATCATCAAATACATCAAGCAGAACCCGGGCAAGTCGGGCATCGTGTACTGCCTTAGTCGCAAAAAGGTGGAGGAATTGGCCGAAACCCTCGTGGTCAATGGCATCAGGGCCTTGCCTTACCATGCAGGACTCGACAGCCAGACCCGTAAGGAGAATCAGGACAAGTTCCTGATGGAGGAGGTTGACGTCATTGTGGCCACTATCGCCTTCGGCATGGGCATCGACAAGCCTGACGTGCGCTTCGTGATCCATCACGACATCCCCAAGAGCCTTGAAGGCTATTACCAAGAGACGGGTCGCGCCGGCCGTGACGGTGGCGAGGGCAACTGTATCGCCTTCTACGACTACGAGGACATCCATAAGCTCGAGAAATTCAACAAAGGCAAGAACGTCGCCGAGCAGGAGATCGCCCGCGAGCTGCTAAATGAGACGGTAACGTACGCTGAATCAGCAGTTTGCCGTCATAAGTTGCTGCTCCACTATTTCGGCGAGGAGTACGATAAGGACAACTGTGGATCGTGTGACAACTGCCGCTTCCCGAAAGAGAAATTCGACGGCAAGGAAGACATGAAGATGATCCTTGAGGCGGTGTTTGAGACCAAACAGCTCTTCAAGACAAAGCATATCGCCGAGTTGCTCGTCGGCAAGCTGACGGGCGACATTAAGGCGGCCAAGCAGGAAAACAGCGAGTTCTTCGGCGCTGGTGGCGATCACGATGAAAAATACTGGACCGCCATCATCCGTCAGGCTTTGGTGCATAAGCTGCTGAGCAAGGACATCGAGAATTATGGCGTCCTGAAGATCACCAAAGAGGGCAAGGACTTCATCAAGAAGCCTTACACCCTTATGCTGGTCAAGGATCATGACTACGATGCCGCGGATGACGATGAAAGCGAAGCCATGGCAATGGGCATGAGCAAGGACAGCGGCACCGACCGTACTTTGTTCACCATGCTCAAGGATTTGCGCAAGACCATTGCCAAGCAGAACAACCTGCCTCCGTTCGTCATCTTCCAGGATCCTTCGCTGGAGGACATGGCTATCCAATACCCCATCACCAAGGAGGAGATGACCCAGATTGCCGGTGTGGGCGCGGGCAAGGCCGAGAAGTTCGGCGAGCCGTTCATCAAGCTGATCAAGGAGTATGTTGAAGAGAACGACATCACCCGTCCGAACGACATGGTGGTGAAGTCGGTGGTCAACAAGTCAGCGCTGAAGATTCACATCATCCAGAATATCGACAAGCGTATCCCGTTGGAGGACATCGCCTACGGCAAGGGTCTTTCGTTCGATGAGCTGCTGTCGGAGATTGAGAGCATCGTCTCCAGCGGCACCCGTCTCGACTTGAACTATTACATTGAGGACAACATTGACATTTACCATCAGGAGGACATCCTCGACTACTTCAAGGAGGCTGAGTCGGACGATGTGCAACAGGCGCTCCGTGAGCTTGGCGAGGACGAATACAGTGAGGAAGAGGTCCGCTTGATGCGTATCAAATTCATGTCGGATGTCGGTAACTGATGCATTATGAAAAAGGTGTGGTTGGTGGCGTCACTTGCCTTGGCGCTTCTGGTGTCATGCAGCAATAAGAAAGAGCAGGAAAAGCCTGAAGGTTTGCTGAGCGAGCGGCAGATGATCGACGTGTTGACGGATGCCTATCTCATTGAGTCGGAGCTGAATTATAAGAGGACGTCCGGAGAGAATGTGGTTCCTTTGCAGAAGGCCTATTACGACCAGATGTTTGAGCATTATGGCATCACGGATTCCATCTTTGAGATGAACATGAACTACTATTCGCACGAGATGGCGACCTTGGAACGCATCATGGATTCGGTGACGCAACGGTTTGAAAAGGCCCAACGATAAAAAAATCCCCGTCGGCTGGCGGGGATTTTCTGTGATATCAAAAACGGATCAATCCACTTTGATTTCTTCCGGGACGGGACCGTAATTGTTGTCGGCTTTATCGCCTTCCTTAATCCACCAGATGATGAGGATGATCTCACCGATGAGCGGGATGAGAGCGATGAGCAACAGCCAGCCGCTCTTGTTGATGTCGTGGAGACGACGGGCGCCCACACCCAAAGTGGGAAGCAACACGGCCAATGACCACACGATGGTGGCGATCAATCCGCCTTTGCCAGGGATGAAACCGATGAGGGTGCTGATGATGAAGTTGAATAGGAAGGAATACCAGAATTCCTTACGGTTGGCACGACCTTCGAAGCAAACGTATTTCTCCAAGAAGACACGTTTTACATAAGCTAGAAATTCGTTCATAGTGAATTAGTTTTAAATGTTAAATGTTTCGAAAAAACAAAAATAGTAAAAAAAACAGATTGCCGATCTTAAAATTTTTACTAATTTTACAGCGATAAGTTAAATTATGTTTTATTAAAACCTCAATCGTTATGTTATTGGATATTTTTGTTTACGTCGCTTTGTTCGGAGGGGTGGGATTAGCCATATACTCCGTTTACAAAAGAGTCAAAAACCCCGATCCCTATGCGGCAGGTTATGTTTATAATGGAAAGACTTGGGTGACTTGGCTGTTTGTGATCACCGTCATCGCAATCCTGTTTTTCACCTTTATCATGCCCCTGCCCATTATCAGTGAACATAGACCGTACCGTCCGGAGTGGGGTGGCTTGGGCTTGCTGTTTTATGCGGTATTGCTTTACATTTGCTATTCTGTCATCGCTTTTGTTCCAGCTACTGCTGAAGAAGTCGAAGCGAGCAAAGAGGCTGGAAACACCGTGATGGGTACTGTGGGAACCACAGCGTCTTCCGTATTCAAACTTATTTTGGCTACGATCGGTGCTATCCTTCTCGCTATTCCGAAGATGATCGGTGAAGCGTTGAATCCAA
>JAGCPG010000118.1 GCA_017645245.1 Bacteroidales bacterium
TAGAACTCAATACAAGAGTGAAATCGTGCCTGCATTGATGGAAGAATTCCACTATAAGAGCGTGATGCAGGTTCCACGGCTTTTGAAAATTTCACTCAATCAGGGTATCGGTGCTGCCTTGGCAGACAAGAAACTGATTGATTATGGTGTAGAGGAAATGAGCGCTATCACCGGTCAGAAAGCCGTTCCGACTATCTCAAGACACGACGTCAGTAACTTCAAACTGCGTCGCGGCAACCCGATCGGCGTCCACGTAACCCTGCGCGGCGACAAGATGTACGAATTTCTCGAGCGTCTCGTCTGCGTAGCCCTCCCACGTGTCCGCGACTTCAGAGGTATCAACGACAAAGGCTTCGATGGCCGTGGCAACTACAGTTTCGGAATCACCGAACAGATCATCTTCCCGGAAATCGATATCGAAAAGGTCAACCACATCAATGGTATGAACATCACCTTCGTCACTTCAGCCAATACTGATCAAGAGGCTTTGGCTTTATTGAAGAAATTTGGTCTTCCTTTTAAAAATCAAAAAAAGTAAACCATGGCAAAAGAGTCAATGAAAGCGCGTGAGCGCAAAAGAGCACAAATGGTAGCTAAATATGCCGCCAAACGTGCAGCCTTGAAGGAAGCTGGCGATTATGAAGCATTGCAGAAACTGCCGAAGAACGCTTCTCCAGTCCGTCTCCACAACCGCTGCCAACTCACTGGCCGTCCAAAAGGCTATATGAGACAGTTCGGTATCTCACGTATCAATTTCCGTGAAATGGCACTGAAGGGCTTGATCCCAGGCGTAAAGAAAGCTAGTTGGTAACCATTAAAATCAGTAAGAGATGTATACAGACCCTATAGCAGATTATTTGACCCGCATCCGCAATGCCGTCAATGCAAAGCATAGAATCGTTGAAATCCCCGCTTCAAACCTCAAGAAGGCTATGACCAAGATCCTCTTCGAGAAGGGCTATATCCTCAACTACAAGTTTGAAGAAGGTGAAAAGAAGTCACAGAACGTCATTAAGATCGCTCTTAAGTATCATCCTGTGACCAAAATCCCGGCCATCTCCACCATCGACCGCGTCTCGCGTCCTGGTTTGAGAAAGTATGCCGACAGTGAGAACCTCCCACGCGTGATGAACGGCCTCGGCATCGCCATCATCTCCACCTCCCAGGGTGTGATGACCGACAAGGAAGCCCGCAAACTCCACATCGGTGGCGAAGTGTTGTGTTATGTTAGCTAATTAAAGGAAAGGAGATAGGAATTATGTCAAGAATAGGTAAATTGCCAATCGCCATTCCGGCTGGCGTGACCGTCAACATCGATGACAAAGAGCATGTCATCACCGTCAAAGGTAAATTGGGTGAACTCTCCCAGAAGTACTCCGACCATGTGATCCTCGAGATCGAAGGCGACCAACTCCATGTGAAACCGAACGAGGCTGTTGCCGAAGCCGGTGCCAAGCATGGTCTCTATCGCGCTCTGATCCACAACATGGTGAAGGGTGTCAGCGAAGGCTTCGAGACCGTCCAAGAATTCGTCGGCGTCGGCTACAAGGCCGAAGCCAAGGGACAAATCCTTGAAATGGCCCTCGGTTACTCGCACACCATCTTCATGGAGATGCCTCCGGAGATCAAAATAGAAACCATCAACGAGAGAGGTAAGAACCCCATCTTGAAGATGCGTTCATACGACAAACAACTTCTTGGTCAGGTGGCCGCAAAGATCCGCTCAATGCGTAAGCCTGAACCTTATAAGGGTAAGGGTATTAAGTTCCAGGATGAAGTCCTGAGACGCAAGGCAGGTAAAGCTGCTGGTAAGTAATCATTAATCAAATAGTTAATACCTCAGTAAGATGGCAATTAATAAAGAAGAAAGAAGACAGAACATCAAAAAGAGAATCCGTAGGAAGATCTCCGGCACTGCCGCTCGCCCCCGCATGTCTGTCTTTAGAAGCAACAAGCAGATTTATGTGCAGCTGATTGACGATGAGGCCGGCAAGACCCTCGCCGCTGCAAGTTCCCGTGAAAACGGAATCGAAACTGAAAAGATCACGAAGATCGAACAGGCCGCCAAGGTTGGCGCTCTGATCGCCGAAAAGGCCAAGGCCGCCGGTATCGAAACCGTCGTGTTCGACCGCAATGGTTATTTGTATCATGGTAGAGTCAAGTCGCTGGCCGACGCAGCTCGTAATGGAGGACTTAAATTCTAATTGTTATGGCAGAAGTTAATGTAAAAAGAGTAAAGTCTAGCGAAATCGAGTTCAAAGAACGTCTCGTTAGCATCAACCGCGTCACCAAGGTGACCAAAGGTGGTCGTACTTTCACTTTCGCAGCACTTGTTGTCGTAGGCAATGAGAATGGCGTGGTCGGCTATGGCCTGGGTAAGGCCAAGGAAGCCACAGCAGCAATCCAGAA
Source organism: Bacteroidales bacterium (assembly GCA_017645245.1). Classification (GTDB taxonomy): domain Bacteria; phylum Bacteroidota; class Bacteroidia; order Bacteroidales; family F082; genus Limimorpha. Next base: position 2,410 of record JAGCPG010000118.1, read on the forward strand.
GGGCATCGACGACGCCAAGAAGAACCTCGTCAAAGTCCCGGTTCTGAACGGCACCCTGCCTCATGACCAGTATGGCAAGTACAGCGGCGCTTACGTGTATATCCAACCTGCTACGCCTGGTACCGGTGTCATCGCCGGTGGTGCTATGCGTGCCGTCTTGGAAAGCGTCGGCGTGAAGAACGTGCTCGCTAAATCCAAAGGCTCTTCCAACCCCCACTCGGTTGTGAAAGCTACTTTCGATGCACTCACCAAGATGCGTGACGCTTATACCGTCGCCCAACTGAGAGGCGTGGATCTGGACACTGTGTTTAACGGATAAAACTATTAGACCATGAAAAAAGTTAGAATCACCCAAATCAGAAGCGGTATCGGCAGACCCCAAGACCAAAAGGATACCCTGAAATCCCTCGGTCTGAGAAAAATGAACCATTCAGTCGAAGTTGACATGGACAACCCGAGCCTCGCCGGTATGGTTAACAAGGTAGCTCACCTTCTGAAGATCGAAGAAATTTAATTGTTGAACTAATAAATCTGCACAATATGGATTTAAGTAATCTCAAACCAGCAAAAGGTTCTGTAAAGAACAAGACAAGAAAAGGCCGTGGCCAGGGTTCGGGAAAAGGCGGTACTTCAACACGTGGTCATAAAGGCGCACAGGCCCGTTCCGGTGCCAAGCGTAAGATCGGTTTTGAAGGAGGCCAGATGCCGCTCCAGCGTATCGTCCCCAAGTTCGGTTTCACCAACCCGAACAGAGTGGAATACTGCCCGGTCAACCTTTCTACTTTGCAGAAGCTCGCTGAAAACGGTATTGCTGTCATCACGCCAGAAGTACTCGTTGAAAACGGTGTCGTCCATAGCAAGGAACTCGTCAAGATCCTCGCCAAGGGCGAACTGACTGCTAAACTGGAAGTCAAAGCTAATGCATTTTCTGCCAAGGCCCAGCAAGCTATTGAGGCCGCCGGCGGCACTTGCGAAAAAATCTGATGGGTATGCGTAAATTGTTTGAGACCATAAAGAATATCTGGAAGATCGAAGAGCTGCGCCAGCGTATCCTCTTTACGCTGTTGATGATCCTCATCTACCGCTTCGGCTCCTTCGTGGTCATCCCAGGTATCAACCCGAATGATCTGGCCAACCTGCAGAACTCCAGCAACACCGGCCTTCTCGGCCTGTTGAACATGTTCTCGGGTGGTGCCTTCGGCAATGCATCCATCTTTGCCTTGGGTATCATGCCTTACATCACCGCCTCCATTATCATCCAGCTGCTGGGTATGGTCATCCCGTATTTCCAGCGCCTGCAGCGTGAAGGTGAAAGCGGTCGTAAGAAGCTGAACCAGGTGATGCGTTACCTGACGGTGATCATCGTCATCGTTCAGGCTCCGGGTTACATCCGTAACGTCATCTACCAGCTTCCCAACCAGGCTGTTACTCCTTTTGATCCATACGTGTCCAATCCTGGCGTATTCTTCTGGATCTCTTCCATCGTGCAGCTGTGCGCAGGTACCCTGTTCATCATGTGGCTGGGTGAGAAGATCACGGATAAGGGCATTGGCAATGGTATCTCCCTGATCATTATGATCGGTATCATTGCCCGTCTTCCCGGCGCTTTTGTCGGTGAGTGCGCCGCCCGTTTCGCCCAAGGCGGTTCAGGCCTGCTGATGCTCATCATCGAGCTCATCGTCCTGTTCTTCGTCATGGTTGGCACCATCGCTCTCGTGCAGGGAACCCGCAAGATCCCGGTACAGTATGCGAAGCGTGTTGTCGGCAACCGTCAATATGGCGGCGTCCGCCAATACATCCCTCTGAAAGTCAATGCTGCTGGTGTGATGCCTATCATCTTCGCGCAGGCCATCATGTTCCTGCCCATTACCGTGGCCGGTTTCCGTCAGACGGAGAACCTCAGCGGTTTCCTGAGCGCATTCACCAACATCAATGGTTTCTGGTATAATTTCGTGTTCTTCATCCTGATCATCCTCTTCACGTACTTCTATACCGCTGTGACGATCAACTCGAACCAGATGGCAGAAGACATCAAGAAGAACGGCGGCTTCATCCCCGGCGTCAAACCAGGTAAGAAGACGGCTGAATACCTCGATACGATCATGTCAAGAATTACCCTGCCGGGTTCCCTCTTCCTGGGTCTCGTGGCCATCATGCCCGCCATCGTCGGCCGCATGGGTGTCACCACCTCTTTCGCCCACTTCTACGGAGGTACCTCGCTGCTGATTCTTGTTGGCGTTGTACTTGATACACTGCAACAAATTGAAAGTCACCTGTTGATGCGTCACTACGACGGTCTCACCAAATCTGGCCGTATCAAGGGCCGCGTCGGCAGAATGTAATTGATTGAAGTTTCCGGGAAATCCGCGTGACGAAGTCCCCAAAAAGATGATAATCGCGGATTTCCTGGAAAACTTGCTTGCGAATTAAAAAAATATTACTAATTTTGCCGCCCGAAATAATTCGGACACAAGATAATAGAAAATTGAACTGAAGCGTATATGGTAAAACAACTTTCGATAGAACAAGAAGGCACAGTGATCGAGGCATTGGGTAATGCAATGTTCCGCGTCGAGCTGGAAAACGGCCTGGTGATCACCGCCACCATTTCCGGAAAGATGCGCATGCATTATATCAGAATTTTGCCCGGTGACAAGGTCAAACTGGAAATGTCTCCATACGATCTGACCAAAGGCCGTATCACCTTCAGGTACAAGAATTAATTTGCATAATCTAAAAGTAATTATTGATATGAAAGTTCAAGCATCCGTAAAGAAAAGATCCGCCGACTGCAAGATCGTGAAGCGCAAGGGCAGAGTCTATGTTATTAACAAGAAGAACCCGAAGGAAAAACAACGTCAGGGTTGATTTTTAGAAATTCAAAAAAAGTAATTAGTATATGGCAAGAATCGCTGGTGTAGATATCCCGAGCAATAAAGCTGGTGAAATCTCTTTAACCTACATTTTCGGTATTGGAAGATCATTGTCAAAGGAAATCTTGGGCAAGGCAGGCGTTGACCCGGCCAAGAAAGTTCAGGATTGGACTGACGAAGAGCAGAATAATGTCCGTAACATTATCGCTGACGAGTACAAGACCGAAGGTGAGCTTCGCGGTGAAGTTCAGATGAACATCAAGCGTTTGATGGACATCGGTTGCTATCGTGGCATCCGCCACCGTGCCGGCTTACCAGTGCGCGGACAGAGCACTAAGAACAATGCACGTACCCGTAAGGGCCGTAAGAAAACTGTCGCCAACAAGAAGAAAGCTACCAAGTAATAAGAGGTAGTTGGATCATATTTAATCAAACAAATCTCAAAACAACAAATGGCAAAGACCAGTAAAGTAACAAAGAAACGTGTTGTTAAGATCGAAGCTACAGGCATGGCCTTCATCAAAGCTACGTTCAATAACATCATTATTTCCTTGACCAACAATGAAGGACAAGTCATCTCTTGGGCATCAGCAGGTAAGATGGGATTCAAGGGCTCCAAGAAGAACACACCTTACGCCGCTCAGATGGCCGCTGAAGAGTGCTCCAAGACCGCCTATGACTTGGGA
>JAGCPG010000021.1 GCA_017645245.1 Bacteroidales bacterium
AAAACATATTTAGAAAATATTAGCTATCTTTGCAATTGAAAATAAAAAATATTATTATGGACTCAAAGATACCTTTTAATAAAGAAAAAAGGACAAAAATACCGTTTGAGGAACTGGTTGAACTCATCAATCAAGACTGTGATTACCTCTTCGCTATTATCGACAATGAGATTGACGATGAACTGATATCTTTAGCAAAAACAAGAGGTATTGACCTTACAGGTTATAAACACGTAATTGAAACTTCTGGCGCTCGACACTCAGAATCGAGACATGGAAAAGACAGCGCGGATCGAACACCTCTGTCGATTGAGGACTATCTGATGATCCCCTATACCATCAAACATCGAGACATAGTAGAGATTTCAAACCATCAAACGAAAAAGCATGGATTAAAGACCATCATTTACCGCAAGACGGTAGGTAACAAATATGTTTACGTCTAGGAAATAAGAATTGGTCGCAACAAGAGTCTAGCCTTCGTTTCGCTTTACAAAAGACCCATTAAAAAGCCTCCCAAAAATGAGAGGCTCGTTCTGTTATCGCGGGGGGTGTCGTACTCAGTGGCCCGTCCCTCACGTCTTGATAATCCATTTGTTTTTCGTTCCGTTGTCCGCGACCAACTAGTTGCAAAGATACATCAATTTCCTGAAACCGCAACTGTTTTGTCAAAAAAACTGAAAAAAACGTTTGTGGGGAACAAAAAAAGTTCGTATTTTTGCAGCGTAAAGAAACAAGGCAGACTGATAGGGAGTATCGAACCCGCCCGGACGCTTGTTTTTTAGTTACTTACGACCGCTACCGTTTGGCAGCGGTCGTTTGTATTGTAGAGGTGATGGAATGGAGCCTGATCTCTTTCTTGTTCCTATCCACCTTGATGTTCAAATACATCTTCCTTCTACCAATGGTAATCTCGTAATACTGGTATTTTACGCCTTTCATTTTCTTTTTGTTGTCGTTGGCCGACTGGATAAATTTTGCTCTATTGAAATGTCTTGGTAATTCCCAAATGTCACTAATCAGCAGCACACCTTTTGATCTATGAAGAGCATCTGCCACAAGGTGTTCAAGATCTTTTTCGGTAACACGAAATTTTATCTTTTTCCCGCTGCTTTCGGGAATCACATGCTGACGCTTGAGCAAGAGTGAGCTTCGGGCTTTCACATGGTCTTCTATCTCTGTTTGCGTCATGTTGGCATATCGCCAGTCGGGATAATATGTATCATCCATTGTTTCTATTCAAATAAGTGCAAAGATACATAATAATTCCGTAAAAGTATTAGAATTTGAAAATGTTTTTTATTAATACATATTTAAAAGAATTTGAAGTATCTTTGCAGGTGAAAAGGAACGAAATGAAAAAAGGGGCGCGCAGCCCCCTTTTCTATTTCTTGCAGTCGCCCCTGCTGCGAGGCTGCTTGCCACAACCTGTCTGTTAGCTGCCACCACGCAATCATCGGGCAAGATGCGGAGGCCTGGGCGAATTCAGACACTGCAAAGATACATCAATTTTTGAAACCGCAACTGTTTCATCGAAAAAATTCAAATCTTCTTTTTGCGCCAGTCGGCTTTCCAGATGTAAAAGAAGGAGATGATGCCGATGACGATGTTGTAGAACCACTCGGCGGTCCAGACGCTGGCGATGGTGGAGTACTTGGTCAACAGATAGACATAAAGCACGTAGGCGACCAAAACGCCGAATTCCAGCGACATGGCGGCAGCGGTGTTGCCCGTGCCGGAGACGGCCTCGAAATAGGTCATGCCGATGGCACCCAACACCGTGGCCAGACACACCACATACACGGAGGGGACGGCAGCAACTGCCAGACTGAGATCATCCGTGTAGATCTGCAATACCAGCTTCGGGATGACGGCCACGATGGCCACCAGAACCAAAGAGCTGAGCACACCGTTCATGACGACCTTACGAAGCATGGCCATCACCTCGTCGCTCTTGCCCTCGCCGATGATGCGGCTCGTCAAAGTATTGGCCGTGGCCGCAAAGGCAAAACTCGGGATGATCATGATCATATAGGTGCTACGCACGACCGACGACACACCAATGGCGGTCTCCCCCATCTTCTCAATCAGGATGAAGAAGGCGAACCAGGCGCCAAACGAGAACAGGCGCTGGATCATGCAGGGGAAAGCGACTTTCAGGATGTTGCCCATCAGCGCAGGCTGCAGCTTGTGCCAGCGAAACATGCCATACTCCTCGTGCGGTATGGTAAAAAAGGTATAGATCCAGAAGAAGCCGAATGCGGCGATCTCAGCCATCAACGAGGCCAAAGCCGCACCGCCAATGCCCATCTCGGGCAGACCGCAGTGGCCGAAGATCAAGCACCAGTCCAAGAAGATGTTGACCACCGCCATCAACAAGGTGGAATAGGTGATGACCTTGGTGCTGCTGATGCCCACATAGAACGAGCGGAACAAGAAGTTGAAAACCACGAACACAATGCCGAAATGCCTGTATTTCAGGTATTCCATGGAAGCCGCATAGATGCTGTCAGACTCAATGATGCCTCGCATCAGGCTGTCGCTGAAAAAATGCAGGATGCCGAACAGCAAGATGCCCAGCGTCAGGACGAACAAGGCGCCATGCTCGAAGATCACGCCGATCTTCTTGAAGTCGCCCTCACCGAAACGACGCGCGATGAAGATCTGGATGCCTATGGCAAAGCCCATGGCCAGGGTGGTGAACACGAAATAGAACAATCCGGCCATCATGGAGGCGCTCAGCTCGTTGGTGCCGAGATGACCCAAGAAAGCTGTGTCGGTGAAGGTGATGATGGTCTGCGCCAGATTGCCTAGCATGATGGGCGTGGCGATGCGCCAAATCTCGCGGTTGGTGATGCTCGTCGGTTTCATTTCAAATTGTTACGGATGCAAAGATAGACGAAAACTTGCGAATATTTGAAAAAAAAGCGTATCTTTGCCCAAAACAAACTGTATCGTTATGAGTTCCAACAAAGATGAAAAAGACCAGTATTATTACGTTCCAATCCCTGGCTCGTATATTCTAATAAGATGGATTCTTGGCATCATCGCCATAGGAGCGGCTGCTTACATCAGTATCGTGTTTTTGGTTGAAATGCGCTCACTGTTCCTTAAACTGTCATACAAGCCGATCTCGGAAGAGGTTGCGCTTGAAAAGGCAATTCCAATGAAGACGGTGCTGCCCACGACATTATATGTCATGTCGGGTTCCGACCAAAAAGAGATTGACGTACGTCCAGGCACGAACCTAAAAATACTTGGAGCTTCCATGAAACTATTGAATCTCCGTGTCGATGTTTCGTCAGACATATACCATCAATATTACGATCTTTCACCCAAAGTCTTCACGCCCACACAAGTTTTCCTGGTTGAATTGGAAAATGGCGTAAGGGGTAATGCGATATTGCCTGAAGCGATCATCGGACGAAGGATTGTGATCAAATCGGGCGAGGAAGCGGGAGACACCTTGGTGGTCAAGGGGGTCAAAAAAATCAAATCAGAAGACAAATTCCCCTACACATACACGGTTGAGGATCGCAAGAACAGTTATAATTGGGGTGAGTTTAATGTGTTGGCGGAAGAAGGCCAGATCGTGGTGTACAACAATCCTTTTGGAGGGATTCCCGAAGAATATCAGCATAAGAAAGCCCATATTCCCTCATTCATGAAAATCCCGGTTCATGAGCAGAACGGTTTCTTCCTCTTCCCGCGTTTCAAAATTTGGAATATGTACTTGTTGAAGCCGTTTTTCAGGTCACTTTTGATGCTGATCATCGTTTGGCTTATCGTCTTGGTCATCGCTTTATGGCGTAACCATTCACATGATTTCAATGCGAAATACAAGTACAAGAACGCATGTCTGGCTGACACTTCGCTTGACAACGACCAAGCGCAAGCCAAGTTTCTGCGTATCTATTGGCCAAGGTATTACCCCTATGCCTTTATCTTAGGATGTGTGTATACTCCCTTGATTTGGATTTTGACCAGCGGGAACCACCGCAGATTAATGGGAGAACTGAAAGAAGATCTCAGCAAAAGGTGTCCCAAATGCCATCACATGACTTTGGAGCATGGGTATACCGGTAATGAAACAGAAAAGCAGTTTGTGCGTCACGTGCACCATAGTGGCTATACTAATTCAGACACTAACTATAAGAGGAGCGCGTTTTCCAATGATGTCAAGGTGACCACCAAAACCACTCATGTTAGCGCGGAGGATTATGACTTGTATGTCTATAAGGCTGAGAGGTATTTTAAATGCAATGAGTGTGGCTTCTACGAAACGTATTGGGTAACTCTTAATTCATACGAAAACCACCGAGGAGGAAATGTGTCCGGCGGTACAACGGAAACCACGTGGGTTAAAGTATAGGCTTAATACAATTTGAGTTTTTTGCTCATGCACATCCTTTCCAAATCGACCTACATCAAAGGCCTGCAATGCGAGAAGGCGTTGTATATGACCAAGAAACATCCCTACCTTCGCGACAAGCTTAGCATTGAGCAACGGGCAAAGTTCCAACGGGGCACCGACGTGGGCATCCTGGCGCACCAGTACTTCCCCGGAGGGGTGAACATGACCCCTGCTTCTCCTTCGCAGTTTCCGAAAAAGGTGGTGGAGACCATGCAAAACCTCAACAATCCTTCGATTAACGTGATGTATGAGGCTGTTTTCCAGCACAATGACACCTTGATCATGGTCGACCTGCTGGTGCGCGACGGCGAACAATGGCGGGCGGTCGAGGTGAAGAGCTCCCTGAGGCTTTCCCCCACCTACTACAACGACGCGGCGCTGCAATACTACGTGCTGCACGGCTGCGGGGTGCCGCTTTCCGACATACAGCTGATGCACGTCAACCCCGACTATATCCGGCATGGCGAGATTGACGTGAAGCAGCTGTTTCAGCTGGTTTCCGTCCTAGACTACGCCAAGGAGCAGGAACCCATCATCGCGTCCAACGTGGAGCGGCTGAAAAACGTGGTTGCACTCCCCCACGCCCCTCAAGTGGCCATCGGTCCGCATTGCCACGAGCCCTACACCTGCGACTTCCTCGGCCATTGCTGGAAGAACGTCCCCAAAGACCACTCCGACTTCACCGTCGACTACAAGGCATTGTTTGCCCAGGCACCCGATCCCAAGCCCCGAAGCATCGGCTACCTCAACCTGCTGCACCATTACCCCGCCGTTCCCGAGCTCGAAGGCACCAAGCCCTATCAGGAAATGATCCTGGCCTTTGCACTCACCGGCGAACAGGAACCTGACGGATACACCTTTTGGAACTGCTTCGACGACCACAGCCGCTGGCAGGAGTGCTATGCAATGCTTGAGGAACGGTTCACCCATTACGACCTGATCGTCTGTTTCGACCCGAACAATCCAGGATTGGGATTCAAACTTTTCAATCTATACGATGTACTCCAAAATGCCCATTTGTTACACCCCAGTTTGAAGGACGGATTCAATTTACAAAACATCGCCGAGGCATTGTTTCACGGCCCCAAATTGTTCGAACACAGCAGGATACTTGTTGAAGCCCTTGCACAGGAGTTGACAAGTTATGAACAATCGAAAGAAGATTTATTGACTGAAAACGAAGTAGTTAAGCGTATTTATCAACAGTTTTTCAAATAAAACCCTGTTCATAACTTGGAGCTTCTCCACACTTCGGCGAACAGGTTTATGCCCTACCTTTGTTTCTCGAAAATAAGCGGATTATTTCACTTCATAACTCGAGATACTTAAATGCCTACCGATACCATTACCAGACCGTTTTCCAACAATTTGCAACGGAGAACGACAGCAACGCCTGAACAACTTTTAGCCAACCAGGGACGCATCCCACCCCAGGCCGTCGACCTCGAAGAGGTGGTTCTCGGCGCCTTGATGCTTGAAAAAGAAGCCGTCAACGAGGTCATCGACATCTTGACCCCCGAGGCCTTCTACAAAGAGGCCCATCAGAAGATCTTCAAAGCCATCAAGGACCTGTTTGGCAAGTCGGAACCCATTGATATCCTGACGGTTACCAATGAGTTGAAGCAGACCGGAGAGTTGGAGTCGGTAGGTGGCGCCTATTACATCTCGAAACTGACCAACCGCGTCGTGTCGGCCGCCAACATCGAGTACCATGCACGCATCATCATGCAGAAGCACATCCAGCGTTCGCTGATCGTGATCTCCTCCGAGACCATCAACCAGGCCTTCGAGGACACCACCGATGTGTTCGACCTGCTCGATGCCGCCGAGAACAAGCTGTTTCAGGTGAGCGAGAACAACCTGCGCCGAAGCTACAACTCGATGCAGGACTTGGTGAACAAGGCCATCACGGAGATCCAGAACGCAAAGAACAGCGACCAGAAGCTGCGCGGCGTGCCCTCGGGCTACACCGAGCTCGACCGCATCACCCAAGGCTGGCAAAAATCAGACCTCATCATCCTGGCCGCACGTCCCTCCATGGGTAAGACCGCTTTCGCCCTCAACCTGGCGCGCAACGCCGCCGTGGACTTCAAGCGTCCCGTGGCTTTCTTCTCGCTGGAGATGTCATCAGTGCAGCTGGTCACCCGTTTGATCTCCACCGAGACCTCCCTTACCGCCGACAAGCTGCGTTCAGGCGACCTGGCCGAGCACGAGTGGCAGCAGCTGAACACCAAAGTGACGCCCCTCATCGACGCACCCATCTACATCGACGACACGCCGCAGCTATCCATCTTCGAGCTCAGGGCGAAATGCCGCCGACTGAAGCAGCAGCACGACATCCAGATGATCTTCATCGACTACCTGCAGCTGATGACCGCCAAGACCGAGCGCGGCGGCAACCGTGAACAGGAGATCTCCATGATCTCGCGCTCGCTGAAGAGCCTCGCCAAGGAGCTGGAGATTCCCGTGCTGGCACTGTCACAGCTGAGCCGTAGTGTGGAGCAACGTCCCGGATCGAAGAAGCCCATCCTCTCCGACTTGCGTGAATCGGGCGCCATCGAGCAGGACGCCGACATGGTGATGTTCATCTATCGTCCGGAATACTACAAGAACGAGCAGGAGAACCCCGACCTGCCACAGGGCTTTACCGTGATCGACATTGCCAAGCACCGTAACGGCAAGCTGGGCGAGGTCAACCTGAAGTTTGTGGGACAATACGCCAGATTTGAGGAATATGGCCAGGATCGCCTAGCCTCCGTCGACGAGATCACCCTCGGTCCCAACCCCAATTTCAACAACACCATGATCGTCGGATCACGCATGAACGACGACGACCCCTTCGGCCCGCAACCTTCGATCACTGAAGACTTTAATCCACCGTTTTGAGGTTAGAGGTGAAAGTTGAGAGGTGAGAGTTTAGAGCAGAGTTTGCTTCTTATTCAAAAAGTTTTCTTATCTTTGCCGTCCCAAAGATTAGGAATTTTATATTAAATAATTGAATATGAAGAAATTAGCCGTTATCGCCTTTGGCGGAAACGCCCTTCTGAGAGGCGGACAAAAAGGAACCTACAAGGAACAGATGGAGAATGTCACCGAGACTTGCCATTCGCTGCTTCCTTTCCTCAAGAATGATTACAACTTGGTTATCGGCCATGGCAACGGTCCCCAGGTGGGCAACGTCATGCTGCAGCACGAGGCTGGTCACCACCAGTTTGGCGTGCCGGGCATGCCCATCGACTTCTGCGTGGCTGAGACGCAAGGCCTGATCGGTTTCATGATTGAGATGGGTCTGGGCAAAACCTTTGCCAAGGAAGGCCTGAAGCGCAATGTGGTCACTTTGGTGACGCAAGTGGTGGTCGACAAGAACGACCCGATGTTCCAGAACCCGACCAAACCCGTGGGTCCCTATTATTCGAAGGAAGACGCTGAGAAGTACGCTGCCGAGACAGGTTCCGTCTACAAGGAAGACCCCAAGGGCCGCGGCTGGCGCAAGGTGGTGGCATCACCCAAACCGATTGCCATCCAGAACGTTGAGCTTGTGAAACAACTCGCTGAGCAGGGCAACATCGTCATCACCGTGGGCGGTGGCGGCATCCCGGTCATCGAGAAGGCTGACGGCAGCCTGGGCGGCATCGAGGCAGTCATCGACAAGGACCTCGCATCGTCCATGACAGCCATCAACATCGGCGCCGACGAGTTCTACATCCTCACCGACGTGCCGAAGGTGTACATCAACTTCCGCAAGGAGAACGAGCAGGCTTTGGACACCATCACTGTGGCTGAGGCCAAGAAGCACCTGGCTGACGGTCAGTTCACCGAGGGCAGCATGGCTCCCAAGGTTCGCGCCGCCATCCTGTTTGTGGAAAACACGGGCCACGAGGCCATCATCACCGAAGCCACCAAGCTCGACGATCCGACCTGCGGCACCAGAATCGTCCCGTAATCCCAAAGAACCATGAAAAAAGGATTTTTGATCATTGCTTTTAGCCTCTTGATGGGACTGGGCTTCACCTCATGCAACAAGCCCACCCTCATCGGCACCTGGGTCGAGCCCGCCGACGAGAACAGTGTCTTTGGCGAATACGGCCTGAAGCTGAACAAGGACGGCTCCGTCGAGCCCATCAACATGGGCTACCGCCAATACAACACGTGGGAGAAAGTCGACGATATGTTGATCCTGAAAGGCAAATACACAGGCACCAATCCGCGTGAATTCGCCGATTCACTCTGGATTGACGAGCTCACCAAGGATCATTTGGTGCTGAAGGATTTCGGAAACAACACCGTTACCTATCAGAGGAAAGCGGAATAAGTCGCCCAATCTCACCGATCCAAAGGATCACCGAGGTTCCTGCGATTATTCTCAGCCAATCGCCGAGCGGCAGCGGCACCACCTCAAACATCTCGCCACCCAAGGTGACGATGAGAATCTGCCCCAACAATATGATAGCCAAGGTCAAACAAAAGCCCTTGGCTATATTTTTTGTGAACAAGCCGCTGAACGCCGACCGTCCCGTCATGAAGGCCTTGGCGTTGAAGATGTTCCAAAGCTGCATGAACACGAAGATCGTGAAGAACAGCGTGAGCTCGTAGGGCGTGATGCCTTGATGGACATGGTTGAAATTGAAGTAGTTGGCAAAATATTCCTTGAACGAGAAATTGGCCAAAGAAGTCAGCTCCACATGCTTGAAATACTGTATGAAGCCAAAGAGCACGGCCACAAACAACAGGCCCACACCAAAGATCCGTTTGACCATGGGCTTGCTGATGATATAGGCGTTTCGAGCGCGCGGCTGTTCCTGCATCACCTTGGGATCGGGCGGCAACGAGGCCAGGGCCAGAGCCGCAAAGGTATCCATAATCAGGTTGACCCAAAGCATCTGCGTCACCGTGAGCGGCGACTCTGTGCCAAGCAAGGCGCCAAGAAGCACGATGAGGCAAGCCGCCACGTTGATGGTCATCTGGAAGAGGATGAACCGCTGGATGTTGTGATACAGCGATCGGCCCCAGACAACGGCCCGGGCAATGCTGCGGAATGAGTTGTCGAGGATGGTGATGTCGCTGGCTTCCTTGGCCACGCTGGTGCCATCGCCCATGGAGAGGCCGATCTGCGCCACGTTGAGTGCAGGTGCGTCGTTGGTGCCATCGCCAGTGACCGCCACCACCTCCCCTTTTTGCTGCAACAGACACACCAGCCGCTCCTTGTCCATGGGACGAGCCCGCGACATGATCTTGATGTCGCCTACCCTTTCCAACAGCTCCTCGTCACTCATCATGCCGAAATCCTTGCCTGTGATCATATTTCTTTCATCGCTATCCTGATCGGTCCACAAGCCGATCTGCCGACCGATTTCCTTGGCCGTGGCCGACGTGTCGCCCGTGACGATCTTCACCTTGATGCCTGCCTCGGCACATGCCTTGATGGCGTCGGGCACATCCTCACGGATGGGATCGGCGATGGCCACGGTGCCAAGATAGCAGAGCGTTGTAGTGGCCAGCTTCTCGCCGTCGAACAAGGCATCCAGATCACCGGCATCCACATAGCAATAGGCGAAGCCTAAGGTGCGCATGGCCTGGTTTTGGGCTTTCAGCAGATAACGCTCTACCTCTTCGAGATGGCTATCCAGCGGCATCTCGCCTTCCTGCATCCTGATCTTGGAACAGTACTTGAGTACCACTTCGGGTGCGCCTTTCACGTACATCAGATGCACCTTGGGATCGTCGGTGGCCACGATAGTTGCCATGAATTTGTATTTGGTGGAAAACGGCACCTGCTTGACGATCCTGACATGGTCGCGATAGCTGATGAAGTCCACGTTTTGCTTGAAAAGCCAAGCCAACAGCGCCGCTTCGGTGGGATTGCCAACCGCCTTGGCTTCCTGCTTGCTGGTGAAGTCGAGAAACGCTGTGGAGTTCATGGCGATGCCTTCCTTGATCAGCGTGGAGGTCTGCGAATCGTCAAGTTTGTTGTCGTGCAAGCCGTAGATCTTGAATTCGCTGACGCTCATCTTGTTTTGGGTCAAGGTGCCTGTTTTGTCGGTACAGATCACCGTGGCGGCACCCATGGTTTCGCAGGCATGCATCTTTCGAACCAAATTGTTGGTTTCCAACATCCTACGCATGCTTAAAGCCAAGCTCAGCGTGACGCTCATCGGCAGTCCTTCGGGCACTGCCACCACGATCAAGGTAATGGCGATCATGATGGTGTTCAGGAGGTATCTCGCGAAATCCATCCATTCAAAGGTCACGCAGTCGTCGACGACGAGATACATCAACAGCCTGAACACCAAGATCAAGCCAGCGATCACATAGCTTGCAATGGTGATGGTTCGACCCAACTTGTCGAGCTGTTCGTTCAGCGGGGTCTTCACCTTGTTGTCAATCTGCGCGCCTTGATACACCTTGCCCCATTCGGTGGCGTCGCCCACCTTTTCCACAAAGAAAATGCCGTTGCCGTCGATGATGGAAGTGCCACGACAAACATAATTGGACGGATAGGTGGCCTCAGGGTCGAACTCCTCTGTTCGTACCGTCTTTTGCGCCATCGGTTCGCCTGTCAAGGCCGACTCGTTGATTTGCAGGGCGATGGCTTCGATCAAGGTGCCATCGGCGGGGATCTCATCGCCTGGGTTGACAAACACCATATCGCCCACCACCACATCCTTTCGCTCAATCTGAGTGATGTGTCCGTCGCGCATCACGGTCACCTTCTCCTCGTCCTTGGCCTTGTTGAGGATATCGAATTTCTTGTTGGCGCTGAGCTCAAAGGCAAATCCCACCGTGGTGGCCAACATCACGGCGACAAAGATGCCCAGCGGCTCCAGCAACACACTAGCGCCTGCCGTTCCCGTAAGCCATTGATATAAGGACACCGCCACCGACAACACCAAGGTAATCAGAAGGATGCGGATGATAGGATCCTTGAATTTCTCAAGAAACAGCTTCCAAAGCGGCTCCTTTTTCGGAGGAGTCAGCAGGTTGTTTCCGTGTTCAAGCCGACTTCGCTCGACCTGTTCGGAAGTGAGCCCGTTCTTAATGTAGGGAGCGGTCTCCATCAAGCCTGTTGGCCATTCAAGAGGAAGGTGACATAGGTGTTCGGCTCGATTTCAACTGCCTCTTTGCCGTATTGCATGACGATCATCTTCTTGCCGCCTTTGAGCATCATTTTGCCATCGGTGACCCACAATGAAGTGGCCTCACGCAGTCCGACAACCACCATTTGCTGATTGACGGCCAGGTATTCGTTGATGCGGTCCTGACGGGTCTCGCCGCCGTGCTTGATCATCTTATCGATCTCAGGATGCGGATCCAGGTAATGCGGGTTGATCTGGAACGGCACCAGGTTCAGGGTCTTGAACGAGGCGGGTTGCACGATAGGCATGTCATTGGTGGTGCAAAGCGTCGGGCAAGCCACGTTGCTGCCAGCACTCCAGCCGATGTAAGGCACACCAGCCAAGGCGCGCTCGCGGATGGCGTCCATCAGGCCGTATTTGTGCATCTCAGCCACCAGATGGAAGGTGTTGCCACCGCCCACCACGATGAGATCGGCCTCTTTAACGGCCTTCACCTTATCGTCGAAATGATGCACCGAGGTGAAGTTGGTGAATCCGAACTTCTCCAGAAACACCTTCTGCACGCGGGCCTCGTAGGCATCGTAGCTGTCGGGATAAGCTTTCCCTGCGATGTTGACGCCAGCGAAAGGCACGAAAACGATGCGGCTATTGGGATTCAGGTTGTTTTGCAGGCAGAAATATTCGATCTGGTTGCATGCCCAAGCCAGATAGGTCTCACCGAAATTGGTGGAATTGCTGATTAATAAAAGTCTCATGATGCGATGTGTTAAGTTTGTGCAAATGTACGGATTTCTCAAAAAATAATCAAAAAAAATTGGCTTTTTGTTAAAAATGCGTATTTTTGCTATTTATCTGAAAATCCAAAGACATGACAAAGTCAAAAAACATATTTCCATTGGTGCTAAAGGTTCTTTTGGGCATCATGTTCGTCGTTTCGGCCATCCTGAAGATCGTCGACATGGACAAATTCGAGGTTTACATTTACAGCTACCATTTCTTCAGCCTCAACTTCTCATTTTTGGTGGCCAGAGCTGCCATTATCGCTGAATTGGTATTGGGTATCGGTTTGATTTCCCTCTGCTTCCATAAACTGATGTGGTGGGGCAGCATGGCTATGTTAGCCGGTTACACGGTATTGCTCACCTATGCCTATTTCATCGGCAGAACCGACAGTTGCCATTGTTTCGGCGATTTTCTTCCCTTCAATCCAGCGCAGAGCATCCTGAAAAATGTGATCCTCATGGCGCTTTTTGCCTTGTGTTACAAAGCCAAGAATTACCGTTTCAGAGGTCAATGGCCAGCGTTGATTGGTGTGGTTATTGCTTCCACTGCGGCCATTTTCCTCGTTTCGCCGCCCGATAATTATACTACGAGCTACAATCCCGACAAATACCTGAACGACGAATTGTTCTCCCAGATGCTTTCCGAGCCGCCCGTTGGGGAATATCACCTGAAGGAAGGCAAACAGGTGGTTTGTCTGCTGTCGACCTCATGCGACTTCTGCCAATTGGCCGCGCATAAGCTCTCCCTCATGCAGCAATACTACGGATTCCCAGCGGAGAATATCACCTACGTCTTCATGGGTTCCGAAGAGGGAATTGAGGAGTTCTTCAAAGCGTCGGAATCGGCTAGATACCGCGCTGTGCTGTATCTCGATGTCGTCAACCTTTTGAAGATCAACAACGGGAATTTCCCCACCATCGTGCTCCTGGACAATGGCAATATAGTCCACGAATACGGGCTGCGCAACATGAAAGAAGAAGAGATCAAGGAGTTTTTTGTTCAGCCTTAAGCCTTGTCATTTCGTCACGATAGGCGGCAGCGGCGATGAAATCCATCTCCTTGACGGCCTTTTCCATGTTCTTCTTGGCCTCCTGAATGGCCTTCTCCAACTGTTTTTGGGTCTTGTATTCGATGTGTTCGGCAGCTCTTTGGCCCGGTTGCTCATCCGGCTGTGTATAGCCCACGAAGCCCTTTCGTCCGGTAGCTTCGGCGAGCGACACATCGATGGCTTTCACGATGGTCTTTGGCACAATGCCATTGGCCTCGTTGTAGGCGATCTGTTTTGACCGGCGACGGTTGGTCTCGTCGATGGTCTTCTGCATCGACTCGGTAACGGTGGCGGCATACATGATGACCTTGCTCTCGGCGTTACGGGCGGCACGGCCGGCAGTCTGCGTCAACGAGCGCTCAGAACGCAGGAAGCCTTCCTTGTCGGCATCAAGAATGGCCACCAGACTCACCTCAGGCAGGTCCAAGCCCTCGCGCAGAAGGTTGACGCCCACCAGCACATCGAACTCACCTAGACGGAGTCCACGCAGGATCTCCACACGCTCCAAGGTATCCACGTCGGAATGGATGTATCGCGACTTGATTTTCAGGTTGTTAAGATAGGTATTCAGCTCTTCAGCCATGCGCTTTGTCAAAGTGGTCACCAGCACACGCTGTTGCTTTTCCTTCACCTTACGGATCTCCTCCAGCAGATCATCCACCTGGTTGACGCTAGGCCTCACCTCGATGATGGGATCGAGCAGCCCCGTGGGCCGGATCAGCTGCTCCACATACACGCCCTCGCTCTGCTGCAACTCGTAGTCGGCAGGAGTTGCGCTGACATAGATTTTTTGTCCCGTAAGCGCCTCAAACTCATGAAATTCCAACGGACGGTTATCCAAGGCGGAAGGCAGTCTGAAGCCATATTCCACCAAGGTTTGCTTGCGGGAGCGGTCGCCGCCGTGCATTCCTCGGATCTGAGGCACCGTGACATGGCTCTCGTCGATGACCGTGATGAAGTCATCAGGGAAGTAGTCCAGCAGGCAGAAAGGCCTTGTACCAGGATTGCGGCCATCGAAATAACGGGAATAGTTCTCAATACCCGAGCAATAGCCCAGCTCACGCATCATCTCCAGATCGTAGTTCACACGATCCTCTAAACGTTTGGCTTCCAGATATTTGCCTATCTCACGGAAGTATTCCGTCTGCTTGAACATGTCCTGTTGGATCTCATCAATGGCGGATCTCAGTTTGGCCTGCGAGGTGATGAAGATGTTGGCCGGAAAGATGGTGACCTCCGAGATCTCCTCGATGCGGCTGCCCGTAACTGGATTGAAGCTCTCAATGGCATCGATCTCGTCGTCCCAGAACACGATGCGGTAGGCGATATCAGAGTAGGCCGGAAACACGTCCAGGGTCTCCCCTTTGATGCGGAACTTGCCTTGCGTAAACTCAATCTCGTTGCGGGTATACAGCGAGTTCACCAAAGCTTTGGCAATATCATCACGGCTGGCTTTTTGCCCACGGGCGATATAGATGACATTCTCGGTGAAATCATCGGGATTGCCAATACCGTAAAGACATGATACAGAGGATACTACGATAATATCCCTCCTCCCTGACATCAATGCAGTAGTCGTGCTCAGACGTAATTTTTCGATATCGGAATTGATAGAAAGGTCCTTTTCGATATAGGTGTTGGTCGAAGGGATGAAGGCCTCCGGCTGGTAGTAGTCATAGTAGGAAACGAAATACTCGACGGCGTTTTCGGGAAAGAAAGCCTTGAACTCACCGTAGAGCTGGGCAGCCAACGTCTTGTTATGGCTCAGGATCAGCGCAGGACGGTTGAGTTGCGCCAACACATTGGCAATGGTAAAGGTTTTGCCCGAACCCGTGACGCCCAACAAAGTCTGCGCGCGGTCGCCTCGGTTCAGGCCATCTACGAGCTGTTTGATGGCTTCGGGTTGGTCGCCCGTAGGCTTAAAGTCCGATACCAGCTTAAAGTCCATGGTTCACATTGAAATCCATGATCACGGGGTAGTGGTCCGATCCCTTGAACTTCAAGCGCTTGAAGCCCATTGGCTGGATTTGTTCGTTGCCCCAGATATAATCGATTCGCAGCAGAGGCAGCTTGCCGGCATAAGTGTGCCCGATGCCCCACCCCGCCTTGACGAAGCCATCGGTGAAACCGGCACGCTTGATCTGGTGGTAGGTATAGGACAAGGGGGTGTCGTTGAAATCGCCGCACAGCACAATCGGGCGACCGTCATGCGGGATATCGGCCAGAATACTGCTGACTTCCTGGCTGCGCTTCTCGTAGGCTGCCTTCAGCTTCACAAAGATGGACTTGCTGTAGGTCTTTACCTCTTCCTTGCTGTTTCCCGTATCGTAGAACACCGTGAGCTCATCATTGGTCAACTGAAATGAGGTAAGATGGACACAGATCACGTAAAACACGCCTTTCTTGCCTGCATCCACCTTCACCACCGCGCCATAATCCTTCTCTTCGCCCAAAGGATCGCCCTCTTCCAAGGCCGTAAGCGGGTATTTTGAGAAGATCACATTGCCGCAAAAATTCTTCTTTGTATGGTAGTAAAGATAAGGGAATTTCAGCGCTTCACTGTATCTTTCGAAACAATCCTTCCTACTCGTTTTCGGCTTCAGCAAAGCGATTTCCTGAACACAGAGCACATCGGGATGATACTCCAGCACGACGTTGGCTATGTGATCTGCCACTTCCTCGGGAGTCTTCTCTAGATCCGTAATATCCTTGAAATTCATCACATTGTATGACATGATCCGCAATTCACCGCCGTCATTGGGCTTTCCTGCGGAAAACGACTTGTAGACACCCGGGATGGAAATCAAAATGGCCACAACCGCCACCCAAACCTTCTTCGACCACAGCAACAGCAACAATGCCAGCAGGACAAGGTTGTAAATGAAAATGACCCAGAAGGCCAAGCCGAAATAGGCCGTCCAAACGAATTTCACAGGATCAATATAACTGCTTGCCACGCTTAAAGCCATGGCAATCAAACCAATAACGGCAAGAATGGTAAGCACAACAACGAGCAGCCTACCCAAAAAGCTTCTATTCTTCTTGCTTTTCTTTGCTTTCTTTTCCTTTTGATCTTTTTTCATATCAATACAAACGACCTTTCTTTTTCCAAATCAAAATGATGATCAAACCTACCAACATGCCGCCTAGATGGGCGAAATGCGCCACCTGGTCGCCCGAGGAGAAAACACCCGTCAGGAGTTCAATCACCGCATAACCGATCACAAACCACTTGGCTTTGATAGGCATCACGAAATACAAGTAAATCAACGAATTGGGAAACATCATGCCGAACGCCAACAAGAGTCCGTAAATGGCACCCGAAGCGCCCACGGTGGTCATGTAATTCAAGTATTCCGACATCGGGATGATGGTTGATCCCATGTTTACATTCTGATAATGAGATAGTTGTGTAACATATTCAATGTATTGGACACCTTCTTGCATCACGGCGGCACCCAAGCCACAAATGATGTAATACATCAAGAAACGCTTTGCTCCCCAGATGTTTTCAAGGACATTGCCGAACATCCAAAGGGCGAACATGTTGAAGAACAGATGCGAGAAATTGCCGTGCATGAACATGTAAGTCAACAGCTGATAGGGCCTGAAGCCCGATGCCAAGAAGAAATGCAGGCCGAGCATGCTGTTCAGGTCAATGCCAAAACGGGTCAGGACGATATCTGCCAAAAACATGATGCCGTTGATAATCAAGAGGTTCTTGACCACAATGGGCAGAAACGAAAATCCTGAAGGGCTATATTGGTTATCCATGGTTACGAAAGTTTAGAAGTCAATTCATCGATGGTTATGATGGTGTAAATCTTTTTCCCGTCGGGGGCAATCTCAGCCACGGAACAGCCAAACAGCTGGTCGGCGATGTTCTGCATCTCCAATTCCGACAGGGCGGTTTGCGATTTGATGGACAGCTGCGAGGCCATGGTCTTGGCCATACCGAGTTTCCTATCGAGCTGTAAATCAGTGCGGTTGATCTTATAATTGTCCAACATCTTCTCCAAAAGCCCGGCGGGATTACCTCCCGAAAGCTCCGCCGGCGTGCCGTTGATCATGAAGGTGGTGGCATTGACTTGTTCGAGGACGAAGCCCAAGCGTTGCAGTTCAGGAAGCATCTCACGCAAGATGGAAGCGTCGTTGGAATTCAGCGTAAACGGCTGCGGAAAAAGCTCCTGTTGCGAATGACCCGAATCATTCTCCATCTCCTTCAGGAACTTCTCGAACAGGATGCGGAAATGCGCCAAGTGTTGGTCGATGACCAAGACGCCAGATTTTACCGTGGTGATGATAAAGCTCTGATTCAGTTGGACATAATGGCTCTTCTGCTCCGGATCTTCGGGTGTTTCTACAACAAAGTTCTCCGGAGTGGCCTTGATATCGGTCCGCTCGCCATACAGCTGGCGCCAGTCGCCCGGATCGCTCCTTTTCTGACGGAAAGGATTGTAAGTAGGATCGATGGGAACCTTAGGCTGAACTATGGGATTGGACGACTTCACCACCTCGCCGAAATCGATGCCCAGGTTGGTGGGTTCATCGAAGTCGATCAATGGCGAGAGGTTGTTCTGTCCGATGGCTTTGCGCACCGCAGCATGAAGGATGGCATATACCAACTTGACATCCAAGAAGTTAACTTCGGTTTTAGTGGGATGGATATTGACATCGATATCCGACGGATCCACCTCAATATCAAGGAAATAGCCTGGGAAGCTGTCCTTGGGGATCATCTCCATGAAGGCATTCTCAATGGCGTGATGCAGGTAAGGATGCTTGATGAAGCGCTTGTTGACGAAGAAATACTGCTCGCCACGGGTCTTTTTGGCAAACTCCGCCTTGACGATATAGCCATGGATACTGACACGGTCGGTTTCCTGGTTGACCGCCAGCAGCTTGCCGTCGTAGTTGTTGCCGAACAGCCCCATGATGCGTTGCTTGAGGTTGCCTGGATAGAGGTGATACAGTTCCTTGCCATCGCTCGTCAGCGTGAAGCCCATTTCGGGATTCATCAGGGTGACACGGGTGAATTCCTCCACCACATGACGCATCTCCGCCTGAGGCGATTTCAGGAAGTTGCGCCTAGCCGGGACGTTGAAAAACAGGTTCTTGATGGTGAAGGTGGTTCCCACGGCCATCGGTGCCAGCGTCTGTTCCTTGACGACGGAGCCTTCGTTGACGATCTTCACCCCCACCTCGTCCTCCTTGCGGCGCGTCTTGAGCTCCACCTGAGCGATGGCGGCAATGCTGGCCAAAGCCTCGCCACGGAAGCCCATCGTGCGGATCGAGAAAAGGTCTTCAGCCTTGCTGATCTTGGAGGTGGCATGGCGCTCGAAGCATAGCCTAGCGTCGGTTTCCGACATGCCGCAGCCGTTGTCGACCACCATGATCAGGGACTTGCCGGCGTCCTTCACGACCAAGTCGATCTGCGTGGCGCCTGCGTCGAGCGAGTTCTCCATCAGCTCCTTGACCGCCGAGGCAGGTCGTTGGATGACCTCACCCGCAGCGATCTGGTTCGCCACACTGTCCGGAAGCAATTTGATGACGTCGAGCATGGCAGCGGTTATTTACCCATCAAACCAGAGACAATATTGGTGAACATCGGGGTGCAGAAGATGTAGTAGAACGCCAACAGCACCACAGCACCGATGACGACGGCGCGAATGGTCTTGTAACGGCGTTCCGACGAGTCGTCCTGACCTTTGTCGGTACCCCATTTCTTGCGCATCTGGAGCCGCAGTTCCTCTTCGTGGCTCAGGTTGGTTTCGAGTCCAGCCTCGGCCTTCTTACGTTCCCATTCCTCCTTCTGCGGATCGTAATAGCGAGGAATGTAGTTGAATCCTCTAGGTTTATGTTTATAGAAGAATCCCATCGTTTTAGGTTTTAATAACTTGCAAAGATACGGCAAAAATCCCAATCCCGCATGACAATTGGGAAGATTTCTTATCTATTCTTATGAATTGGCAACGGTTTTTTGAAAGTTTTTTTCAGTAGGAGTAAATATCTTATAGTTTCGTTGATAAGCTTCGTCCCTTTTGACGACTGCGAACATGCGGCTTACAAGTTTGGCACGGATGACGTTGAG
>JAGCPG010000119.1 GCA_017645245.1 Bacteroidales bacterium
AGGTCCTTCGGGACCGAAAGGGCTGCTCGTCCGAGTCTTTTGGGTAGGTCGCTTGAGCCTGCGGGTGACCGTAGGCCTAGAGAAATGACAGTCGCCCCGCAAGGGGAACAGAATCCCGCTTACGTCTCTCATCGCCTTTTTACAATAAATAATGTGTATGTACGTTATTTTTCAGTAATTTTGAAACATGAAAAACCGTTCCATCATAATCGCCTTCACACTGTTGCTTAGCTTGGTTGCCATCTCGGCCAAAGCACAGAAAACCATCACGAAATACGAGCCCCAGTCGCTCTATGACCAAGGCCTGACGCTCTTCCAACACGGTGAATATGGCGCCGCTCTGGAGTCGTTCACCGAATACCTGAACGCCGTGGAAGACAAAAAGATCCAAAAGGCCGTCGACGCGCAGTATTACATTGCCGTCAGCGCTCTCTACTTGGGACAGGGCGATGCGGAATCGAAAATCGTGTCGTTCGTGAACGACAACCCCGGCAGCACCTGGTCGTGGCATGCCAACTATCTGTATGGCAATGTGCTGTTCGAAAAGAAAAAATACACCGAGGCCTTGGCCATTTATCAACAGACGCCCTCGGCCTCGCTCACCCAGGATGAAGCCCAGCGGATGCAGTTCAATATGGGCTATTCCTATTTCCAATTGGGCGATAACGACAAGGCTTTGCCCTACTTTCAGGGATTGGCGCTGAACGAGGGCAAATACCAGGCGGACGCCAGCTATTACTACGCCTATATCCAATATCAGAAAGGCAACGACCAGGAGGCGCTGCGCCATTTCGGGCAGTTGCGCAACCATCTGGTTTATGGGAAGATCGCATCGGCCAACATCCTTCAGATCAACTATCGGCATGGCAACTATGAGGCTGTGTTGCGTGACGGCCCCGACGCGGTGCGCGATGCCAATAAATGGCAACAAGGTGAGTTGGCACTCATCGTTGCCGATGCCTATTTCCAGCAAAAAGACTACGACAAAGCGCTTGTGTATTATACCTTCTTCAAAAAAAACAAATATGTTCGCAACATACCTCGTGAGGTGTCCTATCAAATGGGCGTCTGCAAGATGAAGAAGAACGACGTCCAAGGTGCCATTGAAGACTTGCAAAAAGCCGCCAGCGACCGTGATACCATAGGCCAGTATGCCTCTTATTACTTGGCTTCGTGTTATGCCGACACTGACCAGCCCAAATATGCCCGCAATGCCTTCTTTACAGCATATTCGGCCGGTTTTGACAGGGCAATCAGCGAGGACGCCTTGTTCAACTACGCCCAACTGAGCCTGATTCCGGGTGTCGATCCCTTCAACGAGGCTGTGTCGCATCTGGATGCCTTTGTGGCCGAGAATCCCTATTCTGATCGTCGTGCCGAGGCCGAAGAGTTGGCTGTGTATCTGCTGTTGAACGCCAAGAGCAACGACCAGGCCCTGGAACGCCTTGAAAAGATGCGCATCAAGAGTCCTGAACTGAGGGATGCCTACGACGAGCTGTTGTTTGCCACGGGTGTGGACCATTTCCACAACCAGCGCTACGACAACGCACAGGCTTGCTTCTCCAAGATTTTGAAAAGCTCGGGAAGCAGAAAGGCTGAAGCCACCTTCTGGCTTGCTGAATCGGCATACGCTGCCGGCGATTTCGCTACGGCGGAGCGTTATTACAAGCAAACCAAGAACACCTCCAACCGTGAGCTCTCCACCATGGCCGATTACGGACTTGGTTACATCTATTACCAGAAGCCCAATTACGACGAGGCCATCAAGTGTTTCAAAAATTTCGTGCAACGCTGCGACGACAGTAAGGCCGACCTGAAGGGCGATGCCTACATCCGTTTGGGCGACTGCTACTTCGTGGACCGAAGCTATCAGCAGGCCATCAACCATTACGAACAGGCTACCCGTATCGGCAAGCGCAATGCCGACTATGCGCTTTACCAGCAGGGGGTGTGCTATGGCGCCAAGGGCAACTCCAACCAAAAGATCAACCTGCTGGAGGAGTTGATAAGAACCTATCCGAGCACCGGTCATTACGACAAGGCCCTTTTTGAGATCGGCAACACCCATCTGGTGTATGGTGACAAGCGCTCGGCCATCGGGGCATTCGACAGGCTGATCAAGGAAAGGCCGCGCTCGTCCTACACCCGTCAGGCCTTGATGAAGGTGGGCATGATCTATTACAACAACAACCAGTATGACCAGGCGTTGACCAACCTTAAGACCTTGGTGAAGAACTATCCCAACACCGACGAGTCGCGAGAAGCCCAGTCCATCATCCGCAACATCTACATGGAGCAGAACAACCTCAATGAGTACTTCGGCTATGTCGAATCCAACGGATTGGGTCAGATTCAGGTGACTCAGCAAGATTCGCTGGCATTCGCCAATGCCGAGAATTTCTTCCTCGACCGTCGTTACCAGGAGGCTGAGAAGGCCTTGAAGTATTATTTCGACAATTTCCCGAGAGGGGCTTATCTGCTGAAGGCGCACAACTATGCTGCCGAATGTGCCGAGAAGGTGGGTACCGAAGAAGAGGTGAAAGCCCATCTGACCTATATTGTGAGCCAACCCGACAACGATTTCACCGACAACGCCTTGATGAAGCTGGCGCGCATGGAATATGACCAGGCCAATTACGAGAAAGCAAGCCAATACTACGCTCGCCTTTCGAGCATCACCGAGGAACCTATGCTGGCACTGGAAGCCTTGGAGGGCAGCATGAAGAGCTACTATTTCATGCAGAACTACGACAAGGCCATCGAAATGGGTGAGCGCCTGAGCCGGTCGATGGACCTGAGCGCGGAGCAGACCAACCAAGTCAACCATATCGTGGGCAAGTCGTATGTCATGAAGGAAAACTACGCTACCGCCGTCACTTGGCTCGACAAGAGCGTACAAGCCGACAAGTCGGTGGTTGGTGCCGAGAGCGCCTATTATTCGGCCTTGGCTTCCTTCAAAATGAATCAGCTCGACGAGGCTGAAAACAAGGTGTTCGACATCGCCGACCGGTTCTCGTCGCACGAGTATTGGGTGGCCAAGTCATTTATCCTGCTGGCGGACGTCTACGTTGCCAAGGACAACCTGTTCCAAGCCAAGGAGACCCTCCGAAGCGTCATCGACAACTGCTCCATCAATGCGTTGAAAACCGAAGCCCAAAACAAGATTAATCAGCTAGACCAATGAAAAAGATAGTTTTTCTTGCCATCACCCTTGCCTTTGTCCAAGGCCTCTTCGCCCAACACAACGAGGAAGTGACCATTGAGGGCTCCTACCGTCCCAAGGTCAACAAGGTGAATAAGATAGTGCTGAAGCCCGACACTCCCGAGCAGACCTTCGTCATGCCCGAGTCGAAGGTGAAAGTGCTTGACAATGAGCACCGCTTTAGTCTCAACATTGAGAAGCTCAGTCCCTTGAGCTACAACAGCAAGAACGCTCCCGGCGAAAACGTGGCCAAGAACTTCCTGATGGCGGCTTTCGGCTCGCGCATATCGCCAGTTTTCCTGTATAGGCACAACTCCAACCTTTCCAAGAATTTCGGTTTGAGCGTGGGCATCAAGCATTATTCCTCATGGCTTGACATGAAGGATTACGCGCCTTCGGGCTTCATGAACAACGCCTTTGAGATCGGCATTTCGGATAATGATTTGGCAGGTTATCAGCTAGATGGCAAAGTATATTACAAGAATGACGTTTACCATTACTACGGCATCAAGACCAAGGAATGGCTTTGGGACCAAGTGTCGTTGGATCATGCCGCACCCCAGCAGACCTACAACACCATCGGCACCCATTGGAGATTTGCCCCAATAACGATGAGCACGGGCACGTTGACCCATTCGGTCGGATTGGACTATCATTACCTTTTCGGAGTTGTGGGAAGCGGCTGGGAGCATTTTGCCAAGCTCGACTATGACCTGGGCTATGCCGAGAATCTGTGGGGTAGGAAGGACAATCCCCAGAAGATGGGTGTGGCGGTGTCCGCTCAATACGGTTTGGTCGGTTTCGAGGAGGTGCAGGGCAAATACAACCGCCTTTTGGTGAAAATGAATCCTTATTTTGAGATGAAAGATGACTTCTATCGCCTGCATCTTGGTGTGAGGATGGATGTCGGCACCAAGTTCAATTCTTCGGATGCCCTCTTCAGGGTTTATCCCGACTTGACAGGCAGCCTCTTTGTGTTGGACAACGCCTTGGAGTTCTATGCCGGCTTGAACGGCGGCCTCAAATCGTACACCTACCGCGATCTGGTTGAGGAGAATCCGTTTGTCGCCACCCGTTTGAAGATGGACATCACCAACGTGAAGTTAGGCTTTGACGGAGGCGTCCGCACCAACATCCTGAATACGGTAGACGTTCACGTGGGCGTCCGCTACCGTCATACCGACAACGACTATTTCTTCAACCCTCGTATTGTTTCGGCATATAATGCCATGATCGAGGATCGACCCTACAACAGCTTTGACTTGGTCTATGACGAGACTAAACAGGTCAGCGTGCTGGGCAATGTGCGGTGGCTGGTCATGGACGACCTGACGGTGGATGCCGGCTTCACTTACAATAAATGCGATCCCGCCAAGGAAGAACATGCCTGGTATCGTCCCACGACGGAGGGCAACTTGAACGCCGTTTACCAGTTGAATGAAGCCTTGTCGATCAACGCCACCTTCTGCTATCAGGGCGGCCGTTGGGCCAAGACCAGACCCACCCTCGGCGAGGCAGCCAAGAGTGTCAAGCTGAAGGACGCCTTTGACTTGGGTTTGGGCGCTGAATACAAGCTGAAAGAGCGCTTCTCAGTGTTTGTCAAGGCCGAAAACCTGCTCAACCAAAAGTATCCGTATTACCTCGATTATCCAGTCATGGGCATCGAAGCCTTTGCGGGTTTGAAACTGGCATTTTAACCCCATTTTTTTTCAACTTTTTTGACCTTCAATCTGTAAAAAATTCGTATTTTTGCCTTTTCAACTAAAAATAAAATAATAAGGTAAAAATACAATGACTGAAGAAGAAAAAAGAGAATTAGCAAGCGAAGAATACGGTGCCAATAAGATTCAAGTGTTGGAAGGTCTGGAGGCAGTGCGTAAGCGTCCGGCCATGTATATTGGCGATGTTCATTTCAGAGGTTTGCACCATTTGGTTTATGAGGTCGTGGATAACTCCATCGACGAAGCGATGGCAGGATATTGCGACAAGATCACAGTGGATATTTTGGAGGGTAACGCCATCAGCGTGCTTGACAACGGACGTGGTATTCCTACGGGAATGCATGAGAAGGAGAAGAGATCGGCTCTGGAAGTCGTCATGACGGTGCTCCACGCCGGCGGTAAGTTCGACAAGGGCTCCTATAAGGTCTCCGGCGGTCTGCACGGCGTCGGCGTCAGCTGCGTCAATGCTTTGTCAACGCACATGACAGCGGAGGTTTACCGTGAGGGCAAGGTGTTCCGCCAGGAATACGCCTGCGGCAAGCCCCTCTACGACGTGAAGGTGGTGGGCGAATCGACCATGAACGGCACCCGTATCACGTTCCAACCTGATAGCAGTATCTTCTTGCATATCGAATACGACTACGATACGCTGGCCAACCGTATGCGTGAGCTGGCTTACCTCAACCATGGCATCACCATCGTTTTGACTGACAAGCGCGCCAAGCTCGAGGACGGCACGTTCCGCTCCGATACGTTCTATTCAGAGAATGGCCTGACCGACTTCATCGGTTACCTCGACGCCAACCGTGTGAAGCTTCTTCCTGAACCGATCTACATCTCCGGCGAGCGCAACAATGTGCCCGTGGAGATCGCACTCGAATACAATGCGGAATATTCCGAGAACCTCCATTCTTACGTCAACAACATCAACACCATCGAAGGAGGCACCCACTTGCAGGGCTTCCGCTCGGGCCTGACCCGCTCGTTCAATACCTACGCTGAGAAGAACGGCCTGCTCGAGAAGTTCGAGAAACAGAAGGTGAAGATCACGCCTGACGACTTCCGCGAGGGCTTGACGGCGGTGATTTCCGTGAAGGTTCCGGAGCCTCAGTTCGAAGGCCAGACCAAGACCAAGCTTGGCAACGACGAGGTGATGGGTATCGTCAACTCCATCGTGGGCCAGCAGCTGTCGGCTTACCTTGAGGAGCACCCCAAGGAGACCAAGCTGATCTTTGACAAAGTTGTTTTGGCCGCCCAGGCTCGTCAGGCCGCCCGCAGCGCCCGAGAGAAGGTGCAGCGCAAGGGCGTGCTGTCAAGCTTCAGCATGCCGGGCAAGCTGGCCGACTGCTCCGAACGCGATCCCGCTAAGACAGAGCTTTACCTCGTGGAGGGCGACTCCGCAGGAGGTTCCGCCAAGCAAGGCCGCGACCGTACCTTCCAGGCCATCCTGCCGCTTCGCGGTAAGATCCTGAACGTGGAGAAAGCCATGCAACACCGCGCCTTCGAGAGCGAGGAGATCCGTAACATCTACACAGCGCTCGGTGTCTCCATCGGCACTGAAGAGGATTCTATGGCTTTGAACCTCGACAAACTGCGCTACCACAAGGTCATCATCATGACCGATGCCGATGTGGATGGAAGCCACATCACCACCTTGATCCTGACCTTCTTCTTCCGCTATATGCGCGAGCTCATTGAAAACGGCTACGTGTATTGCGCCACCCCGCCCTTGTATCTCATCAAGAAAGGCGTCAAGCCCATCCGCTACTGCTGGACCGACGACGAGCGTATCAAGGCCTGGGCCGAGCTTACCAAGAACGGCACCGTGGGCGGTTACGACGTACAACGCTACAAAGGTCTGGGTGAGATGAATCCAGAACAGTTGTGGGAGACCACCATGGATCCGGCCAACCGTACCCTCCGTCAGGTGACCATCGAGAACGCCATGGAAGCCGACCACATCTTCTCCATGCTGATGGGCGACGACGTGGCTCCACGCCGTGAGTTCATCGAACAAAATGCAACTTACGCCAACATTGATGCCTAATACAAAAAACAAACAATATGAAAACAATGAAAATCAATCGATTCCTGATGCTCGCCATGGGGGTGCTCCTTCTTGGAGCCATTACCTCCTGCTCCAAGGGAGGAGGCAAGGCAACCTCAAGAGAGCAAGTGCAGAACTTTAGCGTCATCGACGTTACGCCAAATTATGAAGCCGATCAGGTTCAGTACGAAGTGAAGGTCTTCTTCACCCAACCCGTTGAGGAAGAGGAAGCCCTGAAGATCTTCGACCCCGAATTCGTGAAGCAGTACGAGGTGACTCCTAGCTATCTTGGCAACAGGAGATACAACTTCGAGATCAACAACATCAAGCGTGGCAGGACCGACACCTCCGTTGAGATGGTGCTCGACGGTAAGCCCCTGAAGTCGAAGTCAAAGGCCACCAGAGACCTTCAAGTCTGTTCGAAGGATACCTTCGAGGCTATCGAAATCAAGGTGGATAAGGAGAACAGCACCGCCACCCTGATCTTCTCGCAGCCGTTGAAGCAACGCAATATTGACGGCTTTGTCTCGGTCACTCCCGAAATGGGCTACCGTACGGAGATCGTGGGCAATAAGATCGTGTTCTATCTGGATAAATCGAACCTCTACCAATACCAGCTGGATGACGTCCAGATCAGCGTTGGCTCGGGCATCAAGGATGCCGACGGTAACTCACTGCGCCAGGAACAGACCTTCAAAATCGACCTCACTGACATCCTCCCCAAGGTGAAGTGGACTGAGAACGGCGTAATCGTTCCCGAAGTCGGCGACGCCACCATTTATTTTGATGCTATTTGCCTGAACTCGGTAGTGCTCCGCATCGTCCGCGTGTTCGACGACAACATCCTGGTTTACTATCAGGACAACGACCTCGAGGATTCCTATAACATCCGTAAGGTGGGCCGTCTGGAGAAAAAAGTCAACATTGCGCTTGACAACCCTGATCCCTGCAAATGGAAGACCTATCCGATCGTGCTTTCCGACTATGTCGACGTGAAAGCTGGCGACATGTACCAGCTCATCCTCGACTTCGGTCCGGCCGACTATGCCTTCGCTACCGATGAGTCGAAACAGCTCACCCTCGAGAACGAAGAGCTTGAGGCTAGGTATTGGGACGGACAGGCATACGACTTCAAGGAAAGCAACTATGATGGTGACTGGGACGACCCGTTGACAGCCACCTATTATAATTATGTGGAGATCCAGAAGAATGTCATCGTCACCGATCTTGCCGTCACGGCCAAGATGGGTGCCTCCGATGCCATCGACGTGTTCGTGTTCCGCATCTCCGACGCCGAGCCCGTTGCCGGTGCCGAGGTTTGCGCTTACAACTATCAGCGCCAGGAGATTGCCTCGGCCAGAACCGACAGTAAGGGCCATGCCCAGCTGACCTGCTCCAACCGTCCGGCTTTCGTGGTCGCCAAGGATAAGAATAGCGGTCAGTCGCTCATCAAGACCAACAACGGCGAGTCCCTGTCGTACAGCAAGTTCGATATCGGTGGCGAGACCGTTGAGAAGGGCGTTTCCGCATTCGCCTATACCAACCGTGGCGTTTGGCGTCCGGGCGACGAGCTCCAGCTCAACCTCATGGTTTCCGACGTGGATGCCAAGCTTCCCGCCGATTATCCTGTAGTGATGGAAGTGTACGACGCCTCAAGCCGTCTCTACGCTCGCAAATCGAACAACAGCCCTGTGGGTGGCATCTATACCTTCAATGTCCAAACCAGCCCGAACGACGAAACGGGTATGTGGAGGGCCTCGTTCAAAGTCGGTAACAGCGTGATCAACAAGTATTTGAGAGTTGAAACCGTGAAGCCTAACCGTCTTGAGATCAAGTTCGATGCTCCCGAAGTCGTCAGCCTCAGCAATCCCCGCAACGCCAAGTTGAACGCCAAATGGCTCAACGGCCTTACCGCTTCAGGACTCAAAGCCGATATCGAAGTGATGGTGCGTCAGGGAAAGACTTCGTTCTCGAACTTCCCGACCTATACCTTCGGCAACGACTCAGAGGAGTTCTATCCCGAGGAGATTAGCCTCTTCAGCGGCGCGCTCGACGGCCAAGGCAATGCCATGGTGAGCTTCGAGCCCTTGCAGGAGCTCTCGTCGGAACAGATGATCAACGCCACCTTCATCACCACGGTGTATGAGGCTGGTGGCGACTTCAGCATTGGATCGTCCACGGCCAAGCTCTCGCCTTATGGGAGATATGTGGGTGTGGAGATGCCGGCTACCGAGTCGAAATATGGTTCCTACTACTTCACCAACCGCAACTGGAAGTTCCCCGTGGCTGTGGTCAAGGAGAACGGTGAGTTGGCCAAGTCGACCATTTCACTGGAGTATCAGTTCTATAAGATCGATGGTTACTGGTGGTGGTCGAGCGAGGACGCCTATTCGCTGCGCAAGTATGTGAGAGGCACCTACAAGCGTCCCGAGATGAGCGGAACCTTGACCTGCAACAACGGCAAGACCGATCTGCAACTCAGTGTGCCGAACGAGAAGTGGGGTCTTTACCTCCTCGTCATCACCGACAAGCAGGGTGGCAACACCTTCGCCAAGGTGATGCGTTTCGATTGGGATTACGCCACCATTCACTCCACCGGCGATTCCGAAGGTCCTGTTCAATTGGCCATGAGCTGCAGCCAGGATACCTATAAGGTCGGTGACGACGTCGTGGTTTACTTCCCCGCCAACGAGATGGCAAAGGCCCTCGTGACGGTCGAAGCCAACGACAAGGTCCTCAAGAGCATGGTGTTCGACAAGCTGACCGCTGAAGGCAAGGTGGAATTCAAGGCCACGGAGGAAATGATCCCCAACGTTTACGTCTACGTCTCGTTGATCCAGCCTCGCAACGCGGGCAACGACATGCCGCTGCGCATGTATGGCGTGGTGCCTGTCAAAGTGGAAGACAGCCAGCTGCAGCTGAAGCCTGTGCTTGACGTCCCGGAGACCTCCAACACCAAGAAGAAGATCCAGGTCACAGTGAAGGAAGAGAACGCCAAGGCCATGACCTATACACTGGCTATCGTCGACGAGGGCATCCTTGGCCTGACCAACTTTGCCACTCCCGATCCGTACAATTACTTCAACGCCAAGCAATCGCTCAAGGTGCGTACTTGGGACAACTACAACTATATCATCGACGCCTTCTCGGGCGAGCTTGGAACGCTTTACGCCATCGGCGGTGACGGCTTCATCAACCAGGAAGTCACCCTCGACAAGCGCTTCAAGGCTTTCGCAGTCACTTACGGACCGTTTGAGCTCAAGGCCAAAGACCAGAACACCCACGAGTTTGAGGTGCCGCAATGCTCCGGCGCGCTCCGCTTCATGGTGGTGGCCAAGGGCGATGGCAAGTCGTTCGGCGCCGCTGGCAAGCGCATGAACGTGGTGGATCCGATCAACCTGTTCCCAGCGGTTCCGCGTGTCACCGCGCCTAACGACGAGATGACCCTCAAGGTTCAGGTGTTGGCACCCAACATGAAGGGCCAAAACCTCAACGTGACGGTGAACAACAAGAACCTGAACGCCATCGGCACGGTGCCATCGTCGGTAAAAGTTGATGGCAACGGCGAAGCCATGTTCGTGATGAAGGTGAAGGTGCCTGAGACCTTGGGCAATGCTGTGTTTGACGTGAAAGTGTCGGGTGGAGGCTATGATGCCGAGACCAAGACTGAGATCCCGATCCGTATGCCATACGCTGAGAAACGTCAGACCTACACCAAGGAGATCGCTGCCGGCGCTACCGAATCCATGAGCTTCGATATGGCTGGCATCGCAGGAACCCAGGAAGGCAATGTCATGGTGGCATCGCTCATCCCGGTCGACATGTACAGCCGCTTGAACTACTTGACCACTTATCCTTACGGTTGCCTTGAACAAGTGGTGTCAGCCGCTTTCCCACAGCTGTATCTGAACTACTTCATGCAGCAGAGTGAGGAAGCCCAGGCAAAGATCCGCGAGTCGATCGAGGAAGGTATCGCCAGCCTGAAGTCGTACCAGCAGGCCGACTTCTCGCTCACCAACTGGGTCGGCGGCCGTTATGTGGATCCTTGGACTGAGATCTATGCCCTTCACTTCCTTGTGGAGGCCAAGAACCAAGGCTTCGACGTTCCCGCTTACCTCTTCGACGGTATGATGAACTATCAGGCCGACATCGCCAAGGCATGGAGAAACAACCCCGACTTCAAGCAGGGTGAGACCATCCAAGCTTACCGCCTCTTTGTGCTGGCACTCGGCGGTGCTCCTGAGATGGGCGCACTCAACCGCTTCAAGGAGATCAAGATGAACTACAGCCTGACCTCCATGCTGACCGCAGCCACCTACGCCCAAGTGGGCAAGAAGAACATGGTTGCCCAGTTCTGGCCGACCGTTCAGGACGGTGAACACATGTCGGATTACTACTCGTCCTTCGGCTCAACCACCCGCGACTTGGCCTTCATGACCTATTCCGAGATGCTGTGCGACAAGGATCAGGAGTCCATCCAGGGTCATGTCAACGACCTTTGCGACATCCTGAACAGTGGCCGTTGGCTCGACACCCAGTCCACCGCCTTCGCTCTGTTCACCTTGGGCAAGTATGCCGAGAAGATGGGAACCACCAACGCTCCGATTTCCGCTACCGTGAACGTCAACGGTGAAGACCATACCGTGAACACCAACATGGGATCGACTGGCTTTGCCATCGTTCCGAAACTGGGTTCCAACAAGATCCAGTTCACCAACAACTCCAACCAGAAGGTGACGGCCAAGGTCTTTGCCAAGACCGCCGTGGCTGAATACGAGACCACTGAGAACGGCAACTTCATCAAGATGAAGGTGAACTACTTCGACAAGAACGGTGCCGCCATCAACCCCGCCTCGTTGCCGATGGGTACTGAATTCACGGCCAAGATCACCGTGGAGAACCCCAGCGAATACAAGGTGACTGAATTGGCACTGTCGTACTACCTCGCCTCTGGCTGGGAGATCGTCAACGAGCGCTTGTTCGGCCAGAATCAAGCCAACGAGGATGCCAAGCATCTGGACATCCGTGACGACCGCGCCTACTTCTTCTTCGACCTCTCACCCAAGCAGAAGAAGACCTTCACCTTGAAGCTGAACGCCACCTTCGAGGGCTCGTACATGCTTCCCGCCGTCCGTTGCGAGGACATGTACAACAACGAGATCTACTACATGGTGCCGGCTCGTCCGGTCGTGGTGAAATGACCAAACAACGGAAATGGATGATTAGGACAGGCCTGCTTTTGGCAGGCCTGTTTCTTCTTTTTCTGTGTATCCCTGTCCCCAAGTTCGATGATCCCTATTCCACCGTTCTTACGGCCAAAAACGGGGAACTGCTGGGTGCCCGTATCGCCGATGACGGACAATGGCGCTTCCCGGCTTCCAACTGTTATTCAGAGAAGTATATCGCCTGTCTCGTCGAGTTTGAGGACCAACAGTTTTTCCGCCATCATGGCTTCAATCCCGTCGCCTTTTTCCAAGCCATGGTTGAAAACGCAAGGGCGGGCAAGGTGGTTAGGGGAGGGAGCACCATCTCGATGCAGGTCGTCCGACTCGCTCGAAAAAACAAGCCTAGGACATATAGTGAGAAGCTTTTGGAGGTGATACTCGCCATCCGTCTGGAGCTGCGCTATACCAAAAAGGAAATCCTTGACCTTTATGTCGCCCATGCGCCTTTTGGCGGCAATGTGGTGGGCATCGACGCGGCTGCTTGGCGCTATTTTCATACTACCCCCGACCAGCTGACGTGGAGCGAGGCCGCTACTCTGGCAGTGCTTCCTAACTCGCCCGCCATGATCCATCCCGGACGCTCTAGGGAACGGCTGCTTGACAAGCGCGACGCCCTATTGTTCCGAATGACCGATCCAAAGGCTTTCATCCCGAGAAAATACCGTGTTTTGTCCTTGAGCCATAACGACTGTGAACTGGCGATGATGGAAAAGCTGCCGATGAAACCTTACGACATGCCCCAGCTGGCTTACCATTACCTGATGGATCAGGAGAAAAGCCATAAGGGCGAACAAATCCATTGCGACTTGGATTATCGGCTGCAAAGCAACATAACGGAGATCATGGATCGGCATCATCAGGCCAACACGCTGAACCAGATCGAAAATGCGGCGGTGTATGTGGTTGACTATCTGTCGAATGAGGTAGTGGCTTACGTGGGCAACAACGCCAAGGCGAAAGACGCCGCCATGGTTGACATGGTGAAGGCCCAGCGCTCTACAGGCAGCATCATGAAGCCGTTCCTCTATGCCGCCATGCTCGACGAGGGTACTTTGCTTCCGACCATGCTGCTGCCCGACGTTCCGATGAACCTGTCGGGGTTCACCCCTAAGAATTACTCAGGGCAATACTGGGGAGTGGTGCCAGCCGATGAGGCCTTGCAACACTCGCTGAACGCCCCGTTTGTCTATCTGTTGAAGGAATACGGCCACCAGCGTTTCCATGGCTTGTTGAAGCGGCTCAACCTGTCGGGCATCGTGTTCGACAGCGATCACTACGGACTCTCCCTGATCGTGGGCGGTGCCGAAGCTTCGCTTTTCGATCTGGTGAACGCATACGCCAACATGGGCAGGAAGCTTGCCTCAGCGGTGAACGAGAGCTTTTTGGAACCGGTTCCCGACAATATTTCCCCATTTTCAGCCGACGCCATCGCCATCACCTTCGATGTGATGAAAGGCCTGACGCGACCTACCAACCAGACGGGATGGAGCGGCTTCTCCTCGTCGAAGCAGGTGGCCTGGAAGACGGGCACCAGCTTCGGTTTCAAGGATGCCTGGACCATTGGCTTGACCGACCGTTATGTCATCGGAGTATGGGTGGGCAACGCCAATGGCGAGGGCCGTCCCGGCTTGACCGGCGTGGGCGTTGCTGCCCCGTTGATGTTCGATGTGGCGGCACTGCTGAAGGACAGCTATACCTATCCGCCTTCCACGGCTACCGCCATCGAGGTAGAGGTGTGCGCTGAGTCGGGCTATCCCAATTCAGAAATCTGCAAGCATACCAAGAAGGTGATGATGCCCGATGTGGAGATCAAGACAGGCGTTTGCCCCTATCATAGGAAGGTTTTCCTCGATTCCACCCGACAATACCAAGTGTTACCCGACTGCTATCCCGTCGACCAGCGCTGCTACGAGTCCTATTTCGTGTTGCCGCCCGTCATGGAGTGGTTCTACAAAAAACACTCCGCCCTGTACCGTCCGTTGCCGATGCTCTATCCTCGTTGCGCTACTGCCCATCCCGACGATGTGATGGCATTCGTCTATCCCAAGTCGGACGCAAGAGTCACCATCCCCATCGGCATCACAGGCGAACGACAGCAGATCATCTTCGAAATCGCCCACCGCAACCCCAGGAAAACCATTTACTGGACACTGAACGATGTGTTTCTCGGAAAGACCTGGCTGAACCACCAAATGCCCATCGATGTGGAGAAAGGAACCTACCGGTTGCGCTGCGTTGACGAAGATGGGGTGGAACTAAACAGAAAGATCGTTGTGAATTGATTTTTTTTCGTATTTTTGCCGATTAAAATAAATCATCCGATTATGACAATAGATAACGATAAATTTGTTGGCGAAGGTCTGACCTATGACGATGTGCTCCTGGTCCCTTCCTACAGCAATGTTCTCCCTCGTGAGACCAGTTTGAAGACCAGATTTACCCGTCACATTCAGCTGAACGTGCCTATCGTTTCTGCTGGAATGGACACCGTGACGGAATCGCGCATGGCCATCGCCATCGCCCAGGAAGGCGGCATCGGCGTGCTCCACAAGAACATGACCATCGGCAAGCAGGCCGCTGAGGTGCGTAAGGTGAAACGCGCCGAGAACGGCATGATCTCCGACCCGATCACCATCCATGTCGACGCCACGGTGAAGGATGCTCTCAACCTGATGAGTGAATATCACATCGGTGGCATCCCGGTGGTCGACAGCCACAATTTCCTGAAAGGCATCGTCACCAACCGCGACCTGCGTTTTGAGCGTGGCTTGGAACGCCCCATCAGCGAGGTGATGACGAGCGAGAACCTGATTACCACCCAGGAGGTTTCGTTTGAGAAAGCCGCCGACATCCTTCAGCAATACAAGATCGAGAAGCTCCCTGTCGTCGACAAGGACAACCATCTGCTCGGCTTGATCACCTACAAGGACATCATCAAGGTGAAGGCTCGCCCGAACGCCTGCAAGGATGCCAAAGGCCGTCTCCGTGTGGCTGCCGCTGTGGGTATCACCTCCAACACCATCGAGCGTGCCGACGCTTTGGTCGAGGCCGGCGTGGACGCCCTGGTGGTCGACACCGCCCATGGCCATTCGCAAGGCGTGATCAACATGGTGAAGGCCCTGCGTGCCAAGTATAAGGACATCGACATCGTGGCGGGCAACATCGCTACCGGCGAGGCTGCCTTGGCCTTGGTCGAGGCTGGCGCCGACGCCGTGAAAGTCGGCATCGGGCCCGGCTCCATCTGCACCACCCGTGTCGTGGCCGGCATCGGCGTACCGCAACTCACTGCCGTTCTTGAGGTGGCCAAAGCCCTCAAGAACTCCGACGTCCCGATCATCGCTGACGGAGGTATCCGCTATACTGGCGACATCGTGAAGGCCTTGGCGGCGGGCGCTTCGTCCATCATGGCTGGATCGCTCTTCGCAGGCGTGGATGAGTCACCTGGCGACACCATCATCTTCGAAGGCCGTAAGTTCAAGACCTACCGTGGCATGGGTTCGCTCGAGGCCATGCAGGCAGGCTCGAAGGACCGTTACTTCCAGGATATGGAAGACGACATCAAGAAGCTGGTGCCGGAAGGAATCGCCGGTCGCGTTCCCTACAAGGGTTCCCTCTCGGAAGTGGTCTATCAGATGGTGGGCGGCCTCCGCGCAGGCATGGGCTACACAGGTTCCCATACCATCGATGAACTGAAAAACGCCAAGTTCATCCGAATCACCAACTCAGGTATTCTGGAAAGCCATCCGCACGATGTCACCATCACTCAGGAAGCCCCCAACTATAGTAAAAGATCATAAAGAAATAGGAGAAATTTGATATCATGAAAAGAATTAATTTCTTGAAAGTCATTGTATTAGTGGTATTCGCATGGCTGTCAACAACAGCTTTTGCCCAATCCAAGCTTGACAAGCAAGTGTTGATGACCATCGGCAAAGAGAAAGTCACAGTGAAGGAATTCACCGATGTTTATTCCAAGAACAACTTGAAAAGCGATGTCATTGAGAAGAAATCCGTGGATGAGTATCTGGACCTTTTCGTGAATTTCCGTATGAAGGTCATGGAGGCCTACGCTATGGGATTGGATACGAACGCCAAGTTCAAGAAGGAATTGGAAGGTTACCGCAAGCAGCTGGCCAAGCCCTACTTCACCAATGAAGAGATCAGCGAGGAGCTCGTTGAGGAGGCTTATCAGCGCAAACTCAAGGACATCAGGGCTTCGCATATCCTGATCACTTGTGATAAGCACGCTCTTCCGGCCGACACCTTGAAGGCCTACAACAAAGCGATGGATGCTAGGAAGAAGGCTTTGAACGGAGAGGACTTTGGCGATCTGGCCGTTGCCTACTCACAAGATCCTTCGGCACGCGATACCAAGGCCACCGAAAACACTCCGGCCCGTAAGGGCAACCGTGGCGACTTGGGCTATTTTACCGTGTTCGACATGGTGTACCCGTTTGAGACTGGCGCCTATAACACCAAGGTGGGTGAAATCTCCATGCCCGTTCGCACCGACTTCGGATATCATGTCATCAAAGTGGCCAGCGTGACGGACGCTCTCGGATCCATCCAAGCGGCGCATATCTTTCTTCAAGTCGCTCCTGACGCTTCAGAGGAGACCATCCAGCAAACCAAGACGAAAGCCGACAACATCTACGCTGAGTTGATGGCGCAGGACGGGAAGAACTGGAACGACGCTGTCAGCAGGTATTCCGACGACAGGGGTTCTGTGTCCCGCAATGGCTCCCTGATGCCATTCACGGTCAACCGCATCGTGCCAGAGTTCATTGAGACGATCAAGCAGATGCAACCCGGTGAGATCTCCAAGCCGATCCGCACCAACTATGGCTTCCATATCATTAAACTGAACAACTATTCGGGCGTGGGAAGCTTCGAAAAGGAACGTACCGCTCTCGCCGAACGCGTCCAGAAGGACATGCGTTCCAAGAAGTCGGAAGAGGTAGTGCTGCAGCAGATCAAGAAGGAATATGGCTTCAAGACCAACGACAAGAACCTCACTGACTTCATGACTTCGATCGACAGTTCGATTCTGAGAGGTGAGTTCGTTCCTGCCAAGGATGCCAAGCTTGGCGCCACCCTGTTCACCATTGGCAAGAAAACCGTGACCGTTGGCGATTTCGCGGAGTATATCAAATCGAAGAATGCCAAGGTGCGTGGCGGCATCCCGATTCAGGTGTACGCTTACCAGCTTTACGACTCCTTCCAGAGCCAAGCGGTGATCGACTATGCCGATGAGCATCTAGAGGAACGCTATCCTGAGTTCAAGAGCCTGGTGCAGGAGTACAACGACGGCATCCTGCTCTTCGACCTGATGGACAAGGAAGTCTGGAACAAGGCGGTTGAGGATACTGCCGGCCTTCAGGAATTCTATGCCAAGAACACCGACAAATACATGTGGAAAGACCGTGTCAAGGCCTGCGTCATTACCGTGAACAAGCCAGAGTCGCTGCCAAAAGTCAAGGAATACCTGGCTGAAGGCGTGCCGTTCGATAGCCTGAGGAAAGTGCTGGTTCGCGACACTGTCGGCCATGTGACTGTGCGCAATGCCTTCTTCCAGCGTGGCGACAACCAGTTTGTGGATGAAACCGAATGGAAAGCTGGCGCCAGCAAGGAAATCCCTTCAACGGTGGACCAATCAACGGTAATCGTCAACATCATCGAGGTACGCAAGCCCGAACCGAAGACCTTGCGTGAGGCCAAAGGTTTGGTGACTTCCGATTATCAGTTGGAACTGGAGGAAAAATGGATGGACAAGCTGCACAAGAAATACCCTGTGAAAATTGACCAGACCGTCCTCGAAAAAGTCAAAGCGCTCTATCAATGAGAAAGATAGCCTTTGTTTTGGGTGTCGTGTTGATGCTTTCAGCCACAAGCTGTCGCGATTACATCATGCAATCGGACCATATTGTGGTGGCTGAGTGCTATGGCAACAAGCTCTATCCGGAGGACTTGGAAGGCGTGGTTCCCGCTGATGCGTCCAAAATGGACAGTCTGGCACGAGTGAACGACTTCATCGATTCATGGATCCGCCACCAGCTGTTGATCCATCAGGCTGAAATCAACCTGACTCCCGAACAGCGCGACTTCTCGAAACAATTGCAGGACTATAACAATTCGCTGCTGATCTATGCCTACGAGACCCAGATCATTGAGCAGTATCTCGATACTGTCGTGACCGAGGATGAGATCGCGGCTTTCTATGAAGAGAACATGGGCAACTTTCAGTTGCGATCGACCATGGTGAAGGTTGTTTACGTCATCCTGAAGGACGATTGCAAACATAAGAAGGATTTCCAGCAGATCATGAGCAACCGCGACACGCTGATGCTGCCCCAGTTGGATGTCCTGGCCCGTCAGTATGCGGTTTCCAGCTCCCTTGATGTGGACAGCTGGATTCGGCTCGACGATTTGCTGGAGACGGTTCCCATGGAGATCTACAACACGGAGAGCTTCCTGAAAAAGAACCGTTTTGTCTCCTTTGAGAACGACAATCTCGTGTACATGGTACGTTTTGAGGACCATCTGATGGAAGAAAGCGTCTCGCCTCTAGAAATCGAAAGTGATAACATCAAGAATATCATTTTGTTGAGAAGAAAGAAGGATCTGCTTTCGCAGATTAATGTGGAGCTTTACAAGAAAGCGGTGAAGGAAAAAGTATTTGAAATCTATTAATTTTGTTGTTATGTCGAAAAAAACTCCTTTGATTATTGTCGCGATATTGATGACGGCTTTTGCGGCTATGGCTCAGGAAGGCAAGACCCAGGTGATCGATAAGGTGGTGGCCGTGGTCGGAAAGAACATCATACTTCAGTCGGATATCGAGAGCCAATACATCCAGTATAGGATGCAGGGATCCATCGAGGGTAGTTCCTCGGCCATGCGTTGCGCCATCCTGGAAGAACTGCTGTTCCAGAAACTGATGCTCAATCAAGCTGAGATGGATAGTATCGTCGTTACCGACGCCGAAGTCGACGTGGAGTTGAATCGCCGTATCACCGAGTTGATCGGTCGTGCGGGCTCGCAAGAGAAGCTGGAGTCGATATTCAATAAAACCATGGCTGAGATCAAGGATGAATTGCGCCGCCTGGTCAAGGAAAAGACCTTGCAAGACCGAGTCAGGGCCGACATCTTGAATGGGGTGACGGTGGCTCCAGCCGAAGTCAAGGCCTTTTACCGCAGCCTGCCTGATGACAGCATCCCCATGGTCGACACCGAATATGAGATCATGCAGATCGTGAAACGTCCGCCGGTCAGCGTTGACGAGAAGCTTGCCGTGAAGGATCAGCTGTATCAGATCCGCAAGCGTATCCTCGAAGGGGAAAGCAGCTTCTCCGCCATGGCGGTGCTGTATTCCGAAGATCCGGGCTCGGCTCGTAAGGGTGGTGAGCTGGGATTCACCGGTCGCGGCGAGTTCGCTCCTGAATTCGAGGTCGTGGCCTTCAACCTTAAAGACGGTGAGATTTCGGAAGTCGTTGAGACACAGTTTGGTTTCCATATCATCCAATTGATTGAGCGTCGTGACGACTACGTCAACTGCCGTCACATCCTGATGACTCCCAAGGTGCCTGTGGAGGCGCTGGAAAAGGCTCAAGCCGACCTGGATTCGGCTGCCATGCTGATCCGCAACGGCGACATGACCTTTGAGGAGGCTTGCAAGAAGTTCAGCGACGACGATTCGAAGACCAACGGCGGTTATATCGTCAATCCCATCGAGGGTGGCTACAGGATCACCATTTCAGAGATTCAGGAACTCGGTGAATACCCGTCTTTCGGTGAGTTCAAGAATCTGGCTTTTGTCATCAGCAAACTCAATGTCGGTGAGGTAAGCTCGCCGCTGCCCATGACCACCAACGACGGCAAGGACGCTTTCCGCCTGGTGATGGTGAAGAAGAAAGTCGACGCCCACAAAGCCACTTTGGAGAATGACTATTCGC
This sequence comes from Bacteroidales bacterium, assembly GCA_017645245.1. GTDB lineage: Bacteria > Bacteroidota > Bacteroidia > Bacteroidales > F082 > Limimorpha. The sequence goes on from JAGCPG010000119.1 coordinate 20,148, forward strand.
GCATTCAGACATGGGCAATGAACCAGAAAAACCAAACGGTGATCAAGAACTGGATCCGCTCCAAGGCGAAGAAGGCCTTCATCCGCATCGATGAGGACTTTGCCGACTGCGACTTCCAGTTTCAATGGCAATGACAATCAAAAACAATGTTTTAACCCAGAATTCAATAGAGATGTACAGTTCAGATGTTGAAGGCGCCAAGGCTCTGGTTGAGAAGTATGCCAAGTTGCGTGCTGAGATAGGGAAGGTGATCGTGGGACAGGATGAGATCATCCATAACACCATTCTTTCCATTTTTTGTCAGGGACATGTGTTGCTGGTTGGCGTTCCCGGCCTTGCCAAGACCTTGTTGGTCAATACGATTGGACAGGCTTTGGGACTGAGTTTCAGCCGTATCCAGTTCACGCCCGACTTGATGCCTTCCGACATCGTCGGCACGGAGATTCTCGATGAGTCGCGGCAGTTCCGCTTCATCAAGGGGCCGGTGTTCGCCAACATCATTTTGGCTGACGAGATCAACCGTACGCCGCCCAAGACCCAGGCCGCCTTACTGGAGGCCATGCAGGAACGCAGCGTGACGGTGTCTGGAAAGACTTATCGTCTTCAGGAGCCGTTTTTCGTGCTGGCCACCCAGAACCCGATAGAGCAGGAGGGAACCTATCCTTTGCCTGAAGCACAATTGGACCGTTTCATGTTCAACCTCATGCTCGATTATCCTTCGTATGAGGAGGAGGTGGAGATCGTGAAGAACACCACCGTAGGTCGTGATGCCAAGGTGGAGCCTGTGCTATCGCCCGAGGAGATCGTCTATTTCCAGCAGTTAGTGCGTCGCGTGCCTGTATCGGATCATGTTTATGAATACGCTGTTTCCCTTTCGGCCAAGACGCGTCCGCACACTTCTTCGGCACATGACTGGGCGAACCGTTTCCTCAGCTGGGGCGCTGGCCCGCGTGCCTCGCAATACCTCATCATCGGTGCCAAGGCCAACGCTTTGTTGGCGGGAAAATACTCACCCGACATCGAGGATGTCCAGAAGGTGGCCGTGCCGATCCTTCGTCACAGGATCATCCGAAACTACACGGCCGAGGCCGAGGGCGTTAGCATCGAAGACATCATCAACGAACTGACCAAATAAAAAACAGCCTGGAGTGATCCAGGCTGTTTTTATATCAATAGTTCCGATAATCAGATCAGATGCCGGGATTGGCAGAAATCTTTCTCTTGGCTTCCTTTGAGAAGATGGAGAAGAAGTCGCGGTGCAGAATCACGGAGATGCGCATCAACAGCTCGGTGTCGATGTCCTGACGACGGAAGATGTTGTACACATTGGTACGGTCGCAATCCAGTTTGCGAGCCAACCATGAAACGGTGCGCTCCTGGTTTTTCAATTCTTGTTGGATGAGAGTGCCGATAAAGATTGCATTTTCGTCACCTTCAGCAGCAGTTGCTCTTTTTGCCCTAGGCTTTCTCGTGCCTTTCTTGGTCTCTTTGATCTCGTTTTTTTCCATTGTTTTGTTTGTTTTGTTGGCATCTCCCGAAAAATGTGGGACCACTACCTACATTCGCAGAAGCCTAGATCATAAACTGCTCGTCTCATAGTGCATCCCACATCCATACAGATGGCGGACCACTAGTGCTATTGAGACGATGCTTTCCGACGTTATTAGGTTTCCCTAACTTGTCAAAAAGAAAATGTTTCTAGGCTTTTTCTTTTTGAATGTAAAATAATCACTAATGCCGTTGGTTATGTTAATTTAAAACTATGTTCTCTCTTGTTTCTTTACCTTTTTTTTCGATGTTAAATGTTTCTAACTCTTTTTGCAATGCAAATATAGCAATATGTAATTCATATTGTCAATAAAATCAAAATAAAAATGTAATTTAGAAAGATTCTAAATTACTCATCGATCAAAAATACGGCGATTTGACGGGGACCAAACACGCCCTGAATCAACTCCTGTTCTATATCGTAGGTGCGTGATGGGCCTGTGATGATGACGGTTTGGGTGGCCGAGGCAGCGTTCAGTTTCTCCTTTTGTCGCTGCAAGGCCTCTTTCAAACCGCTCACGATTTGGTCGGTATGCGCCAATACGAGCAATACGTCAGGCTCGGCGTAGGACCGACGGCTTTCGGTGTCGTCGTCGGAGATGAAGATGCTGCCTGTTTGCGCGATCAGATAGTCGCAGGTGGTGATGCTGACGATCTTTTGCTTGTTTTCTTTGTTCGGCGTGGTGCAATAGTCCAATCCGTACTTTTCAAGAAGCGCCTGCATCTTTCGGCCAGTGCACCAGAGGGGTTCCCATTCGTTTTGCGGAGCCAGTTGCTTGAGACATTCGCCAAACTCGGCTTCGCTTTCCAAATAGATGAAGATGCCGCCCATGTCCTTGAAGTGCTGGACGAACGTGATGGCGTTGCCGTCTTCCTCCTTGATGGGTTTCCACGTGTCGGTACGCAGGTCGATGTCTTCGAACATCGCCTCAGGCTTCTCGATGATGGCGTTTCTCACCTTAGTGAGGATTTGCTCCTTGTTGGTCGTCCCTTTGTCCGATCCCCTATGATTCTTCATGGCTTTCCTCCTTTGTTTCGTCCCATGGCCGTTTTCCGAAGATCAGCTCAAGGTCTTCCCCGAAGATGACCTCCTTCTCGATGAGCTTGTTGGCCAGTTGGGTCAGGCCGTCCTTGTTGGCGCTCAGGATGCTCAGTGCTTCCTGGTAGGCTTTTTCGGCCAGCTTGCTGACTTGCTTGTCGATGACTTCGGCGGTCTTCTCGCTGTAAGGCTTGGTGAGACTGTATTCCTGTTGGCCGGTGGAGTCGTAGTAGCTCAGGTTGCCGATCTCCTCGTCGAGGCCGTAGTAGGTCACCATGGCGTAGGCTTGTTTGGTCACCTTCTCCAGGTCGGAGAGGGCGCCCGTGGAGATCTGGCCGAAGATGACCTGCTCGGCGGCGCGTCCGCCCATGGTGGCGATCATCTCATGATACAGCTGCTCCTTGGTGGTGATTTGACGTTCCTCGGGGAGGTACCAGGCGGCGCCCAGCGACTTGCCGCGAGGCACGATGGTCACTTTGACCAGCGGATGCGCGTAGCGCAGCAGCCAACTGGTGGTGGCGTGGCCGGCCTCATGGAAGGCGATGACCTTCTTCTCGTCAGCCGTGATGATCTTGTTTTTCTTTTCCAGACCTCCGATGATGCGGTCGATGGCATCCATGAAGTCCTGCTTTTCAATGAGATCCTTACCTTTGCGGGCGGCCATCAATGCGGCTTCGTTGCATACGTTGGCGATATCGGCGCCCGAGAAGCCTGGGGTCTGCTTGGCCAGGAACTCTTTGTCGACGTCGGGACCGAGCTTCAGGTTGCGCATGTGCACCTCGAAGATCTCCCTTCTGCCGATCAGGTCGGGGAGCTCCACGTAGATCTGACGGTCGAAGCGGCCGGCGCGCATCAGGGCTTTGTCGAGAATGTCGGCACGGTTGGTGGCGGCCAGCACGATGACGCCGGAGTTGGTACCGAAGCCGTCCATTTCGGTGAGCAGTTGGTTCAAGGTGCTCTCGCGCTCGTCGTTGCCGCCGTTCATCGGGTTCTTGCCACGGGCACGGCCGATGGCGTCGATTTCATCGATGAAGATGATGCAGGGCGACTTCTGCTTGGCGTTGTTAAACAGGTCGCGGACGCGTGAGGCGCCTACGCCGACGAACATCTCCACGAAATCGGAGCCGGAGATGCTGAAAAACGGTACGTTGGCTTCACCCGCCACCGACTTGGCCAGTAAGGTCTTACCCGTTCCGGGAGGGCCAACCAGCAGCACGCCCTTCGGGATCTTGCCACCCAACTTGGTGTATTTTGTAGGATTCTTCAGGAAATCCACAATCTCCATGATCTCCACCTTGGCTTCTTCCAATCCCGCGACGTCCTTAAAGGTCACATTCACGGGCACATTGTCCTTGTCGAACAGCTGCGCCTTCGATTTTCCGATGTTGAAGATCTGTCCGCCGCCAAAGCCTCCGCCACGGGCGCTCATGTTTCGCATGATCAGCACCCAGATCACTACCAGCACAATCAAGGGTAGCCATCCGATCAGGAAGTCCATGCCCCAGCTCTTGCGCTGCACGTTGGTGATGTAGATGGGATCCTTGATGTCGTTTTCCCTTTGCACTTCCTCCACTTTCTCCTCGAATCGCTCCAACGATCCGATCCTGTAGGTGTATTTCGCGACTTTGGGATCTTCGTTCAAATATATTTCCGCGTTCTCCTTGTTGACCAGCTCGATCTTGGAGACCTCGCCATCCTTCAACAGCTCGATGAGTTGGCCCATGTCGATTTCCTCTTGGGCGGCTTCGTCCTTCCCCGTGAAATAGAGGAAAAACAGGATGGCGGTCAGGATGACGTATATCCAGTAGAAGTTGAACTTCCTTTTGCCCACTGGCTTTTTAGGTGTTTTGTTGTCTTCCATATCATTCCTCACTGTTTACAATCTTCTCGGCGTCGGCCCAGAGCTCCTCAAGTTGGTAGAACTTGCGCATCGACTGCAGGAAAACGTGCACCACCACGTCCACAAAGTCGATCAGGATCCACTCCGTGTTGTCCCTTCCTTCGATATGGTATGGTTTCACTCCGTTCTTGTTGCGCACCTCGTCAATGATTTTGTCGGCGATGGCATCCACTTGGACCTTCGAGTTGGCATGGCAGATCACAAAATAATCCGTTACTGCGGTGCCTGTCTCCCTAAGATCCAAGGTAACGATTTCCTTTCCTTTGACGGCATCCATGGCTTCAACTACGGTTGCCACTACTTCTTCAGCGTTTCCAGATTGATGTCTGATTCTCATTGCGATTTCTTCGTTTGGACTTATTTAAAAATACAAAAGTACACAAAATAGTTGGATTGTTACCTTTTTTTAGCTTGAATTCCTAAAAAATAACTAATTTCGTGCATTGAAACAGAATCAGGCATGAATGACTTAAATAGCTTATTGTCAGAAGTCACCACTTTCATCTTCGATTATGACGGAGTGATGACCGACGGCACGGTGTATATGGACAGCAACGGCGATCCGCTGCGCACCTCCAACGTGAAAGACGGCTACGCCATCCAGCTGGCAAGTAAACTGGGCTATCATCTGGCCGTGATCTCGGGCGCGGTGGTCACCAATATCACGAAAAGGCTGAATATGCTGGGCGTGACGGATGTGTTCACCGGTGTTCCCGACAAGGTGGTGAAGCTGGAGGAGTACATGAATCAGTATCAACTCGCTGCTAACCAGATCGTTTACATGGGCGACGACATCCCCGACCTTCGCGTGATGCATCAGGTGGGCGTTCCGGCTTGTCCGGCCGATGCCGCCGAAGAGGTGAAACAGATCAGCGCCTTCGTCAGCAGCCGTCCGGGTGGCCGCGGTTGTGTGCGCGACGTTATCGAACAGACACTCAAGGTTCAGGGAAAATGGATGACCGCCGAGGCTTATTCATGGTAATATTTATTAATAGGTATGATATTGGAACATCTTGATCGATACACAGTGGTGCTAGCGTCGAAATCGCCACGTCGACAGGAACTGCTGAAGGGGATGGGCGTGAGGTTTGTCACCATCACCAAGGAGACGCCAGAGGATTTCCCCGAGATGCCCTTGGAAAAGGTGCCTGAATATTTGAGCCGTCAGAAATCGCTGGCTTTCAGCGATGAAGAGCTGCCTGACAATTACCTGCTGATCACCGCAGATACCGTAGTGATTGCTGAAAACGAGATTCTTGGGAAACCGGTTGATCGTAACGATGCCTTGCGGATGATGCACCTCCTTTCAGGCAAGTCGCACCATGTCGTGACTGGGGTTACGGTTCGCTCAAAGGAGAGGATGGAGACGTTTTCGGCGACTTCGAAGGTCACTTTTGCCCCGCTCGACCAAGAGGAGATGGAGTATTACGTGGACCAGTACAAGCCTTTTGACAAGGCTGGCGCCTACGGCATCCAGGAATGGATCGGCTATGTGGGAATTTCGGGACTGGAAGGCTCCTTTTACAACGTCATGGGCCTGCCTACCCGAAAACTGTATCAAACTCTAAAAACCTTACAATGATGAATCAAAACAAACCGCTCATATTGATCACCAACGATGACGGCTATCAGGCCAAGGGACTGCGAAAGCTGATCTCTCTGATGAGGCCGTTGGGCGAGGTTATTGTCATCTCGACGGACAAGGTGATGTCGGCCAAGGGCCATTCGATCACCACCACGCCTACCTTGACGGCAACCTTGGTTGAAAGCGCACCCGACTATAGGGAATACGTTTGCAACGGCACGCCCGTCGACTGTGTGAAGGTCGGCTACCAATGGATTCTGGACCGGCTGCCCGACATCGTAGTCTCGGGCATCAACCATGGCACCAACGCCTCCATCAACGTCATCTATTCGGGCACCATGGCAGCGGCCATCGAGGCTTGCATGGACGGCATCAAGGCGGTGGGCTTCAGCCTCGACAGCTATGACCTCGACGCTGATTTCGACCATCTTGACGATTACATCGTCGCTATTACTAAAGATGTGCTGGAAAACGGCCTTCCCGATGGGGTCTGCCTGAACGTCAACTTTCCAAAACGTGGCGAAGAGCCGATCAAGGGGGTGAAGATCTGCCGTCAGGCCAAGGCCAAGTGGATTGAGGTGTACAGCGCAATCCAAGATGAACGGGGCGGAACTTGCCTGAAACTGGGCGGGGAGTTCGTTTATGAGGACCAAGGTGATGACACCGATTGCATGGCCACTAAAAACAACTATGTGTCGATCGTCCCGACGCATTTCGATTTGACGGCGACACAATATTTGGATCAAATGAGTCGTTTTGAACATATTATGGATAAAAAATGAGAATCAATGATAATTTTTGGCTCGGATTGCTGATCGGAGCGGCGGTTTTTGCACTTTGTTTCCTGTTGCTTTCCTTGATTCCTTGGGGAGTGGCTTATAGGAGAGCCCCTTATCTGTTGGCTTTTGTTCCGGGAATCGTCTTGTTTAGGATGTCCATGGTGAAATGGGAAATGGAAAAAATCGGCAAAGGCATTTTGCTTGTGACCTTCGTGGGGATGTTACTGGTGTTTTTCCTGATCTGAAAGAAAGAATGATGTCATGAAGTATTATATCATTGCAGGTGAGGCCTCAGGCGATTTGCATGCATCGAACCTGATGGCTGAAATCAAGAAAAATGACCCTAAGGCCGAGTTTCGCGCCTGGGGCGGCGACCTGATGCGCAAGCAAGGCGCCACTTTGGTGAAGCACTATAGGCATCTGGCCTTCATGGGCTTCGTGGAAGTGGCCGTCAACCTAAAGAAGATTCTAGGAAATATCAAGGAATGTAAGAAAGATCTGCTTGAGTATCAGCCTGATCTGGTGATCCTGGTGGATTATCCAGGGTTCAACCTGCGGATCGCGAAGTTCGCCCATGACCACCGGATGAAGGTGTGTTATTACATCTCCCCACAGGTCTGGGCTTGGAAACGGCATCGGGTTTACAAGATCAAGAAGTGCGTCGACAAAATGTTGGTGATCTTGCCTTTTGAAGAGCAGTTTTACAAGGATTATGGCGTAGATGCCACCTTTGTAGGGCATCCGCTGCTCGACGAGCTGTCGAAGCTGAATGTGACGCCCCGCCTGAGTTTCGTCCACCGTAACAATCTTTCCGAGAAAAGGGAGATCATCGCGATGCTCCCTGGCAGTCGTAAGCAGGAGGTGGAACGCATGTTGGGTACGATGCTTAAGGTGATTCCGCATTTTCCTCAGTACCAATTTGTTATCGCTGGAGTATCATCGCTCGACAAGAACCTTTATCAGCGCATGATAGGGGATAAGGATGTTCGATTGGTGGAGAACCAGACGTATGAGTTGCTCCAGAACTCCAGCGCCGCATTGGTGACTTCCGGAACGGCAACCCTTGAGACGGCTTTGCTGGCGGTACCCGAGGTGGTATGTTATAAGGCGAACGGCCTCTCGTATCTGATTGCCAAGAAATTGATCAAGGTGAACTACATCAGTTTGGTCAATCTGGTCATGGAAAAGGAGGTTGTCAAGGAACTGATCCAGAATGAGTTTACCGAAGAGAACTTGGTGAAGGAGCTGGAACGTGTGCTCAAGGATCCCAAGCGTCAGCGCCAATTGCTCGATGATCTGGATTCCCTGAAGGCTCGTTTGGGCAACTCGGGAGCCTCAGCCAAAGCCGCCGCTGTGGTCGCTGAGATGGTAAAATGACATTTTATTAATTAAATATATTGACTTTTCCATAAAAATTTCGTAACTTGCGTCCTCATTGAAGCATGTTATGAATTGGAACAAGTATCCTTTTGTTAGGCTTTTCTTTGCCTTGGCCTTGGGTGTGGCACTTCGTGATGCCTTGGGGTCGGTAGGTTCTGGCATGTCAAGGCTTTTCGTTGCTTTTGCCGTATGCATTGGGATGCTTTTTCTGTTGTTCCGTGTGCTGAAATCGTATCGGCATCTGTGGATCTATGGCGTTGCGACCATCCTGGTGTTTATATATCTCGGCTTTTTTAGGGCATGTTTGCAGGATGTTACCGCGAAACGGGATTATTTCGGCGCTTTAACGACGGGGGAAGGATGCTTTCTCGCTAGGGTTTATGAGCCTCCTTCGGAGAAGGACAAGTCGATGAAGGTCCTGCTTGACCTTCGGGGTTTTATGAATGATACGGCCAAGTTGAAGGTTTCCGGCAAGGTGATGGCTTATCTGGAAAAGACGGAGGAAGCTATGTCTTTGGTCTATGGCGATGTTGTGGCCTTTTCAGTACCCATTGAGGAGATTTCTCCTCCTTTGAATCCAGAAGAGTTTGATTATCAGCGATATTTGAATCGGCATGGCATTACAGGTAGGGTGTTTCTGAAACAAGGGGATTGGTTCAATACGGGTGTCACAGAAGCCAATCCGGTGTACGCTTTTGCCTATCGTTTTCGCGACAAGCTGTTGGCGGCCATGCAGCGTTGCGGCCTGACGGAGAATGAGTTTGGCGTGGGTGCCGCCATCCTGTTGGGCTATGACGAAAGCCTTCCCGCGCAAGTCAGGCAGAACTATGTCGCTGCGGGCTCCATGCACATCCTCTGCGTTTCGGGCATGCATGTGGGCATCATCTATTTGTTGGCCTCGTTCCTGTTGGGTTTTCTCGGGAAAGGCAGAAGAATGGCGCTGATCCGAAGGTTGATCCTGTTGGCGTTGGTTTGGTTTTATGCCCTTTTGACGGGTCTTTCGCCTTCCATCATGCGCGCCACCCTGATGATCACCTTTGTGCTTTTCGGGGAGTTGATCCATCGGAAAGGCTTTGCCTTGAATTCCATCGCCGCGTCCGCCTTTGTGCTGTTGATGATCGATCCGAACAACCTCTTCGCCATTGGCTTTCAGCTGTCGTATGTGGCCGTGGTGGGCATCGTCCTGCTGCAACGGCCGATCTATAACCTAATTTATGTCAAAAACAAACTTTTGGATAAAGTGTGGGAGATCACGGCGGTTTCGCTGGCTGCGCAGATCGCGACCATGCCCTTTGCGGTCTATTATTTCCATCAATTCACACCTTATTTCTGGCTGAGCAACCTGTTGATGACGCCGCTGTCGTTTCTGGTGATTCTGTTGGGTATGCTGTTGCTCGTTTTTTCATGGGTGCCTTGGCTGAATCTTGCCATAGGGAAGGTGGTTTGGTTGCTTCTTCATGTCATGAATCTGTCAGTCGCCTGGATTGAGCGGTTGCCGTGTTCGTTGGTCAAAGGCTTGTATATGAACGACTTTCAGTTTGCATTGAGCATGTTGCTTTTGTTGCTGCTATGGCTGTTTGTGAACCTCAAGAAAAAGCGTATGATGCTTGAAATGCTTACGGTTTCGGCGCTTTTTGCCATGACGATGGCATGGCGAAGCCAGCGGTTGTCGCAGCAGTCGCAAATTTTGGTGTATTCCGTACGAAACCACACGGCCATCAACATTGTGGACGGCAATAGGAATATGTTGCTGTGTGACGAAAGCCTGTTGTCCGAATCGTCCTCGATCGATTATAGCTTGAAAGGTCATTGGGCGAGGGACCAGCTGAGCATGAATCCGGTGTGTTACATTTTGGAGGAAGATATTGATAATGAGTTGGTTGTCAAACATAGACATCTGCTCTCGGCCCATGGCGTGTTGTTGGCGTTTTGGGATCCAGCATTAGCCTTGCATGATGGGAAACCCAAAGTTGCCGTGGATTATCTGATGGTTTGTGAGAAGCAGCGCCCCGACCTTCAACGCGTAGTTGATACCTATCGTGTTGGAACGCTTTTGGTGGATGGATCCGTGCCGAATTATCTGGCCAAAGAATGGGTTTCCCAGGCCGAAGTCTACGGAATTCCCTGTTTTGATCTCAGAAACGGTGCTTTTGAGTTATCTATAAATAATTGATAATCATTAAAATATGAAAATTTTGAAAAAAAATTGAAAAAATCACTTGTGCATTTCAAAAATGGTAGTACCTTTGCATCCGCAAAGCAAAGCAATAAAAGTTCTTTTTCAAGGTTGGTCCGGTAGTTCAGTTTGGTTAGAATGCCTGCCTGTCACGCAGGAGGTCGCGAGTTCGAGCCTCGTCCGGACCGCTGAAGCGCAAGTCACGGAAGACCTGCGCTTTTTTTGTAAACAGTTCGTCATGACATTCATTGAAGAAATCAATAGGCGCAGGACTTTTGCCATTGTGAGTCACCCCGACGCGGGTAAGACCACGTTAACCGAGAAATTGTTGTTGTATGGCGGTGCCATTCAGGTGGCCGGTGCGGTGAAATCGAACAAAATCCGCAAGACCGCCACTTCCGACTGGATGGAGATTGAACGCCAGCGTGGCATCTCGGTGGCCACCTCCGTCATGGGATTCGACTATAACGGCATCAAGATCAACATCTTGGATACCCCAGGACATAAGGACTTCGCGGAAGATACCTTCCGTACGTTGACTGCGGTCGACAGTGTCATCGTGGTCATCGATGCCGCTAAGGGTGTGGAGTCGCAGACCGAGAAGCTTGTGGAGGTGTGCCGCATGCACAATACACCTATTATTGTGTTTATCAACAAGATGGATCGTCCTGGCAAAGATGCCTTTGAATTGTTGGATGAGATTGAACAGAAGTTGAATCTCCGCCTGACGCCGCTGAGTTGGCCGATCAACATGGGGCCAAAGTTTAAGGGCGTATATAGCATTTACGACAAGAGCCTTTACCTGTTTAATTCTGATAAACAGCATATTACTGCCGGCATTGCTTTTGACGATCTCAACAATCCTGAATTGGACAAGATGCTTGGCGAGGATGCCGAAACCCTTCGTAACGAGACGGATTTGGTCCAAGGCGTTTATGATGAGTTCTCCCGTGACGCATACCTGAAAGGCGACATTTGTCCCGTGTTTTTCGGCTCGGCCTTGAACAACTTTGGCGTCAAGGAGTTGCTGGATTGTTTCATTCAGATTGCGCCTACACCCATCGGCCGTGATACCGAGGAGCGCCATATCGAGCCGACGGAGGAGAAGTTCACGGGTTTCGTCTTCAAGATTCACGCCAACATGGACCCCAACCATCGCGACCGCATCGCCTTTGTGAGGGTGGTCTCGGGCCGTTTTGAGCGCAACAAGAACTATTTCCATGTGCGTCAGCGCCGCGAACTGAAGTTTTCGAACCCCACGGCGTTCATGGCGCAAAAGAAGTCAGTGCTCGACGAGGCTTTCCCTGGCGACATCGTGGGCTTGTATGACGCTGGCAACTTCAAGATCGGTGACACCTTGACCGAGGGGGAGATCCTAAATTATAAAGGTATTCCGAGTTTCTCACCGGAGCAGTTCCGTTATGTGGAAAACGCCGACCCGATGAAGGCCAAGCAACTTGCTAAGGGCTTGGAGCAGTTGACCGACGAAGGTGTGGCCCAGCTCTTCACGGGTAAGATGACCGGCAGGAAGATCATCGGAACGGTTGGCGAGTTGCAGTTTGAGGTGATTCAATACCGTTTGCTGCATGAGTACAACGCCTCTTGCCGTTACGAACCCATCTCCTTGTACAAGACGGCGTGGATCACCAGTGGCAACGAGGAGCAACTGAAAGATTTCAAGACCCGAAAGGCCTTGAATTTGGCTGAGGACAAGGATGGTAGAGATGTGTTTTTGGCTGAGTCGCCATACGCGTTGCAGATAGCCATGGAAAAATATCCTGACATTGAATTTCATTTTACTTCGGAATTTTAGTTTTGTGCCGGATTATTTATTAAGTTTGCAGGGCATTAATAAATAAGGTATACTAACTAAAAATTTCGCATTATGGGTTTTTTCAAGGAATTTAAAGAGTTTGCCGTCAAAGGCAACGTTATGGACATGGCTGTCGGTGTCATCATTGGCGGTGCATTCGGAAAGATTGTCTCCTCTTTGGTGAATGACATCATCATGCCGTTGGTTGGCAAGGTGGTAGGCAATGTGAGTTTCACCGACTTGTTCATCAATCTTTCCAATGACACAAAGTATGAAACGCTAAAAGCGGCCCAAGAAGCCGGTGTTTCCGTGTTCGCTTACGGTCAGTTTATCCAGAACATCATTGATTTTCTGATCATTGCGTTGTGTATCTTCCTGATGATCAAGGCCATCAACAAGACCAAGAAGAAAGAGGAAGCTGCTCCGGAGCCAGCTGCTCCTGCCGAGCCTTCGGAAGACATCAAGTTGTTGACTGAGATTCGCGATTTGCTCAAGAAGGATTAAAAAACCATTGTTTATCCTGAAAAGCCGGTCGTTTAGATCGGCTTTTTTATTTTTAATTACCTGATAATCAGAAGATATAAAATTTTTCAAAAAAATTCTCAAAAAACGCTTGTGGGTTTGAGAAAAGGTTGTACCTTTGCAGCCGTTTTCGACCTCACGGAAGAGGGGATGGTTAGGAGGGAGGTCGGACAGTTCTTTGAAAGCTTGAGGCCAGCATAAGAAGCAAGAGTCGAGCGGGGCC
>JAGCPG010000120.1 GCA_017645245.1 Bacteroidales bacterium
ACGACAATTACCTCTGGCTCGAAGATGGCAATAATACCAACGACGGCTTCCCTGTTTTCGTTTATATTGAGCCAACCAATCTGGTTTCCGGTTCCGAGTGGTACTACGAAATCTTGAACGATGACGGCAGCATCACCTATCAGTATTTGCAACACACAAATGACACCACCATCCAGGATGAGCCTGTACAAATCATCGTGAAGATCAACACGCTTTACGACAAAGGCGAACATATCGAGAAGAGCTATGAGTATATCTTTGAACGTGATGGCAAGATCTATTGGTGGAACAAGACTTTAGAGGAATTCACGGTGCTTTACGACTATAACGCCCAAGCTGGCGATGAATGGGAAATTAAAGTTGGCACACAAAGCATCGTGATGCATGTGGATGCCGTGGAGATTTACGAATATGAAGGACGTCTGTATAAGATCCTTTTGGTCAGCGACGAAGGGAATCTCTTCAGTGGTATGATCGTATGCGGCATTGGTCATCTGACCAGTTTCTTCCCGGAAAAATTGCTCAATAAAGGCTACCGTGTGGAAGGCATCCGTTGCTTCTGGCAAAACGGTGAACTAGTGTTCAAATACGGTGACCGCGACTGCGATGAGGTATATGAGGAATACCATGATTATGGCATGGATGAACCCACTGGATCGGAAGGATTTAGCATCTTCCCCAATCCAACCGACGGCATGATCTACATCGTAGAGACGTGCCATGGCGCGTCTCTACAAGGTCAAACGGAATACCGCATCACCAACCTGATGGGTCAAACCTTGATGACCGGTGACATCACCACCGAAAACCAACAGCTTGATGTTTCCAATTTGCCGAAAGGCATCTATTTTATCACCGTTGGGAAGGATACTCGAAAAATTGTGATACGGTAAGCCTATTCATTGTAAAACGCCATCACCTTGCAGCGGTACAAATACTCATACTTGGCTTGAAGCAAACTCGACTCGGCCTTGTAAAGGCGGTTTTTGCTCTCGTTGAGCTCCATCAGGGTGGACTTGCCTGCCTCGTAACCGGCTTGTGAGTATTCGTAGGCCAGTTGCGATGAAGTCAGACTGTTTTCTGCGGCAACATACTTTTGTTTGGCGGCCACGGCGTTGTAATAAGCCTGCTGGATCTCTTTCTTCAGTTTCTTGCTGGTATTCTCGATATTGAGCTGTTGGTTATCGATACCGAGTTCCGTCATCTTCACACGATATTTGGTCTGCATGCCGTTGAAAATCGGGATGTTGAGCGACACGCCGACTTGGGTGCGGCCGTTGGTTTTGATCTGCTCCGAAAAGGGCACATTGGTGCTTCCATCGGTGAAATAATGATAATAACCGTTGGAATAGCCACCATAAAGGCTGAGCGAGGGATACCAAGCAGATTTGGCGGCTTTGAGTTCGTATTGGGCTTGCTCCAGCTTGTATTGTGCGGAAAGCATCTCTGGCTGATGGCTCAAGGCATGTTGGATGGTGGTTTGGGCCGAGGCCAAAGGCAACTCGTCTTCGGTCATGAAACGGTCTGGAGCCACTACATCGAAGTCCTCGATGTTGTCGATTTCCATGGCTTGGGTGAGATCCAAAAGCCTGAGCATCAGGTTGTTCTCGGCTTCGGTGAGTGAGGCTCGATCTGAAGCCACCTGAGCGGCACTTTCGTAGACGTTCGACTCGGGCACCTTGCCGACTTCAAACAGTTCCTGAGTGCGTTGGTGTTGGTTTTCTGACAGTTCAAGCTGCCGCTCAGCCACGCCTTTCAGCTCCTTGCAATAGACCACATCCATGTAATAGGCCATGATGGTCAGGCTGAGGTCGCGCTTGGCGGCTTCAAGGTCTTGGGTGGTGGCCAGCAGGTTCAACTGATCGGCCTTGGTGTTGTTGTAGATGTTCAGGCCTTGGAAGAGGGGCATTGAGACGTTAAGCCCCACCGAAGCCGAAGAGGAGTTGTCGGATACATAAACTCCTGTGTATGAGGGCGATTGACCGAACCCCAAGCCCTCGCTGGCATTGGCACTCACGGTAGGCAGCCAGGCGTTTTGGCTCATCTTGAGCTGATAGTCGGCGTTCTGTTGCTGCAACTGGCTCTGAAGGATACCTGTGTTGTGCTCCATGGCATAGTCGATGCACTGTTGCAAAGTCCAGACCTGTTGGGCGCTCACCTTCGCAAAAGAGAAGGCCAAAATACTGAATATCAATAACTTTTTCATGATCAAAGGTTATTTGGTTTCCATTTCATTGCCACGGATCTTGTCGCCTGCGTTCAGGCCTTCGAGGATGGCGACGTTGACACCGTCAGAAAGGCCTACTTTAACGGCTTGTCGTTCAAACTGTTGCGAGTTTCCTTCTTTGGTGCAGCGATACACGTAGGTCTCGCCGTCCTCGTAGCTGAGGCAGCTCTCGGGGATGATCACGGCACCGGCGGCACGGTCGAGGATGATCTCAGCATTGGCGGAGTAACCGGCACGGACAAAGACGTCGTCAGGCAAGATGGCGCGGGCTTTCATCTCGAAGAAGACCGCCCCGTTTTCCTGGGTGCCTTTGGGAGCGATGTACTCCAGCTCGGCGTTGAACTTGCGGTCGTTCATGGCGCCAATGGTCAGGGTGATGGGCATCCCCTCGTGGATCTTGCCCACCTCGGTCTCGTCGAGTTTGCCCTTGAAGATCATGTCCTGCATGTTGGCGATGGTCGCGATGGTGGTGCCGTCGTTGAAGGTGTTCGAGTTGATCACTGAGTTGCCCACCTTGACGGGGATGTCAAGGATCATTCCGGAGATGGTGGCCTTAATCTTGGTGTTGCTGTACTCGGCGGCGCTCTTCGAGATGCCTTCCTTGATGATGTTGAGTTGATCCTTGGCGTTGCTGTAGCTCTCCTTTGCTTGCTGATACTCCAGTTGCGACTTCTCAAACTCCTCGGCGGAGATCAGGCCTTTTTGCTTCAAGCTTTCCTGGCGCTGGTAGGTCTTCTCCACGTTGTCGAGGTTGAGCTTGGCCACACGCACCTGCGACTCGGCGGCGGAGAGGCTGCTCACGTCGGGGATGACCTTCACCACGGCGATCACCTCGCCTTGCTTGACCTGCTGTCCCGGCTCCTTGAGGATCTCGGCGATGATGCCCGACACCTGGGGCTTCATGGCTACCTCATCACGTGGGTCGATCTGACCGGTGACCACGGTTGATTTCTGGATCGTGTCGATGCGTGCTTCCACGATCTCATAAACGGTTTCCTCGGGTTTCGATTTCTTGAAGAGATAAACGAAAGTCCAAATGACTCCGACTCCTAACAAGATGAAAAACAAGATTCTAAATACTTTTTTCATGACGATATTATTTTTGTTTGTTTTGTTTCGCGTTTTGGCGGACGCAAACGTTGCGTCCCTACTCCTCTCTAATGGCATCAATGGCCTTGATTTGAATGGCTCTCCAGGCGGGCAAAACCCCGGCCAGCAGCCCTGAAATGATGACTATGATGGTCGCTGCCACGGCAGCCTTGAAGCTGATGTTCGGATCTTGGAACATCATGTTGTCGCTCGGCATGTTGGCGGTGATGGTGGCCACCAACGCCATGATGCCGACCCCGATGCAAAGACCCACCAGACCTGCCAAGGTGGTGAGCAATAGACTCTCCGAAAGCACTTGCTTGATGATGCTTTTCGGCTTGGCTCCGATGGCTCTTCTGACACCGATCTCACGGGTACGTTCCTTCACGGTCACCAGCATGATGTTGCTCACGCCGATGATGCCCGACAGCAGCGTGCCCAAGCCCACGATCCAAATCAGGATATGGATACCCAAAAACAGTCCTTTGAACATCTTGAAGACCTCCTCCAGGTTGAAAGAACTAATGGCAGTCTTGTCGTCGGGAGCGATGTCGTGGCGCTGCTTGAGCAGTTGTTTGACCTCTTCCTCGATGTCAGCAATAGAGGCATCGTCGGAGGCGGCCAGCACGAAGAAATGTATATTGTCGCCTTGCGTGAACAGTTGATTCATGGTAGTAAATGGCAGGACGACCGACTCATCGGCACTGCCATTGATCTGGACGGAGGTGTTGTAAGTGCTGACCACGCCCACCACTTGGAAATAGAGGCCGTTCACCCTGACCATCTTGCCCAAGGGATCTTCACCTTTGTCGAAAAGCTCTTCGTAGGCGCGTTTGCCCAGCAGGCACACCTTACGGTGGTTGGCGATGTCGGAGTCGTTGATGAACCGTCCCTTCAGGATCCGCGACTTCATGATGTAGTTGTATTCGGGCATCACGCCTTTCACCGTGTAGCTCCCGCTGCGGTTGCCGAACACCACGTTTTTATCCTCTGAGGTCCACACGCTCGCTTCGGGCGAGATGGCCACAATATTCGGAATGGTTTCTTTAATTACTTCTAAATCAGAAAGATTCATCGACCAATTCCGACCTTTTTGATAACCTTTGTATGGCTCGCTGGTCGTTCCCGTGAAGAAGAGTCCCGTGTTGGGTGTCACGCCTTCCACTTGGCGCATCATGCCGTTCTCGAAGCCGTTGCCGGTGGAGGAGAGCACCACCAGGAGAAACACGCCCCAGAACACGCCGAAGGCTGTCAACAAACTCCTGGTCTTGTTGCGCGCAATGGTCTGCCAAATCTCTTTTAATCCGTCAAAGTCGAACATAATCCTGGGTTTTTATCTGTAGTTCATTGCTTCAATTGGTTTGATTTTCACTGCATTGCGGGCAGGGAAGAAACCTGCCAGCACACCGCAGACGATGAGCAGGGCTGTCGCCATCAACACAATACTGATATCGATGCTGGGCACAATATTGATGGTAACCATGTTGCCTTCTTGTGCCTTGCTGATGATGTTGCCGCTAAGATCAGCAACCACCATGCCGAGCCACATGCCGATATAGCCGAATAATGTGGTGATGATCATTGATTCAACAACGATGGAAGCCAAAATCGACCTTGACTTGGCGCCGATGGCCTTGCGAATGCCGATCTCGTTGGTGCGTTCCTTCACGGTGATGCGCATGATGTTGCTCACGCCCACGATACCTGAGATGAGCATGGCGATGCCGATGATCCAGATGAAAACCTGCAATGTGTTAAGTATCTTGTTGGTTTCCAAATAGTTCAACATCGTGCTGCTGATATAGATTGATGACTCATCGGTGGGATCGAACTCATGCAAGTTGGCAAGCTGGGTTCTCAGATAGGTTTCAAAAGCTTCATTGGCCTCTTTGGTGTCGAGGTCATAGGTGGTGAAGTTCAGCATGAAGTAATCATTCTGATTGGTGATCTTTTTCAACGTGGAAAAAGGCATATAAGCTTCGCCGCCGCCAGAGTTGGGATTGCCTTCCCAAACGCCGATGACCTTATAGGCGATGTTGTTGACAAAGATGAGTTTTCCTATAGGATCTTCTTCAAAATCAAACAGTTGTTCCTGTGTTGTTTGATCGATGACCACTACCTTTTCGTTGTTTTTCTCATCCAGTTCATCGATAAACCTGCCCATGATCATCTCGACGCCATTAGTCTTGGCAAACACGGGCCTGACACCGTTCAGGGAGATGGGATTCAACCTGTCGTTGTATATGGCGTTGCCGCTGGTGTTGATGCGCGGCGACACTTGCTCAACATGGGGAAAATTATTCTCCAATAGCCGAATGTCTTTATCCGTAAAATGGATCCAACGGTTTTCGTTGTGTCCTTTGTAAGGCTTGGAGGTGAAACCGCCATAAAGGGTGTAGGTGTTGGTGGAGCGGCTGCTGAACTCATCGGTGACGGCGGTCATCAAGCCGTTGCCCGCCGCAAGCAGCACGATGAGGATGAAGATACCCCATGAGATGGCCAATCCCGTGAGGAAGGTCCTCAGCTTGTTGCGCCGCAGCGCTATGAATATTTCTTGCCAGAAGTCCATTATTTGATCTCTTGGTTGAAGTCGATTTGATCGGGGTTGTTGGTCTCAATGCTCTCAATCACGCCGTCTTTCAGGTGGATGATCTTGTTGGTTCTCAGCGCAATGCCTCGTTCATGGGTGACGATCACCATGGTGATGCCGCTTTGGTTTACCTCGCGGAGAATCTGCATCACCTCGGCGGAAGTCTTGCTGTCCAAGGCACCCGTAGGCTCGTCGGCGAGGATGATCTTGGGTTGGGTCACCAGGGCACGGGCCATGGAGACGCGTTGCTTCTGACCGCCCGAAAGCTCGTTGGGGTAGTGGTCGGCCCATTCCTTCAAGCCGAAGCGCTCAAGGTATTCCAAGGCAAGCTGATTGCGCTTTTTGCGGTTCACGTTTTGGTAATAAAGGGGTAGCGCCACGTTTTCCATCGCCGTTTTGAAGGGAATCAGGTTGAACGATTGGAAGATGAAACCGATCAACTGATTGCGCATCTCCGCCGCTTGATTCTCCGTGAGATCCTTCACCAATTTATCATTCAGGTAGTAATCGCCCGTATCGTAATTGTCGAGGATGCCCAAAATGTTGAGCAATGTCGATTTTCCCGATCCCGAAGCTCCCATGATGCTCACCATCTCGCCGTCCTCCACGTTGAGGTTGATGCCCTTCAACACGTGCAGCGGCTGGGCTCCGAAGTAGGTTTTATTGATGTTTTCTAACCGTATCATCCGTTAGTTGTTTGGTGTATTAGTTTACTAAAACACTGCAAAAGTACATGTTTTTTTGTTTGTGTCAAGAAAAAAATGAAAAAAATCTGCTTATTTTTGTAACCACAACGATAAAACGCTAAAAAAATGAAAAAGTTACACCTATTAATTGTTTTTTTGATTTCCTCGATAATGGCCTTTGCCGGCGAGGGCATGTGGATCCCGATGTTGCTTCAGTATAATGAGAAGGAGATGCAGGAAATGGGTATGCGCATCACTGCCGATGACATCTATAGTATCAACCATAGCAGTTTGAAAGATGCCATTGTGCTCTTCGGCGGTGGCTGCACAGGCGAGATTGTCAGCGACTACGGTCTGTTGCTCACCAACCACCATTGTGGTTACGACTGGATCCAAAAGCACAGCTCGGTGGAGCACGACTACCTCACCAATGGCTTTTGGGCCATGGATCGCTCGCAAGAGCTGCCTTGTCCCGGCCTGACGGTGACCATCCTCCGCGAAATGCGCGATGTGACCGAGAAAGTCACTTTCAATGTGAATGACGACATGGAGGAAAAGGAGCGTCAGCAGCTCATTGACGAGAATATGAAAAAGCTTATCGCTGAGGTTGAAAAGACCACCGATTACAAGGTTTCCATCAAGCCGTATTTCCTTGGCAATGAATATTATCTGTTGCTGAACGAGGTCTTTACCGACGTGCGTCTGGTGGGCTGTCCCCCGAGTAACATCGGCAAATTTGGCGGCGATACCGATAACTGGGTCTGGCCCCGCCACACGGGCGATTTCAGTGTATTTCGCGTGTATGCCGACAAGGACGGACATCCGGCTACCTATAGCGCCGACAACGTTCCTTACAAGCCAGCCAAGCACTTGGACGTTTCGCTGAAAGGCGCTGACGAAGGCGACTTTGCCTTTGTGTTCGGATATCCTGCCCGTACCAGTGAGTATCTGCCTGCCGTGGCTGTCGACCAGGAAGCCAACGTGATCGATCCCATCGCCGTGAGGCTTCGTGGCGAGATTTTGGACATCTACAACCAGTATCAGGAACAGGATCGCAAGGTGCGCATCCAGTATGCCTCGAAGCATGCTGGCTTGGGCAACGGTTGGAAGAAGTGGATGGGCGTCACCGAGGGCATCAACCATTTCCACGGCGTGGAGAAAAAGCGCTTCTATGAAGAATCGTTCCAAGATTGGTGCTACCAAAGCCGTCAGCGCTATCTCTACATCAATCTGCTGAAGCAATTCGACGAGAAATACAAGGCATTGGAGCCTTACAAGGTGGCTTACACCTACCTCACCAACGCCGGTTTGAACATCGAAATCTTTGATTTCGCGGGCAATTTCAACAAGCTCTCGAAGTTTACTGCCGACACTCCTTCAGAGGAAGTTGAACAGACGATTGCTTCGTTGAAAAAGGCCTCTGCGGCTTTCTTCAAGGACTATTATCAGCCTATCGACGAAGAGGTGGCCAAGACCATGTTGCGCGAATATCTGGAGCACCAGTCCGCCGATTTCCGTCCCTCGTTCCTGAACGAGATCAAGGATGTGGATGCCTACGTGGAGATATTGTTCAAGAAGTCGATGTTTGCCTCCGAGGAAAAGGTCAACGATTTTCTTGACAACTTCAAGCCCAAGCATTTGAAAAAGTTGCAAAAAGATCCCGCCTTGCTGGCTTATCAGAGCATGATCGACTTTTATCTTGATGTGGTCAATCCCAAGATGAAACCCATCAATGACGATTTGGCCCGCATGCAACGCCTTTACATGAAAGGCCAGATGTTGATGGAACCCGAAAAACGCTTCTCGCCCGACGCCAACTTCACCCTTCGTGTGACTTACGGCAAGGTGGAGGGCTTCAAGCCTCAGGACGGCAAGAATTACCGCCATTTCACTACCTTGGAGGGTATTATGGAGAAGGAAAATCCTGACATTTACGATTATGTGGTGGAGCCCCGTTTGAAGGAGTTGTACAACAACAAGGATTACGGCCGCTATGCCGACAAGGACGGCACCATGCACGTGGCCTTCACCGCCAGCGTCCACACCACGGGAGGCAACTCCGGCAGTCCCATTTTGAACGCCGACGGACAGTTGTTGGGTTTGAACTTCGACCGTTGTTGGGAAGGCACCATGAGCGATTTGATCTATGATCCCGATATCTGCCGCAACATCTCGGTGGACATCCGTTACGTGTTGTTCATCATGGATAAGTTCGCCGGCGCCAAGCATCTGGTGGATGAGATGACGATAGTGGAATAAGCCATGATGAGCCAGTTTAACATCCGTCCAGCGAAGCCTGAGGAAGCCGGCCTTGTTCTGGAGTTCATCAAGAAGCTTGCCGTTTACGAGAAATGCGCCGATGAGGTCGTGGCCGACGAAGCCACCCTTCATCATTCTTTGTTTGTGGAGCGTTCTGCCGAGGTCGTCTTTGCCGAAGAGGACGGAACCGTTGTCGGTTTTGCCCTGTTTTTCCATAATTTCTCCACTTTTGTGGGTCGCAAGGGCTTGTATCTCGAAGACCTGTTCATCCTCCCCGAGAAACGCGGAAAGGGCTACGGTAAAGCCCTGTTGAAATACCTCGCCAAGCTTGCCGTGGAGCGTCATTGCGGTCGCATGGAATGGATTTGCCTCGACTGGAACCAACTCGC
This sequence comes from Bacteroidales bacterium, assembly GCA_017645245.1. Taxonomy (GTDB): domain Bacteria; phylum Bacteroidota; class Bacteroidia; order Bacteroidales; family F082; genus Limimorpha. The sequence continues at coordinate 9,241 of JAGCPG010000120.1, forward strand.
CTTGAAGGTCTATCGCAGCATCGGCGCCATCCCCATGGACGAGTGGACCGTGCAGCGTTTGGATGAAAAAGCGTTAAAGGCTTTTGCTGCAGAGAATTAATAACGCATGTCTGAACATTGGGAGATTTATGCTGACTGGAACCCGTGGCACGGTTGCACCAAGATCAGTCCCGGGTGCAAGTACTGCTATGTCTACCGCCAGGACGAGATGTACGGTAGTGAGATTTCAAGCAGCCAGTGTCGAAAGACGGGCAACTTCAACCTTCCCATCAAGCGGAAACGCGATAGGTCGTGGAAGATCGAGAGCGGCAAGATTGTCTTCACTTGTTTCACCTCCGATTTTCTGTTGAAAGATGCTGACGAATGGCGCCCCGACTGCTGGCAGATGATGAAGCGGCGAAGCGATCTTTGGTTTTTCTTTTTCACCAAGCGCATCGATCGTTTCATGGCGTGCGTGCCTGATGATTGGGGTGACGGCTATGACAATGTCATCGTGGGCTGTACCGTCGAGAACCAGGCGATGGCCGACTATCGCTTACCCATCTTTCTGTCGCTGCCCATCAAGCGCAAGAGCATCATCGCCTCGCCATTGCTCACTCCATTGGACCTCACTCCCTACCTGAATGAAACCATCGACGAAGTGTCGGTGGGAGGGGAGTCAGGCGCCGAAGCCCGTCCCTGCGACTACGATTGGATCCTTTCTCTCCGTGAGCAGTGCATCGCCAAAGACGTCGCCTTCCGTTTCCATCAAACCGGCGCCCGCTTCATCAAGGACGGCAAAATGTACCGCGTGCCCCGCTGCTACCAGCTCAGCCAAGCCCACAAGGCCAACATCGACTACAAAATCGGCCGTTACCTCGTTCCCGAAACGGTGAAGTTCCAATGGAAGGATGAGGATTATCACGATTAAAAAAAGGAATATGCAAAAATTAAAAGAAATAGTAGGTTATCTTCTCGGCGGCCTGATGTTCGTGCTACTGATTCCCACCTTGATGTGGTTGGCTTCGGGTAGGCCCGACTTGTTGACCGTTAGCCTGACACGTATGATCATCGCCCTGATTCTAGCGCTACTCGGTCTCTCGTTGAGCATCTGGTCCATCGTCTACATGCGTCGCAAGGGCGACGGCAATCCCATGGATGCCTTCGGCCATGAAGTCGCGCCCCGCACCAAACACCTGATGACCGACGGACCATACCGTCTGAGCCGCAATCCCATGCTTACGGGGAGTTTTATCTATTTCACCGGCGTATGCGTTTGGCTGTGGAAATGGCAGGCTTTGTTGGTCTTTGTGTTGTTTGTGGCCATCATG
>JAGCPG010000121.1 GCA_017645245.1 Bacteroidales bacterium
CTTTCAACTCGGTGACCGTCTTGTAATCCAAGTGGTCCCAATGGTCGTGCGAGATGAGGAGAAAGTCGATTTCTTCAGGCATGTCCTTAGGTTTGTAGAGGTCAGTCCCCGGAAAGGCACGATTGACGAAGGAAACGGGCGAGCCTTTGTAAAACACGGGGTCGGCAAGGATGGTCTTCCCATCTAAGCGGAGCAAAAAAGAGCTGTGCCCAAACCAGAGATAGAAGTCTCCTGATTCAGGCAAACAGCTCAAGTCTGTCTTGATAACGGGAACCTCACCCAACTTTGGGATTCGATTCTTTGGCTTTTTTCCAAAGAGGAACTTCCCAAGATTCTTCAGCATGCCGCCTTGACCCATGAACAGCGTGGTCGGTTCCTCGTTCTGGAACTTGTCGTTCACAAAATGAGGTGACTTCCGGATGCGTTCGAGGCGTTCGCCTCGTGCGGTGCGTCCAAATTGCTTGAAGAGGTCCATGGCTTGCTGGTTTCCTTGGCTTGTTCTTACTTGATCATCCCCGCCAGCGGGTTGACATCAATCAGTTTCAGCGATTTCACCATTTGGGCCGTTCCTTCTTTGTATTTCTTGAAATGGGCGGTCTGGATGTGGCTTTGATAGGCCTCTTGGTCGGCGTAGATTTCCAGGATGTAAATCTTGCAGGGGTCTTCTTTGGTTTGCATCGAGAAGAGGGTCAGCACTCCAGGTTCCACTTTTACTGAGGTCTCCCCTACTTCCTTGGCAAAGGCCATATATTCTTCCAAAAATTCAGGCACCACTTCGATTTCGGCGAGGCGGACGATGCGTTCTCCATATTGCCGCAATGGCAGGTTCTCTCCAAATAAACGTCGGGCATTGTCGGTGAATATATCTTTCGGATTCAATCCGTGCGAGGCGAGGCGGCTCTCCAAGGCTTGCATCCCCCTGATGAGTACGGGTTCAGCTACATACGGATAGTCGCTGCCGTAGAGGATATGGTCAGGCGTAGTGATGGTCAGGAGGGCTTCGAGAACTTCATCGGTGGGTGCACCGGCAAGGTCGTAATAGAGGCGAGAAAGGTTGGCGTCGACATCCACAGACTGCATCATGCCTTGTTTCACCATCACGGGCAGGAGGGAGCGGAAACGGGGCAAAGCGTTAGGCAAGAACGAGCCGCAATGCGGCACAACGACTTTCAGGTGTGGATAGCGTACCAATACATCATGTGCTACCATGTTGAGCACCGTGCGTGTGGTCTCGGCCAAGTATTCATAACTGGCCAACGGCACATCGACAATCAGTTGTGCATTGACCGCCGAAGGCTTGTGGGGATGAAGAATGACGACAGCGTTTTGTTGGTCGAGATAGGCCATCAGCGTGTCCAAAGCGGGGTCGCCAAGGTACTGGCCATAACTGTTGGTTGCCAACTTGATGCCATCAGCGCCCAAGACTTCCAAAGCATAGCGAGCCTCTTCCAACGCGTGTGGCACATCGGGCAAAGGCAGAGCGGCACAAAACATGAAGCGTCCGGGATAGCGAGCCTTGAGTGCAGCGCATTCTTCATTGTAGCTACGACAAACCGATGCCGAAGCCTCCGCGTCGCCAAACCAAGGCTGCGGCGCGGGCATGGTCAGTACGGCGGTCTGTATGCCAGCCTTGTCCATAAAGGCGATATGTTGTTCCGCATCCCAAGCGGGGATAGGGAAACCTTCGTCCATCTCGGCGCCGTTGGCTTTGATGTAATCGAGGTAACCTTTCGTGATGGCGTGGCTGTGGAGGTCGATCTGCGCCAAGGATGGCAATGCTGAAAGGATCATAAAGGCTAAAACAAAATGGGTTTTGCGCATGGTGTTGTTTGGTCTGGTTCCTGACGGATGATTATTTCAGCTTCAAGCCGTCCTTGAAGGCCTCGCCGACGCGCTTTGAGACTTGATAATAGCCGTGCGTGTAGGGGTCGAAAGTGATGGCTTGCAGGGCTTCGATATCAACCTTGCCGTCCTTCATCTTGTCGGCCTCGACGGAGGTCTGCAGCACCTTGCCGATGACGCCAAGGCCTGTATCGTCGCTTTGGTATTCGATGAACTCACACTCCATGGCGATGGGCAACTCATTGATGATGGGGGCGTCCACCAACGAGGATTTGGTCGCAGTGAGACCACTCTTGGCGAACTTGTCCTTTTCGGTCTTGCCCGAAACGACGCCGAAATAGTCGGCTTCCACCACATGGGCGGCATCGGCGATATGGACGACAAAGCCCTTGCGTTGCTTGATGTTTTCTACGGTCTTGTGGGTTTCTGTTAGGTTGAGGGCAACGCGGTCGCGGTCGAGCATGGTACCCCAAGCGGCGTTCATCACATCGATAGTGCCGTCTTCGTTGTAGGTGGCCACGAGCAAAACGGGCATCGGGAAGATGGCTTCGGTTACTTTAATGGGTTGTTTCATGGGTTTTTATATTTTTAATTACTTGTTTATAATTGTTTCCGCCATGCGCTTTCCGGCTTCGAAGGCCTTTTGCAGGTCTTCTTCCCAGTGCTCTTCGCGATACTGGCGTTTGGCTTCCTCCGAAAAGCCTCCCAACTCGAAATTGGCGTAGTTCTTCACTTGGTAGGTGTTGTTGGCAAACAGTTTCTCCGGTTGTCCGAGGGCTTTGGCGATGCAAGGCTCCATAGTGCCATAGCCGTTGCAGTTACTGCCACCAACGCCACCGTTTTGTGTCTCCACCAACACCACGGGCATCCGCTTCGGGGCGGTGATGCTGTAGTCGTTGTAGGAGAGCCACGGGAAGGCCAAACGCTCCAAAAAAGCCCGCATCTGGCCAGTAATCTCACCGAAATAGTTAGGTGAACCTAACACCAAGCCGTCAGCTTGAGCAATCTCTTCCAAGATAGGAGTCAACGCATCCTTGAACTTACATACATTCGATGCCTTGCCCTTGATTTTGCAAGCCATGCACGACATGCAGCCCTTATAGTCGAGGGCATAGAGACGAACGGTCTTCACCTCGATTTCGTTGCTGACGGAACCGGCTCCTTCAGCGATTTTCTTGAGCATTGAGGCCGTGTTGAAAGTAGCGCGCGGGCCTCCGTCGATGATGATGATTTTTTCCATTGTCATTTTATTTTCGTTCACAAAAAGTTACATGTACCATGTCGCCAAAACTCTTGCCAATCTGTTTGCGGATGTCCTTCCGCAGGCCGATGATGAAGCAAGGCGTTCCCATCTTGACGATTTGCCCGTCGTATGGCACGCTGTCGAAGGTGGCATGCACCGCCAACCGTCCTTTCCCAAAGAGCGCCTTGATGTCGAAAGGCACCTCCACGTATGCAGCATCCATATCCTCGTTTTGGATGATGATGGCATCGAATTCGAATGGTGTTGCTGTGCTCATGTCATTTCTTTAGGTTTTTCTGATGCGTCTTCAACAATTTCACCGCTTGCCCATAGGGACTTGAGGTGACGCTCACGAAATAAGCCGCCATGTTGGTGGTGTAGGTGTTCTTGTAGTAGCCTTTGGTGAAGAGTTCTTCCTCGGTGAAGCTCTCGGCGAGGCGGAGCATCTCCTCATGGGTCTCTTGCAGCAGGCGTTTGGCCTCCTCCAAAGTCGTGCTCTGGTGCTTCTCTACCAGCATCTTGTCCATCTCGTGGTAGTTTTTGCGGTACTCGTCGGGCAGGTAGTCACGCGGGTGACCTTCGCGGAAGTTGTTCACAAACTCGCGCATCAACACCTGCCACTCGTAGAGATGAATCAGCAGGTCGCGGAGACAGCGGTCGTATTGCCAGCGCACACCGCATTTCTTCGGGTCGGCGGCGAAGTCGAAGGGGGCCGATATGGCATCTTCGCTCATCTTGGCTATCTGTTCGTTGAGTTTGGCATAGCCGTCGGCCATGGCGGCTACAAGCTCTTGTTTGTTGGTGGGATTGGGCATGTTGATGTAATTATATGTGTAGATTATTGATTACCTTACTGTTATCTTCATAGTCTCAATGCTTCATTCATTTCGTAAACTCCACTATAGCAGTCGCTTCGTTCCCGATGGCTAACTCGATGATGAAGCCGTTTTCTATTTCAAAAAGGTTGGGTTTGAGGCTGTCACCCAGTTTGGCAGCCACTCGATACTCCACGCGAAGACCCTTTATGATGAAATCTTCAGGAAGCAACTCCATCACCATGCGGATGTAGTTGGCGTTATTGACGTGACGGTTGTAGTCGATGTCGGCACGCATCACCTGGATGGGTGTGAGGGCCTCACCCCCACCCTTCGGCAGGATGATTCGGCGGTCTTTGTAGTTCATCTCCAACTGCGGCTCGATGAGCAGTGAGTTGGCCACCGCATCGTCCACGCGTTTCAACTTGCCGTTGGCCTTGTCGACGAAAGCGCCCATACTCCAAGTGCGGTAGCAGGGTTTCCCTTCTGCATCATAGATAAAGGTGTTGCGGAAGCCGAACATGGGTTTCATGCCATAGACTGAGGTGGTCACGGTCAGTTCTTCCTTGAAACTGGGCACGCGCATGATCTCCACCTGCCTTGAGGCCAGCAGTTGCGCCATATTTTCGCGGGCAAAGTATTCTTTTACCTGCGGTTCGCTGTCAATCCACATCTCCGAGCAGTCCTGCATCATCTGAAGGGCCGAAAACAGTTTGAGTTTGCCCTCTTTGTCGCAGGTGCTGGTGGTTACTTTATAGTTTAGGCTGTACATGAATTCTAGTTTTCTGCAAAAATACGTTTTTTTTGCCTATAAGGACAATAATTACAGAGGTTATCAGTTATTCTTATGTACATAGCCATGATTGACTTTTTCCGAAAATATGTTTCAGTCGTCGCCCTCATCCTGATGGGTCTGTTCCTTCTTGACCTTACCACCTCGGCCCAAGAGGATTTGTACGTCATGCAACAAACTGAAATCCTGTCCAATATGTCCTTCGATGGTGATGAGTTTGACGAAGACGAGGATTCGGAGTTTTTGCTCAATAATCCATCGGAAGGTTTTCAAAGCAGATGCGAGCTATGCCCAATTCTAACCTTAGGCGACGAACAAAATGAAAACCTGTGTTCGGCAGCTTTGCGACTCGGACAGGTGAGACGTTACGCCCCAAGGAAAAACTTGGCCTACAGCCATAATTATACCGTCATGAAAAACAGTAAAGATGGTGCGGACTTCGGTTCGGACCATCTTTTTTTATCCGATAAGTCAACCTTTTTCTTCATAACGAAAGCGGTCAGTGAGCCATCGTTGGCCGCTTTCACAAATTTATGCGTATGCTCATCGTTATAGCAATTTTAACCCTAATCGCAGGCATTGGGGTGTTTTTGGTAGCCTGCAAAATGTTGAGTGCCAGTCTTGAAAGTGCAAGCAGCGCGGGCTTGAAGCGGCTGTTCGCCAAGATGGGGAATAACAAATGGCTCGGCGTGGGCGTCGGCACGGTGGGCACAGCAGCCATCCAAAGCTCGGGCGCAGTGACGGTGATGGTCATCGGCTTCGTGAACGTGGGCATCATGTCCCTCGCGCAGGCCGCCACGGTCATCTATGGCGCCAACATTGGTACCACGGTCACCGCGCAGCTGGTGGCCTTAGGCATGTTTGGCGGCCACGGCATCTCCACGACAGTGCTTTTCTCGGCCTTGGCTGGCATCGGGGCCTTCGTGATGATGTTCTCGAAACGGGAGAAGTGGAAACAAACCGGCAGCATCTTGGCAGGTTTCGGCTTGCTGTTTGTCGGTCTCGGCATCATGTCGGGCGCCATGGATGAATTCGCCGCCTTGGATTCGGTGAAACAGTTTTTGGCCACCATCCGTAACCCCTTGCTGATCGTTTTCATCGGTGCTTTGCTCACGGCCATCATCCAGTCGTCATCGGTGCTTACGTCCATCGCCATCACCATGGTGGTGGCGGGTTTGCTCTCGCTCGACCAAGGCATCTTCCTCACGATGGGTTCCAACATCGGCTCATGCGTGGTGGCGATTCTAGCAGGAATGACCAGTGGCCGAAACGCCAAACGGACGGCACTCATCCATTTGTTTTTCAATGTGATGGGTGTGGTGCTGTTTTTGCTCATCGCCTTGGTTCTTCATCTTTTCACCCAAGGGGATTGGGGCTTCGGGAGGTTGTTTGAGGCCATGTTTCCACACGCCCCACAGGTACAGCTGGCCATGTTCCATACCGTGTTCAATGTCTGCACCACCTTGGTCGCACTGCCGTTGACCAATAGCCTGGTACGCTTGGTGTGCCGCCTCATTCCCGACCATGTCGAAGAGCTCCATGAAGACAAGTTCCACCTTCATTTTCTTGATGACTCCATGTTGGTGACACCTGCATTAGCGGTCAGGCAGTTGAAGGCCGAAGTCGAAAACATGGGTAAGTTCGCCCATGACAACTTCTGCCGTGCCATCCATATCGTCACCACATTGGATTTCAGCGATTTGGAGAAGTTCAAGAAAACCGAAAACGAACTCAATTTCTTGAATAGCGAGTTGACACGATATGTGGCGGTGCTTTCATCAAAAGCACTTAGCGAAACGGATAGTAAGTACCTCAGTTGCAGTGTGAAAAGTGTGAGTGATTTGGAGCGCATCGGCGACTATGCCGAAAACATCGTGGAATATGCGGAAAGCCTGCAAAACCAAAACGAAACGTTCTCTGCGCCTGCCGTGTTGGAAATCAAGGAAATGGAGCAGAAGATCACGGCACTCTACCACGAAGTCATGAAAGCCTACCACAACCTCGATTTCACAGCGCTCGATTACGCCTATCAGATTGAGGAACAGATTGATAGCTTTACGGAGACCATGGAGTCGCAACACATCCAGCGTCTTGTGGTGGGGCAATGCACCCCTCAAGTTGGGGCGGAATACATCTCATTGGCGCAAAACGCCGAGCGAGTGGCCGACCACTTCATCAATGTGGGCAAGAGTATTAGGAGTTTCGCATAAGATTCATATTATCGGCGATAAAATCGATGATTTGTCGCCGATTTTCTTCATTTCGATTTCGATTTTCCGTTTTTAAAGTCGTTTTATCAGGCTCCTCTTCGTTCAACGAAGCTATCAGCTCGAATGATAAGTATCCTAGTTTGCGAACCACAACAATAAGCGCCAACACGGGTATTCCAATTAAGAGTGTTGAACGTCTTCTTTCTGAATTAAGTCGTGTGGGGATGGTCTGTTATCAAGGGTCAAAAAAGACAGGATGGTATCATCTTGTAAATCAAAGCGATGATTTGTAGGATGCAAAAATGAGGGAATAAGTGAGGGAGTAAATGAGGGAGTAAATGAGGGAATAAATGAGGGAATAAATGAGTATAATACAAGCCATTCATTTTCATATTAACTCTATCATCTCACAAATAGCATCTTCCCTTAAAATCTTAGGAGCGGACTTCCCAGCCAATACCAACACCTTTTTTCCATTGCGATAGATGTGGAGCTGCCGTGAGCGAACTACGGCAGTTAGCTCCTCATCATTTTGCATGGCCAGCCAAAGACGATGGTATTCACCATCCTCTTCAAACAGCTTCTGCTGCAAATGCGAACACATATTAGTGGTGTCGAGGGTCATCATGTTAATTTCTCTATGATTTCGTAATAATCTCAATGATAGGTTTGAGCCCATTATAATCCACAAAATCCACCTGCTTGCCGTAGGTTTCCAACATGGCCTTCGCATCAGCGGTAAGCTCCGATTCGGGCTTCTTGAGCATCATCGAGTGGAACATCTTCATCATGATGCGATGCTTGAAGCCAAGCTGACTGTAGTCGATGGCACCTCTCAAATGAAAGATCTTGTTTTTGTCATAGAAAGATGCTGGAAGTTGGGCCTTAAGTGCTTTCCTGATGCCTTCGAAATAGGTCGTTTCATTGGGGTCTGTCATGCCCACCGTGGCCAAAACCAGTTCCTGTTGGGAAGTCATCTTGCCGACCGTTTTCTTCAGTCCCATGACGCCTCCGGCAAAGATTCCCCCGAGATAGACAACCCTTTTGTAATCGCCAATGTTCTTTGCTTCTTTGTAATTGACGGCTTCAATCCCCGTAATCTCTGACAACCTTTCGGCATACCGCTTGGTCGAGCCATACTCGCTGCCGTATATGATGATTTGACTGTTCATAGTGTGAATAGATGATTTGTTAAATTGTTGCAAAGATACTGCTTTTATTTCGCTTGAGTCAATCTTTTCAGTGAAACCAGCACCAGCGGAATGCTGACCATCAATGTCATTACCTCGGCGATGGGCATGCTGAGCCAGATGCCTTTTTGACCGATGACGGGGGTAAGGATAAACATGGGAATCAGCACGAAAACGATGCTTCGGCAGAGGGCGATGACCACCGACTCCAAAGGTTGCTCGATGGCGGTGTGGAAGCTGCAAGCCACAATGTTGACGAACGACACTAAATAATGTAAAGTGACGTAGGTGGTCGCCACGGTGGTCAGTGCTTGCAACTCCAAGTCGCCGTTGCTGAAGGCACTCGCGATGCCGTTTTTGAAAACCAAGACGAGCAGATAAACCCCGATGCCGATGCCTCCGCCAAGAAGCAAGGCATTGGCCAACAACGACTTGACTCTTCTGTGGTTTTGGGCGCCGACGCTGTACGACATCAAGGGGTACATGGCCTGCGACAGCCCGAAAATCGACATGTTGACGATGAAGTTGAGGTAACAGACGATGGTGAAGGCCGCAACGCCATTGGTGCCAATCTCACGCATCAGCACGAGGTTGAAAATGTAAGTGGTGACCGCCGCCGAAACCGAAGTCAGCATCTCGGATGAGCCGTTGAAAAACACTTTCTTGATTTCCTTGCGCCCGCCCATTATCTTGCCGAAGCGGACAAAGCGAAACAGCACCAAAGCCGCCGTGGTGTTGGCGATGCAGGTGGCTATTGCGGCTCCGGCCACGCCC
>JAGCPG010000122.1 GCA_017645245.1 Bacteroidales bacterium
CATTACCTCCACCATTGTTTTCATCATTGTTTTCCTCATTATCGGGTTTGCATCCCACGGCGAACACCATCGCCATCGATAGCATTACGGCTGCTATGGCCTTCCATGTTTTCTTCATATTTCGAAAGTTTGTGTTGTTGGTGGCAAAGATATAAAAAAAACTTGACAATTCCCATTTTTTTACTAAATTTGCCTACCAATTTCAAAACGACTACATAATGAAAGTTCAAGAATTAGTTGACAAACTCGGACTGAAAGTCCTCTCCGGCGCCAATGGCCTCGACCGCGAAATCGACGGCTGCTATATATCCGACCTGCTCAGCGACGTGATGGGCAACGCCATGGAAGGCAACATCTGGATCACCCTCCAAACCCATAAGAACGTGATGGCTGTGGCATCGCTCAAAGAGATGTCGTGCATCATCCTCGTCAAGAACCTCGTGCCCAACGACGAAACCATCGAGCAAAGCAACGACGAGGATCTGCCCATCCTGCAGACCAACCTGCCCACCTACGAGATTGCTGGCAAGGTTTACAACCTGTTAAATAGTTAGTCTCCTGACTTCTGTCTTCTGAATTCTGTCTTCTGACTTCCCCATGGATCTCAAAGCCTATAGAGCCGATCTTCACATGCACACGGTGCTTTCTCCGTGTGGCGACCTCTATATGAGCCCAAGTGCCATCGTGGAGCAAGCTAAAAAGCTGCACCTCGACGTGATCGCCATCTGCGACCACAACACGACACGTCAGGTAAAAGTGACCCAAAAGATCGGCCGCGAAAACGACCTGATGGTCATCGGCGGCGTGGAGATCACCACCCAGGAAGAAGCCCATGCCCTCGCCTACTTCGAGAACGACGAACAGCTGGATCAATTCCAGGAATTCCTTGACGAGCATCTCCCCCACATCCCACTGGATGAAGAGAAGTTCGGCTACCAGCTCATCGTAGATGAAAACGAAGAGGTGGTCGGCGAAGAGGAATGGCTGCTGTGGTCAGCTTTGGACGCCGACCTCGACGAGCTCTACGACGTAGTCCACAGCATCGGCGGATTGTTTGTTCCCGCTCACGTGAACAAACCAGCCAGCAGCTTGGTGAGCCAACTCGGCTTCGTGCCGCCCGACATCAAGGCCGATGCTCTGGAGATCTCCAAGCACGTCACCAAACCTGACTTCCTGAAGAAATACGCTTATCTGAAGAAATACAACTTCACGAAAAGCTCCGACGCCCACTTCCTGCACATCATCGGCGAGGTCCACTGCGTGCTCCACATGTACGACCGGACCTTCGACGAGTTCCGTAAGACCCTCCACGGTGAGGATGGGCGCTATATCGACACCGAACCCAACGAAAAACTGCAACTTCTTTACGGATAAAAGACCATGAAAGAACTATCAATGCACGTATATGACCTGATGGAAAACTCGACCGCGGCCAACTCGACCTTGGTGGAGCTCACTATCCGCGACAGCCTTAAGGACAACGTCTATGCCTTCACCATCAAGGACAACGGCAAAGGTATGAGTCCTGAGTTCCTGGCCAAGGTCACCGACCCATGGACCACCTCACGCACCACACGCAAGGTGGGACTGGGACTGCCCCTAATCAAGATGAACACCGAGAACGCCGGCGGCGGCATGAAGATCGAGAGCGAGCTGGGCAAAGGCACCGTGTTGAACTTCTGGTTCCAGCACGACCACCTTGACCGTCCACCCATGGGCGACCTCGCCGGATCGCTGGTGATGCTGTTCTCCGCCCACGAGGACATCCATTTCATCTATAAACACATCACCGACGAGGGCGAGTTCGTGTTCGACACCGACGAGATCAAGGAAGCCCTCGACGGGATGCCGATGAACGACGTCCACATCATGAAATATCTCAAGGAGATGATCCAAGAAAACCTAGAAGAAATCCATTATAACGACTAATAAAATGACACTCAAAGCAATTGCAGAATTACTGGAGGCCAAGGTCCTCTGCGGCCACGACCGCTTGAACGAAGAACATGAGACGGCCTTCGCCTCCGACCTGATGAGCGACGTGCTCACCTTGGGCGACTACAACCCTGTGATTCTCACGGGATTGTGCAACATGCAAACCATCCGCACCTGTGAGATGGGCAACCTCGACATCATCGTGCTGGTGCGCCGCAAAAAGGCCACCGAGGAGATGATCGAGGAGGCCGAGGACGAGGGCATGGTGGTCATGGAAAGTGACTTCTCCATGTTCAAGGCCTGTGGTCTGCTCTTTCAGGCGGGTATGCAGCCCATTTTCTGATGTTTCACCAAATCTGAACGCCATGCATTTTGAATATCAAGTTTATGAGGCTGACTTCGTGAACGCCGGTGCTGCATCGAGCGCAATCAAGAAGACCTTGAAGCAGCTCAACGTCAACCCACAGATCGTTAAGCGGGTGGTGGTGGCCCTCTACGAGGCTGAGGTCAACGCCATCGCCCACGCCTACGGAGGCATGATTTACGCCGACATCGAAGCCGACAAGATCATCGTGAAGGTCGTTGACAAAGGCCCTGGCATCCCCGACATCGAATGGGCCATGAAAGAAGGCAACTCCACGGCATCGCCCGAGGTGCGCAACATGGGATTCGGCGCCGGCATGGGTCTGCCCAACATCCGCAAAAACGTCGACCGCCTCGACGTACAATCCACCGTCGGCGTAGGCACCACCGTCGAGATGGAAGTGAAGTTTATCTAATCGAAAAACTGAAAACTGCTAACTAAAAACTGCCAACTATGGAAAAGGTACCGTTTTTTCATGCGCTGACTATTGACGAAAGCACTTGCATTGGCTGCTCCCACTGCATGAAATCATGTCCCACCGAAGCCCTCAGGGTGCGTAACGGCAAGGCCGTGCTGTCGCCCGACCGCTGCATCGACTGCGGCAACTGCTTCAAAGTCTGCCCGACGAAGTCCATTTACATCAAGCAGGACGACTTCGACGACATATTCAACTACGCCTGTCGCGTGGCGCTGGTGCCTTCCGTATTCATGGGGCAGTTTCCCAACGACATCACAGTATCGCGTATCTATCAGATACTCAAAGAGATAGGATTCACCGTCGTGATTGAGACCGAGGCCACCGTGCCGATCTATACCGAGGCTAAAAACAGATACGCCGCCGAGCATCCCGACATCCGGCCGCTGATCTCTACCTACTGTCCCGCCATCGTCAGGCTCATACAGGTGAAGTTCCCCGGACTGGTGGACAACCTGCTGCCACTCCGCGCTCCCATCGACCTGACGGCCATGTTCATCCGCCGCAAGCTCCAGCAAGAAGAGGATTGGAACCCCGAGGACATCGGCATCTTCTACATCACACCTTGCGCCGCCAAGATCGCCGCGGTGAAGAGCCCTGTGGGCGAAGAGAAATCGCTGGTGGACGGCGTCATCAACATGGATTCGCTCTACAACCGAGTTTTCAAGCGCATCAAGGAGCAGGGCAAGGGCTTCAAGGAACAGAAACTGCCCGTGTCGCAACTCTCGGCTGACGGCGTACTGACCGCCCTCACCAACGGCGAGCGCCGACTCTCCAACGCCAAGCACTCTTACTCCATCGACGAGATCCACAACGTCATCGAGTTCCTCGAAAAGGTGGAGAACGACGAGGTCGAAAACGTCGACTTCCTTGAGCTGCGCGCCTGCGACCAAAGCTGCCCTGGCGGCATCCTCACCTGCGACAACCGTTTCATGATGTGCGAGCGCATCTTTGCCCGTGCCCGTAAGATCGCTGAACGCGAGCGTAACGGCGAGCAGACCAAGGATCATGAGATTGAGCAGGAGCATAACTTCCTGGCGAAGAACATCAAGCTGGGCGACATCAAGCCGCGTTCCATGCTCGTCCTTGACGAAGACATCACGCAAGCCTTGGCCAAGATGCAACAGATCAGGGAGTTGAGAGCCAAGCTACCTCAGAGGGATTGTGGCATCTGCGGTGCACCCACTTGCGACGCCCTGGCCCACGACATCGTCATGGGTGAGGCCAAGTTCACCGATTGCGTCTTCGTCCAGCGCAAACTCGAAGCCAAAGGCGAGATGCACGCCGAAGAATCGCACGCCATCATGGAATCCATCTGGGGAGAAAACAAATAAAGCTTATTCCATCACCTCACCATAGCAGTCGAAATAATCCGCCTGGGTGATTTTGACTTGGTAGAACTTGCCGATTCCCAGTTCGTTGTCGGCAGCGATAAGGATTTCGTCATCCACCTCGGGAGAATCGTACTGTGAACGACCAATGTAAAAGTCGCCTTCCAATCGGTCGATGAGCACCTTCTCCACTTTTCCAACCCTTTGAGCATTGATTTCCAACGAAATATTCTGCTGGATCGCCATCAGTTTGTCAACACGCTCCTGCTTCACCTCATCGGGAACGTCATCGGGCATGTCGTAGGCTGGTGTGCCTTCCTCGGGTGAAAAAGCGAACACTCCCGCCCTCTCGAAACGCATGTCCTGGATGAACTGGCAAAGCTCCTCGAAGTCGTCCTCTGTCTCACCTGGGAAGCCCACGATGAAGGTGGTGCGGAAAGCGATGTCAGGAACATGTTTTCGGACGTTCTTGACAAAACCGATGGTCTGCTCACGGTCCACGCCACGGCGCATGTCTTTCAAGATACGTGTGCTGACATGCTGCAAAGGCAGGTCGATGTAATGGCAGATCTTGGGATTCTCGCGCATCAAATCAAGCAATTCATCAGGGAAGCCCAGTGGATAGCCGTAATGAAGCCGGATCCACTCGAAACCGTCGATTTCGCAGAGGGCTTTCACCAACTCCACAATATGGGATTTGCCATCGATGTCATGGCCGTAATAGGTCAGGTCTTGGGCAATCAAAATAAGCTCTTTAACGCCTTGTTTGGCCAAACCTTTGGCCTCTTCGATCAAGTCAGCCATAGGCACGGAGACATGCTGTCCCCGGATCAACGGAATGGCACAGAAAGCACAGCGGCGGTTACATCCTTCGGAGATCTTCAAATAAGCGTAATGCTTGGGAGTGGACAGCACACGACGACTGCAATATTGAGGCAACGGCTCTTCTTTCAGCAGGTCAGCGGCAATCAGGTTGACGCTCTCCACGCCATAGAAGCCATCCACTTCGTGGATTTCCTCTTGAAGCTCCTTTTTGAAACGTTGGGAAAGGCATCCCGTAACATAAAGCTTACTGATTTTGCCCTGTTTGCGCAATTCAGCATATTCAAGGATCGTATCCACCGATTCCTCCTGGGCATCGCCGATGAAGCCGCAAGTGTTGATGATGACCACATCCGACTTTCGATCGGAATCGTGATGGATCAAGTATTTGTGTTCAAGCAACGCCGCCAGATGCTCCGAATCGACTTTATTCTTGGAGCAACCGAGGGTGACGATATTCAGGACTGGCCTTCTCATCATTCAAACAGCGAATCCACGAAAGCTTTCCTGTCGAAGACCTGCAAATGGTCGATGCCTTCGCCGACGCCGATGTATTTGACCGGAATCTTGAACTGGTCGGAGATGCCAATGACCACGCCGCCCTTGGCGGTACCGTCGAGTTTGGTCAAAGCCAGGGCGTTGACCTCAGTGGCAGCGGTGAACTGCTTGGCTTGCTCAATGGCATTTTGGCCCGTGGAGGCATCCAGCACCAACAGCACCTCGTGAGGTGCGTCGGGAATCACCTTCTGCATCACCTGCTTGATCTTGGTGAGCTCACGCATCAAGTTGACCTTGTTGTGGAGACGGCCAGCGGTGTCTATCAGCACCACGTCGGCATCCTGTGCCACAGCCGATTTTACGGTATCGAAAGCCACCGAAGCCGGGTCGGCGCCCATGCCCTGCTGGACGATAGGCACATCCACGCGCTCAGCCCAGATCTTAAGCTGCTCCACGGCGGCGGCACGGAAGGTGTCGGAAGCACCCAAAACGACCTTTTTGCCTGCCTTCTTGAAGTTATGGGCAAGCTTGCCGATGGTCGTGGTCTTGCCTACGCCGTTGACGCCGACCACCATGATCACGTAAGGCTTCTTGCCCACAATGTCAAAGGTAGTGCCGTCGCCCGACTGGTTCTCTTGCAGCAAGGCCATGATCTCTTCCTTGAGGATGCGATTCAGTTCGTCGGTGCCGACATATTTGTCGCGGGCCACACGCTGCTCGATGCGCTCGATGATCTTCAGGGTGGTATCCACACCCACATCGGAGGTGATGAGGATCTCCTCCAGTTGGTCGAGCACCTCGTCGTCGACTTTCGACTTGCCCGCGATGGCGTGTGAGATGCGGCTGAAGACGCTGGTCTTGGTCTTCTCCAGACCTTTGTCAAGGTCTTCCTTCTGTTCCTTTTTCTTGGTTAAAAACGAGAATAGTCCCATAACTTCACTTCTTTACACGAAAAAATAGCTCTCCCAAATGTTATGGAAAAGCTATTGTATTGTTTGAAAGAAACCCAATTTATCTCTTGGCGAGGAATTCCTGAACCTTCTCGACAGGAACGATGGTCTCTTCAAAATAATAAGCACCAGTCTTCTCAGAACGTTTCATTCTGATGACTTTGCTGTATTCCTTACCCAGCGTACGGAGGGTAGCAACTACTTTCTTTGCCATAACTCTAGATTATTTAATCTCCTTGTGGAGGGTCATTTTCTTCAAAATGGGGTTATACTTCATCAATTCCAGACGATCGGGAGTGTTCTTCTTGTTCTTGTAGGTGAAGTAGCGAGAAGTACCCGGCATGCCGCTGGCCTTATGTTCTGTGCACTCGAGGATAACCTTGACACGTGCGTCTTTCTGTTTCTTTGACATTGCTTATCTTCCTTTCAAAATTTCGGACTGCAAAATTAGATTATTTTTTTGAATCAGCAAGGGATAAAATCATTTTTTTTTCAAATTATCCATTTATCACCTTATTCACAATGTCTAGAATCTCGGCTTCCTCTTTCAAGGCAGCAGCCTCGATCTCGGCAGCGTCCTTCAGGATCTGGGCCTTGAAGGCCTCGTCTTTGAGCGAAGCGGCATTGATCTTCACGTTGAGGTGAGCGCCCATCACAGCGGAACGAGCACACAAAGCACCCACGCCGGCGTCGGTCACAGAGTTCGGATTGCCAGTCTCAGCCATGGCACGAACCACCTCGAAAGCCTTGAATGCAGCCTTCATCGTGTGGAAAGGCACCTCGGTGGCATACTTGGTGGCGTCTTGGATGGCTTGGGTACGGGCAGCCTTCTCCTCGTCGGTCTTCTTCGGCAAACCGAAGGCAGCCATGATGGTATTGAAGGCATTGGTATCCTCGTCAACGAGTTCAAGCAGCTCGTCCTTGATGGCCTGACCCTTGACGGCCCAGTTGGAGAACTCCTCCCAGCGCTCGTCCCAGCCTGGCTTGTGCGACGACAGGTTGGCGACCATCGTGGCCAACGAAGCACCGAGGGCACCCATGTAGGCCGAGATGGAACCACCGCCTGGAGCGGGACTCTCGCTTGCAGTCTCTTCGGCAAAGCCCGTGCAGGTCATGTCGACCAACTTCTTCTGGCTATGATCTTCAATAAGGTATTCAATCACCTTTTCCTTCGGGTTGAAAGGCTTCAGGTCATCCAAACCCATCGACTTGACGGCGATCTTCATGATCTCTTCCTCGCTCACGCCCAACGAGCGCTGCTGCTTGGCCAGATAGAACTTTCCGGCATCCATCAGCACCTTCTTGGGAATCAAACCGACGATCTCGCAACCAGTGACGCGCACGCCACGGGCAGCGGCCTTGGCACAGACCTCCTCGAAGCAGACATGCACCGGCGAAACGCTGATGTTAGTGATGTTCATCGACACCTGGGCGATGCCGTAGTCCTCGATGAACCAGCCGATGGCCTTGGTGGCCTTCAATGTGCCGGGAATCATAATCGGTTTGCCGTTCTCGTCCTTCATCGGCTTGCCAGTCACTTTGCCACCTTCGCGCATCGGGCGGCCCTTCTCACGCACGTCGAAAGCGATGGCGTTGGCACGACGGGTTGAGGTAGTGTTGAGGTTATAGTTGATGGCCACGAGGAAATCGCGGGCACCCACTTGGGTGGCACCCGTGTGGGCCACATGCTCATTCCATTCGTTGGGACCGAAGTCGGGCTTCCACTGCTCCGTGCCAAGACGGGAGGCTAAGGACTCGTATTCACCCGTGCGGCAATACGCCAAGTTGCGGCGCTCCTTGATGAAAGCGGCGTCTTCGTAGCAGTAAATCGGGATGTTCAGCTCTTCGCCGAGGCGTTTGCCCAGCTTATGGGCATATTCGACCACCTCCTCCATCGTGATGTTGCTCACGGGGATGAGGGGGCACACGTCAGTGGCACCTTGGCGCGGGTGGGCACCGTGGTGCTGGCTCATGTCGATAAGCTCGGCGGCTTTCTTCACCACACGGTAGGCGGCTTCGCACACGGGTTCAGGCTCACCCACAAAGGTAATGACGGTACGGTTGGTGGTCATGCCGGGATCCACGTCCAGTAGTTTCACGCCTTCCACTTTCTCGATTTCAGCGGTTACTTGGTCTATAATGTTTTTGTCGCGGCCTTCGCTGATATTAGGCACACATTCAATGAGTTGTTTCATTATTTGAGTTTTAAAAAAAATGTTTTCAGGGTTTATTCTAAAGTTTCAATCACTTCGGGTTCAGCCTCTGCCTCCTTATCCTTGAGGATGATCATCTCGCTACGATCCACGGTTTGACCGCTGGTAAACGAAATGCCAAACTGGGCGTTCAACTGCGTCCTGT
Source organism: Bacteroidales bacterium (assembly GCA_017645245.1). Taxonomy (GTDB): domain Bacteria; phylum Bacteroidota; class Bacteroidia; order Bacteroidales; family F082; genus Limimorpha. The sequence goes on from JAGCPG010000122.1 coordinate 8,734, forward strand.
TGGCCGGATTGAAGAAGCCGAGGAAGTTGTTGGTGGCCATATAAAGCAGGACTCCGCCAAAGTTAGCGCTCAAGCCTATGCCGATATTGTCGAAACTGCCCGGCATCATCGTATAGGTAGCCACCACATCATATCTGTCATTGAAGGCACCGTTATATGCCAAGGTGAAAGCGGGCTTCATGCCCAGACCCAGGTTGTAGCCCATTAACTGAGCCGTAAAGCGGTGCTCAGGGGTGAGATCATAATAACCTCTCACCATCATGTTGGTATTCAAGCCCGTGGTATACTTTGACAGGTTTTTCGCCGAAATCTGATAGTAGTTTTTCAGGGAATCCAACAACGACTGCGTGTAACCTTCCGTGTTCATCATGCCATTGACATGGTCGGAATTCAGGCCGGAGAAGGTGAAGGAACCGTCGTTGTAGAACGAACCGCCATCTTTCAACTCCGCCTTGAGCTCTGCAGCATAATTGTTCCACACGATAAAGCCCAAGTCGTTGATTGCAGCCGCAACACCCCATTGGTCATTGATACGGTATTCAGCGCCCAAATCGATGCCAGTGCCATAGTTTTTAAACAGGGTGGCCGGATCAAAGCGGACTGAACCGGGCATGGCAAGCGTGTCACCTGAAACCAGATTGATGGGAATCGTGGACTTAAAGGACAAATTCTCTGGCGTGATCGTCAAAGCATAGGTATTTGGATCGGTAACGACCTTTATGTTCATGTTTTCGGACCTGAGGTCGATGAAGCCCATCAAGAACTTGAAGCGCACGCCGACGTTCAATTGTTCCATCAGGCTCATCTGATAGCCGAAGTCGAACTCTTGGAAAGCTCTTGCAGCAAGCCGAATGTTGATATTGGCAGCATTGTCCTCACCCAGGAACGAGCCATTGCCTTGGGCAAGCAGCTGAATCAAGTCTTTCGAATAGGACATCGACTCGTACTCACGGAAACGGTGAGCGTAAGTGAGATAGCCGTGTTTGGTACGAAGGCCGCAATTGAAGACATCCACATTGACATAGGTGTTCAAATAGTTCATCTTTCTAAGGCTTTCAACACCTTTGTTCAAGTCAAGAATCTTGGGATAGCCTTGGTCGTCGAACTGGAAGAACTGGTCGTACTTCAAGCTCGTATTGATGAGGCCGAAGTTGATACCGCCCAAAGCCAGGTCGAAATAGCCATTATCAACGGTATAGGTGGCTGGATTGGCGAACACCGCTCTCGGGTTGTTGCGCATGAAATCGACTGGCGAAAGCTGGGCCATCGCAGAGGTGGTCATCACTGACGCGAAAATCAAAGCAATATAAAATCTGATCTGTTTCATCGTTTAGCCCTCCATCTTAATTGTTACCATTATCATCCGTTCCATAAACCACATCGGCCTTGATCGTCACTCCCAAGGTGCGGCCTTCATTTAGCTTCAGGTCCACATTGTTGGCTTCCGTATCGATCGCGAAACGCATGGCCAGCTTGTTGGAAGCGAGGAGATGCGCCAGACGATCCTTCGTGACCGAAATTTGGGTCAGGGATTGTACGTGACTTCCGTCAAAAGAGCCTCCGATATGCAAAGGCTGCAGCATGAGCGAATCCGTCTTCACACCGGTGATCGAGTCCAGCGTAAACAGCTGGGCATTGAGGTTGAATGGGATCTGGGAATCGAAATTAAGGTGCAACAAGACCTCCTTTAGGATTTCAGGCGACTCAAAACTACCCAGATGCATGTCGATGGTATCCAAGTAATAGACGCCTGTACTGCTGAACCGCATGGGAACGGAAGCATTGAACTTCAAGCTGAGGTTGGATGTGTCGTAGATATGAACCAGATCGCTCTTGTCGGTCGGATTGATATCAAACGACAACTCGGTTCCGAAAGCTTCAAATTTGGAATTCACCGTAACGTCGATCGTCTCGTCGGGAGCGATATTAATAAATGTAGGAGATTCGACAATTTCCATGTCGTACGGATAATACTTGAACACGTGAGCCGGAGTTGCGCCGCCACCATAGAACTCAGCGCGAGTGAACCTCAAACGAGCGTCAAGGTTGCCGAAAGTGTTCTTCTCGAAGACGCGAATCTTGGCACCGACAAGTGACATCTGACCTGAGATGTTGCTGGGCAAGGTGAAAGCCGAGTCGTAGGTATACGGATAGGAATACGAATCGATATATCCAGTCAGTTCCTTAAGTTTGAGGTTATCGAGTTTAATGGTGGTAGTGATCTCATATTCCTGCGGATCGATGCTACCTCCCATCTGATAGGTGATGGCATAACGCACCAGGAAAGTGGAGTCGATCTCACCGGTGTTGGGATTGCGCATGCTGAAGGTAAAACCTGTCATGTCAATTTCGTCATCGGTGGTTGACAAGGTATCCCCATTGGCCATATAGATATTGGGGGACGTCAACAAAATCTGACTGACACCCGACAGGTTGTGTTCCAACCTACGAATCAGTTTGCCCGTCTTGATAACAGCTGTCTCAATGGTAGCGCTGTCAGCCACCATGGTGACCAACTGCGTGCAATAAATGGTCGTGTCAATCGGTTCCATTGGAATGCCGGGGAAAGGATTGTCAAAACTGGTGGATGCAGTGGCATTGACTGTGCCCACCGTCAACAAGCTGGATCCAATGAGCATATTGTTCAAAGGGAAGCCGTAAACAATCTGGAGTTCGCCATCGTCGTCGGTTGACAGCAAATCATTGTTGGCAATCAACTGGTTCAGGATAGTGTCAAGCGTGACCTCCATGGTACCGATTGGCAGTTTCCATTGCCCTGATCCTTGAGCTGAATCGAAATGCTCAAAATCAAAACGGTTTTTGTTACACGAGAACATGAGCATGGCTGCCACGACCAATGCTGTTCCCAGAAGTACTAGTTTCTTCATATATGGGTTATTTAATTGATTGATTTTCATACAAATTTTCCATTCAGAATCATCTTGGCGACCTTGTTGGTGCCGTAATAATAAGGAATGAACTCCAGTTGGGTCATCGGCTCGGTGACAATGAGGTTGGCGATCTTGCCACGGGTGATGCTGCCCAGCTCGTCGCTGACGCCCATGGCATAAGCTGTATTAAGCGTGGTGGCGTTCAGAGCCTCCTCTGGGGTCAGGCGGTAACGGATGCAGGCCATGGAGAAGATGAGCTGCATGTTGCCCGATGGCGAAGTGCCCGGGTTGAAGTCGGAGGCCATGGCCACAGGCAGACCGTTTTGGATCATCTCACGGGCTGGCGACAGCGGCAGATTCAGGAAGAAAGCGCATCCCGGCAGGATGGTCGGCATGGTCTCGGTACCTTTCAAGCACTCGATCTCTTCCTTTCCGATCTGCTCCAAGTGATCCACGGAGATGGCACCATACTTCACACCCACTTGTACGCCACCCGAGATAGCCATCTCGTTGGCATGGATCTTCGGCCTCATGCCGTATTTGATGCCCGCCATCAAGATGCGTTCGGTGTCCTCGCAGGTGAAGAAGCCTTTGTCGCAGAACACGTCGATGAAGTCAGCCAAATCTTCAGCAGCCACCAGCGGAATCATCTCGTTGATCACCAGATCCACGTAGTCTTCCTGATGTCCGCGATATTCCATCGGGATGCCATGGGCACCCAAAAAGTTCGATTTGATGGTCAAGGGTGAAGTCTCCTTGAGGCGACGGATCACACGCAGCAGCTTCAGCTCGCTCTCGGTGGTCAAGCCGTAGCCGCTCTTGATCTCGATGGCGCCTGTTCCCATGCGCATCACCTCGTCGAGACGCTTGCAAGCCATGTCGTAAAGCTCGTTTTCAGAAGCCTTGGCAGTGGCTTTCGCCGAATTCAAGATACCTCCGCCACGCTTGGCGATCTCCTCGTAGCTCAAACCGCGAATCTTGTCGACAAACTCCATCTCACGTGAGTTGGCATACACCAGATGTGTGTGCGAGTCACAAAACGCAGGCATCACCACGCTGCCGCTAAGGTCGTAGACACGATGGTTCTCCTCAAGGTGTTTCTTGCACTCGGGCGAGCCCATCTTGCCGTAGTCAACGATCTTTTTTCCCTTGGTCAGCAGGAAGGCGTTCTTGATCCTACCTGTCTTCGACATCTCGGCGCCGCGTTTCATCAGGAGGCCTTTCTCCTCGACGCCGACCAGTTCTTTAATATTTACAAGTAACATATAATGGCCCAAAAATTGTACAAAAATAAAAAAAGTTTTTTATCTTTGCACGAAAATTTAAGAAAACTATGAAGAAAAGCATCTTTTTTGCCATTTTTATCCTTTTCGCGGGTGTCAACCTCCTTGCCCAGGATAAAACCACCGAACCGAAAGTCCAACACTTGACCTATAAGGAATTCATCGATAAGATCTGGGATTTGGAGAAAAGCCCCAAGGAGTTCATCTTCAAAGGCGAGACGCCGGCCATCGTCGATTTCTATGCCGACTGGTGCGGACCGTGCCGCAAGGTGGGCCCTATCATGGAGAAACTGGCAAAAGACTATGACGGCCGCCTCTCCGTATACAAAATCAACGTCGACAAAGAGAAAGAGCTCTCCGCCATCTTCCAAGTGCGCAGCATCCCTACGGTGATCTTCATCCCCATGCAGGGACAGCCCATGATGCAGGTAGGCGCCATGTCCGAATCAGAATACCGGAAAGTCGTTGACGAAAGGCTGCTGAAATGACGCTTTTCAGCACGGCTTACTTCCCGTGCATCAGTTACATGGAGCGATTCCTGGCTGATGACGATCCTCTTATTGAAATCCACGAGACCTACCACAAGCAGACCTACCGCAACCGCTGCCGCGTGATGACCGCCAACGGCGTGGAAAGCCTGAGCGTGCCCGTCGTCAAGGTCAACGGCAACCACACCATGACCAAGGACGTGATCACCAGCGATAAGGAGCATTGGCAGCAGATCCATCGCCGCTGCCTGGAATCGGCCTACAAGGCTTCGCCTTATTTCGACCATTATTATGACTATTTGAAGCCCATTTTTGAGACCCGTTTCGAACGGCTCATCGACTTGAACGACACGGCTTTGAAGGCCATTTTGAAGATCCTGAAGGTTCAAAAGGAGATTGTTCACACAACGGATTACATCAAGGAGGTCGACAAGGATCTCCGTGAGGCTTTCAGCCCGAAAACAGTTCCCAATCCCGACACTTTTCCCCAGTATTATCAAGTCTTCGGCACGAAGTTCCCTTTCGCACCGGATCTTAGCATTTTGGATCTCATCTTTAACGAAGGTCCAGAAGCTTTCTCACTTCTCACCTCTAACCTCTAACCTCTCACCTATTTATCCGGATATGCGATCCTCACGTGATAAATACTCATCAATTTCTTCTTCAGCACCTTCTTGATCGTGGTGAAATCCCTCATGGTGAGATCCACGTTGAGGAACTGTCCGTCGTCCATCTGCTTTTGGATGATGTTGTCGACGAGTTTGCTGATGTTGGCTTCGTCAGGCTCTTTCAGGCTCCTTGAAGCCGCCTCCACCGAGTCGCAGATCATCAGCACCGCCGTCTCCTTCGAGAAGGGCACCGGTCCGTGGTAGGTGAAATCGGCCGGATCGACCTCCTCGTTGGGATGCTCGCGTTTCTCCATGATGTAGAAATACTCCGTTCGGCGGGTGCCGTGGTGGGTGCGAATAAACTCAATGATCTGCTCGGGAAGCCGCTCCTTCTGCGCCATCTTGATACCGTCAAGCACGTGAGAGATGATGATCTGGGCGCTCTCCACGTTGGAGATGTCGTTATGGGAGTTATATCCACCGTGCTGGTTCTCAGTAAAATACATCGGATTCTTCATCTTACCGATGTCGTGATACAAGGCACCCGTGCGGGCCAGCAGGGCATCGCCGCCGATGGCAAAAAGCACCTCGTCGCAAAGGTTGGCCACTTGGATGGAATGCTGGAACGTGCCAGGAGCCATTGCGGCGAGCTCCCTGAGCAACGGCGTGTTGGTGTTGTTCAATTCCATCAAAGTCAAGGAAGTGGTCAGGCCAAACAGCTTCTCGAACAGGAAGATTAATGGCAGCGAAAGCATGGTGAACAGGGCATTGAGCGCCAAGATGCCCACCACTTCCCAGTCGATGTTGGTCGACGAGAGGAAGGTGAAGGCGAGATACACGACGAAATAGGCCACAAACAGCAACAACGAGCTGATGAAATAATGCCTCCTCGACTTGTGGTGCGACAGGATGAAGATCACGATCATGCTGGCCACCAGCTGCATGAAGATGTATTGGAACGGGTTGGGCACCGCCATCGAGATCAGCAGCACCGTGATCACCTGGATGGTGAACGTCAGGCCGGGACTGAAGAAAGTCACCATGATCATGGTAAGCATCACCACCGGCATCATCAGGATGAACGAGGGATGCAGCTTCATGATCCAATACGAGGGGATGATCATGACCACCATCAGCAGCAGCAACAGGTTGATCTTGCTCAACTCGCTGAACACATCCTTGTTGTGCAGGGCTTTCAAGTAGAGCGCCACCATGATGAAAAGCAGGGCCACCAAAAACAGCTGGCTGAGCTCCACCTGCTTGGAGTCGTTTCGGGCATAGGAGCCTGTGGTGTATTCACGTTGCAGCGAGTTCAAAACGGCATAGTCGTTGTCATCCACAATCTCACCCTCGGCGATGATCAGCTCGTCCTTTTGGACCATGCCGTAGGTCAACGAGATCTTCGACCGGGCCTTGTCCTGCTCCTGTTTGGTCATCGAGGCGTCGTAGGTCACATTGGGATGCAAGGCGTTCAGCACCAAGGTCGATAGCAATTGCTCGTCAATGCCGGGATGGCTTTGTTTCGTCCACATCTCTACGGTGTCGCGGGCGGCGTTCATGGAACAGAGCGTCCCAAAGGAGACCGTAGTGGCCGTCTTGTCCTTCACCAGACTCACCGGCGTTTCATTGGTAAACCCTGAAAGGGCCTTGTCGTACGCCACCACTCCCCTATTCTGAATCCGATCAAAAAGCTCCAGGAGCGTTTCCTTGTTTTGTTCCATCTGCATGCCTGATCGACCGTGCCATTGCGACTCAAAATCCTCTTCGAGTTTCGACTTGGCCTGACGGGTGGCCTCGCTGTCATATTTGAAAATCGGTTTCACCGACTTCAGGACCTCATCGCTCTCCACCTTCAGCATCTCGGCATCCTTATAGATGGGGAAATCGAACGGCGCATACAGCGACTCGTGCTGCCATGGCTTGTAAAGCTGGAACTCGTAGCGGAACTTACCCACCCTTGGCAACTGCCAGTAAACCAGCACCATAGCCAGAATAAACATCAGATTTTTGGCAAATTCATAATAACGGTGGCGGAAAATATTGAAAAAGTCCTCGATTTTACTCATACTAAAAAAAGTTAATGCGCAAAGATAAGAATTTTTTACTTTTGCTACATCAAAAAAACAAAAGCCATGAGTTACGGAATTTGCAACCTGTCGGTCATGCCCATCAGGAAGGAAGGCAGCCACACGAGCGAGATGGTGAGCCAGCTGCTCTACAACGAGCTTTACGAGGTGCTTGACGAGAAGCCCGGATGGTATTTGATCCAAACGGACGAAGACCATTATGAGGGATGGATCCAAGGCATCCAGCATCACGAGATCAGCGAACAGGAATTCAGGGATCTCAAAGGGAAGAAACGCTTTGTGGTGGATCAACCTGTTATGGAGCACCGAGGACTACAGCTCACCTTGGGCACCATGTTATTTGAGCCCATGGCAGGATCCATGACCATTCCCGAGGAATTCTCCCCTTCCTTGATGTTGGAATTCGCCCAGAAATTGTTGGGAGCGCCCTATCTTTGGGGCGGTCGCACCGTTTTCGGCATCGACTGTTCAGGCTTCGTCCAGCTGTGCGCCCGTGCGGCCGGCAAGTTCCTTCCCCGTGACGCCTCACAGCAAGTCCAGGAGGGCGAGTTAGTGTATTTCCTGCCCGAGATCCAGCCTGGCGACCTGGCCTTTTTCGGCAACGAGGACGGCCATATCGTCCATGTGGGCATGATGCTCGACACTGAGCGCATCATCCACGCCTCCGGCAAAGTCCGCATCGACTACCTCGACCAAACTGGCATATTTAATAAGGAGCGGAACGAGCATACACACCGGTTGCAGGTGATCAAAAGAATCGTTTAGAATCTTCTTTGAAAAATAATTTGAATGGTGTATCTTTGCGGTGCTTAAAAGACTCTTTTTCCATGAAAAAAACCTTCATATCAGCGATTTTGATGTTAATTATGGCAAGCATTGTTTCATGTCGGAAAGACGATCCAATTGGTCCAAGCATCAACTCAATTACCTTTGGCAATTATGAAGGAATGGAGGTAGTAACATTTGACAGCATTGATTGGGAGACTTATGGGGATTCTTTTCACGTTTGGTATTTAGGAGGCGGCACAATAGATGGAGATGAAAACTGTAGTTTTGGATTGTCTTCATATGCAACAATCTCATACGATTATTACACAATCGACGATTGCGAAATCACAATTAGTTCCAACCATCTGGAATTTCAATACGAAACCTATTTGACTAACGAATACATACACGTCGACACCACTACCCTTCAAACGGATAGCATCCCTTCGGTTTATATTGATGGTATGTTGACATGCAATATGATAGATGAATCGGACCAACTCTACCAATCCAACAACAAAAAACAGGCTGTATTTCATAGCAAAGATGAAGTGCTGAGCAGGGACGACTCCTTTATGATTTACCCAACCGGAAGTTTTTGTCTGTATTATTCCAATAATGAGCCGCCTACGCAAGTGACAGAAACCCCAGAAGCCATGATTTTCGAACACTGGATTCTCGCACCCGAGGATTGTTTATTTGCCCCATTGGAAGAAGAGTTTTACATGGGTTTTAAATATTCAGACGAAAACGGAGACCGTCTAGGTTGGGTGAAACTGATTATCGAACCCAACCCCAACTGCATATACTTGGTAAGGCCATTGGAAGCTGCTATTCAAAAATATTCAATCTTTTAATAAACTTCAAATAATGAACAACGCACTGATCACTTTTGCGAAGCCTGACAACGAGCCGGTAAAGGCTTACCGTCCGGGCAGTCCGGAGCGCATCGAGCTCCAAAAAGAATTGGAAAGACAATCGAACGAAGTCGTCGAAATCCCCGCCATCATCAACGGCCAGGAAGTACGCACCGGCGACATGGGTGAGGTCGTCATGCCTCACGACCACAAGCACGTCATCGCCCGCTACCACAAGGTCGGCGAGAAGGAAGTGCGCATGGCCATCGACGCCGCCCAAGCCGCAAAGCACGACTGGGAGAACACCCCTTGGGACGAACGCGCCGCCATCATGGCACGCATCGGCGAGATGCTGGCTACCAAGTACCGCGCCCGCATCAACGCCGCCACCATGCTCGGCCAGTCGAAGAACTGCTTCCAAGCTGAGATCGACAGCGCCTGCGAGACCATCGACTTCTTCCGCTACAACAACTACTACGCCAGCAAGCTCTACGCCGAGCAGCCCGCTTCGGCCAACGACCAGCTGAACCGCGTGGAATACCGCCCGCTGGAAGGCTTCGTCTTCGCCATCACGCCTTTCAACTTCACCTCCATCGCCTCCAACCTGAACATGACCCCCGCTTTGATGGGTAACACCACCATTTGGAAGCCCTCGACGACCGCCCTGCTGTCGAACTACACCGACATGCGCATCTTCATGGAAGCCGGCCTTCCGAACGGCGTCGTCAACTTCCTGCCTGGCAAGGGCAGCGTGATCAGCGGCGTGGCCCTGAAGGACAAGAACTTCAACGCCATCCACTTCACCGGCAGCACCGCCACTTTCAAGAGCCTGTGGAAGACCACTGGCCAGAACCTCGACATGTACAAGGCCTATCCACGTCTCGTGGGTGAGACAGGCGGCAAGGACTTCATCTTCGTCCACAACAGTGCCGACCCGCAAGAGGTGGCCGTCGCCATCGTCCGCGGCGCCTTCGAATACCAAGGCCAGAAGTGTTCCGCCGCCTCACGTGCCTACATCCCCGCTTCGATGTGGAACGACGTCAAGAACCGCGTGGGCGACATGATGAGCACCATCAAGATGGGTGACGTGAAGGACTTCACCAACTACGTCAACGCCGTCATCGACGAGGCCTCGTTCGACAACTGCAAGGGTTACATTGACCGCGCCAAAGCCAGCGCTGACGCTGAAATCGTCTTCGGCGGCAACTGCGACAAGAGCGTCGGTTATTTCGTCGAGCCCACCGTCATCCTCGCCAAGGTCCCGGACTACGAAAGCATGGTGGAAGAGATCTTCGGACCCATCATCACCATCTACGTCTACGACGACAACAAGTTCGAGGAGATGCTGGATGTATGCGACCAGAGCTCACCTTACGCCCTCACCGGTGCCTTCTTCGGCAACTGCATGAAGGCCCAGAAGATTGCCAACGACAAGCTGCGTCACGCAGCCGGCAACTACTATGTGAACGACAAGCCCACGGGAGCAGTGGTTGGCATGCAGCCCTTCGGTGGCGCCCGCGCCAGCGGCACCAACGACAAGGCCGGTGGTCTGTGGAACCTCATCCGCTGGACCAGCCCACGCGCCATCAAGAACACGTTTGTTCCTGCTGCCGCTTATGGGTATCCGTTCCTGGCAAAAGATTAAATTAATCCTATTCAATTTGAAAAAATCCGTCAAGAATACTTGGCGGATTTTTTTGATTTTTCCTGTCCCGCAAGGGATTATTTTAAAAATTTTTTATCTTTGCGCCCGTCTTAAGCACTTGAAGATCATGAAACAAACTCTTAGAACCCTCATCAACTTTTTACTACTCGTAACCTTACTCGGCGGAACCAAGGCTTTCGCCACCGATTACATTAAAGACGTGCTGCTCATTGGTCACAGCAACCAAACCCAATTCAATGCGCTTCAGAACTCACTCGTTGCAGAGGGATGGATAGCCATCAACAAAGACCTGAATGCCGGGGCTGGCGGCGACTATATCCATTTGCTTTATAAAAAGGAAAGCACCACCAACAATTTGGACTGGGATTATATCACCGACTTCCGCATCAGCAGCTACTGGAGTGAAACCATCAACTACCAAGGCCGCACCTATTACCCCGTGCCGTTACAAGGCAGTGACGACTTTTTGGAGGATGATGGCGACCTGAACAACAATGCAGGCGGCGCAGTTATATTCCTTTACTACACCAAGGATGTCTTCCAAGACTGTCGCACTGTGACGGGCATTACTTTTAATGATACCCAAAGTGGAGCCTTAGGATTAAATGGAGGCAGCACTGGATATGATTTGAACTCCGGTGCAGGCGGCGACTACATCTATATGCACTTCACCACAGGAACCTCCACTCCTATAGTGTCGGGCAAAGGCACCGCAAACAACCCCTACATCATCGGTAGCGCAAGCAATTGGAACACATTCACCGTGATGATTAAAGACGCGCAGGGTCAAAACAAGTACTACCAGCTGGGCGGCAACATTGCAACCGTAACAACGATGGCTGGCACCAGCAGCCTTCCTTTCAACGGCACCTTCGACGGCAACGGCCACACCATCACTGTCAACATCAACAGCTCGGAGTCGTACACGGCACCTTTCCACTATATCAACGGGGCGACGATTAAGAACCTCACCGTACAAGGCACAGTGACGTCGTCGGCGTATTGTGCCAGCGGCTTGGCGGGCGTATGCAACGGCACCAACACCATCAACAACTGCACGGTGCTTGCCAACATCAATGCCACAGGCTATGGCGGAGGCGTAGTGGGCAACGGAGGCACCAGCACGCTCAATCTCCTCAACAGCAATTATGCCGGCACCATCAGCGGCTTCACCAACTATGCCGCAGGCCTCCTCGGCTGGTGCGCCAGCATGACGCTCAACATGAACAACTGCCAGTGCAGCGGCTCGTTCGTGCCGTCAGGCAACGGCAAATACCACCCCATCGCCTGCAAGGACGGCGGCAGCACTGTCACTGCCACCGCACAAAATATTTTCTACTCTGCTATCATTATACCTACGGCGACGGCACCTTATATCATACCCGGAGCCGAAGGCGTGCCTATATTGCAGGGAATTGGCCTTACAGACTATCCTTACCTTATCAGTACCACTAACGATTGGCAGGCTTTCACCATAATGATACAAGACGAGCATCTGTATAACAAGTGCTACCAGCTACTTAACGACATCAACGTTTCAACCATGGCAGGCACCAGCGCGCAACCCTTCGGAGGTACTTTTGACGGCAACGGAAACACTATCACCGTCAACATCAACTCATCCGAAGCAGGTTCGGCACCTTTCCACTATATCAACGGGGCGACGATAAAGGACCTCACTGTCAACGGCAGCGTTAGCAGTAGTGCCCGCCACGCTTCAGGTTTGGTCGGCTCATGCGGCGGCAGCAACACCATTACGGGTTGTGTAGTGAATGCCAACGTCAACGGCGCGGAATATGTCGGCGGCATGGTGGGCCACGGCGGCACCAGCACGCTCAATATCATCGACAGTTATTATTCTGGCACCATCAGCGGCTTCAACCACTATGCAGGCGGTCTCCTCGGCTGGTGCGACGCCATGACGCTCAACTTGAACAACTGCCTGTTCAAGGGCTCGTTCTCGCCCGCATCGGGAGGCTTGTACCACCCCATCGCCTGCAAAAACAGCGTCAAGACAGTCCAGGTCTCCGCCAACGACATCTATTATCTCCTAGATTTTGCTCCAACGGTTACCGACGACAATGTCATTCAAGGAGCTGAAGGCGTTGCAGTAAGCCCCACCTTGATAGAAGGTTCATGGGATTTACCTGTGACGGCAGCCGACGGTCTCACCTATTATTTATATTTAAGCGGCAAAAGACTCCCTTACCTCTACGGCTTCGAGAACGGAAATCTGGCTGCGGAAGGATGGACTAAATCAAGTAATACGAGTAGAATAATACATAATATACCAGCATCTCATTCCGGTGAATATTATTTTTGGATGTATGATAGTAATGATGAATATTTGAGATCCCCAGAGCTTGACTGCAGGTCTGCCATAACTGTATATTTTTATGCTCGAAGTGAGTTTTCACAATGGCGTGCGTCTTTTCAAGTAGGCTATTCCCCAACAGGAGCACTCGACGACTTCATTTGGGGCAATACGATTACCCCGCCAGCAAACTATACTCGTTATGAAATTTCCGCACCTAAAGGCACAAAATACATTGCCATCAAAAAATTTAAAACAGAGGACGAACGAGTGAGGATGTATTTGGATGATTTCAGCTTCATATCTGAGCCATCTCCCGTCAACCTTGCTGTAAGCAACCTTACCGACCATAGCGCTACGGTAAGTTGGGAAGCTCCCGAAACCGATTTAACCATCACGGGTTATACTTATAAGTACAAGAAGAGCAGTGATGCCAACTGGTCGGCCGAAGTAACGGTGGGTAGCAATGTCACTTCGGTTGTCGTAACCAATCTGTCGAGATCAACACAGTATCAATTCCGCGTCAAGACACTGTACGGCGATAGGGAAAGCCTTTATGCCGAATGTTCATTCACCACCCTAGCATCATCGCCTCCCGTCAACCTTTATACAAGCAATCTAACCGACCATAGCGCTACGGTGAGTTGGGAAGCTCCCGATACCAATTTAACCCTCACAGGTTATACCTATCAATACAAGAAGAAAAATGATGCCAACTGGTCGTCCGAAGTAACGGTGGGCATCAACACCACTTCGGTGACCCTCAACAATTTGACATGCTTAACAACGTATCAATTCCGCGTTAAGGCACTTTATGGCAACGAGGAAAGCACATATACCAACTTTTCTTTTATCACCATATCGACATTGCCATACGAGTGCAGTTTTGAGGATGGCATCAACGGATGGACCCAGTGGAACATCAATGTGAACAACTCTGTATTTAATTCAGGAATTAATGAATATGCCAGTCATACTGGCAATTATGGATACAGATTTATGAACTATTCTTCAACAACACAAGGCGCACAATATCTTATTACTCCTCAATTTCCAGGAGACCCTATAAACATGTCATTCTACTACTATGTCAGTTCACAAACCGGTGGCAGTTTTTTCGTTGGTTACTCTCTCGGTGGCAGTAACCCCGAACAAGATTTCACCTGGGTTACTGAAATTAAGCTTAATAACAGCTATCATAAATGGATTAAGCACGAGGAGAATTTCCCGGCAGGCACCAGATTTATTGCCATTAAATTCGACAATAGCAGTTCTGCTGTAATACGTAGGCTATATATTGACGATTTCGCTTTTGAAGAGAATTCAACATACGCGAAACCAACCGATATCATTGCAAGCAGTTTGACCACCCATAGTGCCACTATGACATGGACAAAACCCAATAACCAAGTCACTGGCTTTAAATACCAATACAAAAAGCAAACCGATGTCAATTGGTCGGATGAGATAACGACAACCAGCACCTCTGTCACGTTAAACAACCTGCCAAGCAGCACCACCTACGATTTTAGGGTTAAGGCACTATACGGAGGAAACAATGCCAGCAATTATGTTTACACCACATTTATTACTGAAGGTGATACTGAAACTCCTCCTTGTTATCAAGGTTTCGAAAACGGCATGGGAGGTTGGCGTACTGTGACTGATAATCAAAAAACAGGATTATATACTGGAGACTACGTACACGGCGGTAATCGCAGTTTCAAATTTGACTATGAAACTGACGAATTTCAATACCTAATTTCCCCACAATTGGAAAGCAACAGTAACTTGTTGGTTTCTTTTTATTACATAAATTTTTCAAATGACACATACAGCTTAATATCACATTTCGATGTAGGTTACTCCACTACGACCAAAGACCCGGATGAGTTCTACTTTGGCGATATGATTGTGAGTAGTCACTTATGGGAGCGTAATCAAACCATTGTTCCTGCGGGAACCAAATATGTCGCTATCAAATGGGTTGCCGGTTTAAATCTGTACATTGACGACATCAGTGTTGAACCGGTCGTCACACAAAACGTTACAGGCTATGGCGAAAGCACTGAAAGCGACTATTGGATGTTCATAGCCTCGCCGGTTGCCGGACACATTTACCCTGAAGATATCGGCAACCTCATGTCGAGCACTGCGAGCAACTACGACCTATACCGTTTCAACCAGAGCGCGGCGGCGGAATGGGAGAACTACAAGTCACACGACTTTGGCTTTGTGTTGTATAACGGCAATGGTTACCTCTATGCCAACAAGAACGATGTGACGTTGTATTTTGTAGGCGAGCTGAACAACGATGCATCTAAAACGGTGAACCTCGTTTACACCAACAATTCGCCCCATGCCGACACGCGAGGCTGGAACTTAGTGGGCAACCCGTTCCCTGCGCCAGCTTACAGCAATAAGTCTTATTACAAGATGAATGCAGCAGGCAGCGACATCGAAGCAGTGACAAACACATCGACGCAAATCGGTGTATGTCAAGGCGTGCTTGTGAGAGCCACTGGTCCAAACCAGACGGTCACGTTCACAAAAGCAGGGTCGAGATCAGGAGACCAACCTGAGAGCAAGGGCAGCCTTGAGCTGACACTGACAAAAGGCGGCACCCGAGGCGAGGAATTCCACGACAAGGCCATCGTGAGCTTCGACGAGGGCACACAGCTGAGCAAATACATCTTCAACGAGGAACACGCCAAGCTATATATCCCGCAAGACGGCGAGGACTATGCCATTGCCTACAGTGCCCCACAAGGCGAGCTGCCGCTGAACTTCAAAGCGAAAGAAGATGGTGAGTACACCTTGACCGTCACATCAACTCTCACCTCTCAACTCTCACCTCTCACCTACCTCCATTTGATCGACAACCTCACAGGCACGGATGTCGATATGCTGACACAGCCTTCCTATACGTTTGAAGGCCATGTCTCTGACTACGCCTCCCGCTTCAAGCTGGTCTTTTGCGCCCAATCCGACGATGAAGGTGAAGACGATCATTTCGCCTTTGTCAGCAACGGCGAGATCATCATCACCGAAGGTGACGGCACCGTTCAAATCATCGACATGCTGGGACGCCAACTTTACAGCCATGAGATTCATTCTGACTTCCGTCTTCCGACTTCTGGCTTCCTTACCCCTGGCATTTATGTATTGCGCCTGATCAACGGCGAAAAGATTAGGACCCAGAAGATTGTGATCGATTAATTGCATTTTTTGAGACTCCCCCTTGCGGGGATCAAAAGTTTGATCACCGAAGTTAAAAGCATCATAAATTAGAGCGGTCATTAAAGATCGCTCTTTTTTATTTTAAGGTCTAAAACAACCAAAATCCAAAAAAAGTGTTATCTTTGCGAGTTTAATCATCGTAAAATGAAGCATCTACACCAACTCCTTCTCGCTTTGATCCTGCTTTCGGGACTCACCATGACCGCTCAAACCGAATACCGATTCAACAGTAAACAAAACGGTTTCAGCGTCAGCAGCAAGTCGAACTCGACGATCAACATCGACTACAACGTCAACGCTGTCACCATCGAGGAATCCAGCCGCGAAGGCCTGGACGGCCAATTCATCACCCTGTCGGGCATCTTTATCCCCAACCAGGCCGGAGCGCCCGACCTGCCCAGCAGTAGCGCTTTCGTCGCCATCCCCAACGGCGCCCAGCCTTCCATTCAGCTGGTCTCGTCGAAAACCAAGGTGATCGAGAATGTGGACCTCATCCCCGCTCCTATCCCCCAGTTGGACAATGACGACTCACAGGCCATCTATGAGAAAGACATGGACATCTACGGCTGTAACGCCTATTATCCAGCCACACCCTATCAAATTTCAGAAGTGATGACGGTGAGAGGCGTCGAGATGGTCGAAGTGGGCGTGATGCCTTTCCAATACAATCCTGTCACCAAGGAATTGATTGTGTATAGCGACATGGAACTAGAACTTGACGTGGAAGGTGGCAACGGTACCTACGGCGACATCCGTTACCGCACCCCCGAGTGGGACCAAATCCTTAGCGACATGCTCCTCAACCGTGAAGTCCTTCCAGAAGTGGATTACGGCGAGAGACGGCGTAAGCACTACGAAAATCGCGAGACAGGCTGCGAATACATAATCATCACTCCCGACAATGAAGATTTCATTCAATTAGCCGACAGCATCAAAAAGTTCAGGACCGAGCAAGGCATTCCCACCGAAATCTTTACCGTTTCGCAATGCGGTGGCAACGACCAAACTGCCATTAGGAATTTCATCCGCAATGCCTACAACACTTGGGACATGCCTCCTGCGGCTGTGCTTTTCTTAGGCGACCACAACACCGATGGCACCCAAGGCATCGTGTCCTACACCATGAACAACCATCCAGGTGGCAATGGCTACAACCCCTATATCTCCGATCATATCTATTCTGTGATGGGCAACAACCACATGCCCCAAATCATCTTAGGCCGTATCACGGGACGCAACTACGACGAGATGTACCACATGATCAAAAAAGACCTCGACTATGAGCGTCAGCCTCCCACCGACCCCTACTTCTACGACCACCCCATCACTGCCATGGGTTTCCAATTGGAACGCTGGTTCCAGCTTTGCTCGGAGGTAGTGAACGGTTTCTGGGAACTTGAGCTCGGCAAGCATCCTGTCCGCCAAAACGCCATTTACCAAGGCACACCGGGCAGCCGTTGGTCGACTTACGAACACACCAACGAAGTGCTTGGCTATTTTGGACCTTCAGGTTGCGGCTATATCCCACAGACCATGTCGCACCTCACCGACTGGAGTGCCACGGGCAACTCGGTAAACGAGGCCATCAATAAAGGTTCCTTCATCATCCAGCACCGCGACCATGGCGCAGAAGAGCTTTGGGGCGAACCTTCCTATAGTATCGGCAATATCAATAGGCTGACAAACACGAACCTCACCTACGTCATGTCGAACAATTGCCTCACTGGTAGGTTCAACTATGGTGGTGTCAATGGAGAGTGTTTCGCTGAGGCGTTCCACCGTCACCAATACGGTGCCTTGGGACTCATCGCCGCCACCGAGGTTTCCTATTCCTTCGTCAACGACATCTACGTTTGGGGCGTCTACGACAACATGTGGCCGAACTTCATGCCTACCTACGGCACACAGCATGCAACCAACTTCGTCCACCCCGCCTTCGGCAATGCCGCTGGAAAATACTTCCTCAGACAATCTTCATGGACCGACGACTATGTCAAGGAAATCACCTATTACCTGTTCCATCAACATGGTGACACCTACATGAAGCTTTACACCGAAGTCCCGCAGGAGCTTGAAGTGACCATGCTGCCCATCCTCCCCGCTGGAAGCGACCAATACACGGTGAAGGCTGACGAAGGCGCCACCATCTGCCTGACCGCTAATGGACAAGTCATCGGTTTCGACATCGCCACCGGCGACACGCAACAAATCAACGTCACGCCGCAAGAGATAGGCACTACCGTGAAACTCACCATCACCAAACAGGACTACTACCGTTATGAGCATCTCATCAAGACCATTTCGGCAGAAGACCCCTATCTCATCTTCAATGCCATCGAGATCAACGATGAAGAAGGCAATGGCAACCAAGCGCCCGACTACAACGAGACCTGCAAGCTCAACATCAGCCTTCACAATGTAGGCTTCACCGATATCGACAACGTCCAGGCTACGCTCTCATGCCAGCATCCCAAGGTTCAGATCATGGGGAACGAAGCCAACTTTGGAACCATTCATGTTGGCGAAACGCCGATGGTCGACAATGCCTTCAAGATCCATTTCGATGAATCGCTTGACGATGGCGAAACCGTCCGCCTGTTCCTGGACATGGGCAACTGCAGCCATGTGTATCGCGACAGCATCGACCTGAAAATCAATGCGCCGGTACTCAGTTGCACCAACGTCAGCTTCAGCGACCTCGACGGGGAACCCACTGATCGTTTCATCAGAGGCGAATCTACCTTGATGACCTTCGAGCTCACCAATTTAGGCCACAGCAAATCGCTCGACCTGACCAACATCTTGTCCGTCCATGCCCCATTCCTCGACATCCCCGAGAACAGCTTCACCCTTGACGCCCTCGAGGCTGATGAGTCCGCCCAAGTTACCTTCCAAGTCAACCTCCACGACGACGCGCCCAAAGGGAACATCCTCAGCTATGCCCTTGACGGCCAAAGCGGCGTCAGGACCATCCATTATGAAGACAACGTTTCGCTGGGATACGCCATGGAGGATTTCGAAGACGAGGAACTGAACCCCAATATGGAATGGAGCCTAGGCTCAGGCAGCAAGAAATGGCACATCGTTGAAGACCCAACAGCCACCGAAGGCCACTGCATGAGGTCTCCCTCGCTCAACGACAACGGCGTGGCAAAACTGATGATTGGCGTGAATTGCTCCATTCCCGAGACTTTCTCGTTCAACCATAAGACCTCGACCGAAGAGGGCGACCAACTGCAAGTCATCATCAACTCCAACTTGGTTGCAACCTATAGTGGCGAGACGGATTGGGAACAATCCACCTTCGACCTCAAGGAGGGCCAAAACCTGATCAACTTTACCTTCAAGAAGAACGCTCAGGACAGTGGCGGTGAGGACTGCGTTATGATCGACCACCTGCTGTTCCCGCCCACGGCGGATCTCTTCGTGTTTGCCGGCGACAACACCGGCTTCTGCCCCAACGGTCCAATCACACCCAACAGCTGCGTGCTGAACCAGTATAATATCCGTTGGAGCACCAGCGGCGACGGCACTTTCGATGATCCAAACTTGGAACAGCCGACCTACACCCCCGGTGCCAACGACATCGTTTCCGGCCATGTGGTGCTCAGCCTAACTGCTACCTCAAGCTTGAACTTCACACAGGAAACCGTTAGCCTTGAACTGACGGAATTGGAGGATCTTTCGGGAATCATCCCAGAGAAACCCATCGGTGACACCGAGGTAGATCTTCGGGTGGTGAGCCAAACCAGCTACCGCTCCAACCTTGACCAAACCAACGATTACCAATGGACGTTGTCGCCTGAAAACGCAGGAGAAATCCTTCCCGATGGCAACCAAACCACCATTGCCTGGAACAGCGCGTTCAGAGGCAACGCCACCTTAAGCTATCGCGTCGGCAATGATTGCGATTACAGTGAGGCATCGACACCTTTGGACATCCTTGTAACGAATTCCACCTCAGTGGGTGAAATCAGCGGCAACGACATTCAGGTCTACCCCAACCCGACCCATGGCGTGCTCCATATCAAGGCCGACAACATCCCATCGGGTGAGGTCGTCATCCGCCTGATCGACGGCTTGGGCAGGATCGTGTTCATGGAAGAAAGATCCCTCAATGGCGATGTTTTGGAAGAGCACATCAACACCGCAAATCTCCGCAACGGGCTTTACGATCTCCAAATCATTTACGAGGGCCAAGCCTTCAACACGAGGGTCATCGTGCACTAAAAACCGCGTTTTGGGACTAACGGTTTATCCCTAAAAGTTTTATTTTTGTCCCAATCGCATTGATTTTTATCCCAAAAACAGGCTGTTTTATCCCAAAACAGCCTGTTTTTGTCACAAACGGGTGGGATAAATAACATTTGTTATTTTAAAAATAATAGGCGCCGTAACTTTGCACATCATTTCAAAAACAACAAGTACGACATGTGTAAAGAAACAAGAATTTTTGACATCCTCACGGTTTACACCGAAAAATGGCCCGACCAACAAGTGGCTTTGGCCAAGAAAGAAAACGGAACTTGGAGGAAATACAGTCCCAAGGAATATCAGGAGATCACCCGCAAGGTGGCCTACGCCTTGATCGAGCTCGGCATTGAGCCCAAGGAAAAGGTGGCCATCATCAGCGGCAACCGCCCCGAATGGAACATATTGGACATGGCCATCACCATGATCGGCGCCATTGACGTGCCCATCTACCCCACCATCAGCAAGGAAGACTACCGTTACATCCTTGACAACTGCGACGCCAAGATGGTGATCCTTGAAGGCGTGGCCGTGATGAACAAGGTGGAGGAGGTGCGCAACGACATCCCCAAGCTGCAACTCCTCTATACTTTCCAAGACCGTCAGAAATACCCCTACTTCGCACAGTTGGTTGAATTGGGCGAGCAGCATCCCCACGAGGAAGAGCTACAGCAGCGCATGGACGCCGTCAGGCCCGAGCACTGCGCCACCATCCTCTACACCTCAGGCACCACTGGAACGCCCAAGGGCGTGATGCTCTCGCACAGCAATATCATGCACCAGATCTACGGCATCCAGCATACGCCTGCAAAGTGGTCGAAGACCGCCTTCAGCTACCTGCCCATCTGCCACGCCTACGAGCGTTTGTTGGTCTACATGTACCAATACCTCGGCATGTCGGTCTACTACGCGGAGAGCCTGGCTACCATCGGTTCCGACATGAAGGAAGTTCATCCGTCCATGATGACCGCCGTGCCGCGTGTCCTGGAAAAGGTCCACGAAAAAGTGATCCAAGGCGGCGAGAAGCAGAAAGGCATCAAGAAGAAGATCTTCAGATGGGCTGTCCATCTGGCCGAGCGTTACAAGATTGAAGACAACAAGCGCACCTGGTGGTACAACTGCAAGCTGAAAGTTGCCGACAAGCTGGTATATTCAGCCATCCGTTCCAATCTGGGCGCAGAGCATTTTGACATCGTGGTGTCGGGTGCTGCCAGCATCTCACAGAAGGTGGCTTCGTTCTTCTCAGCCATCGGGATGCCCGTGTACGAGGGCTACGGCATGACTGAAACCTCACCTGTCATCGCGGTGAGCAACAACCTCCCCCACGGACGCGAGGTTGGCAGTGTCGGTCAGGCACTCCCGGGCGTGGAGATCAAGATCGCTCCCAACGGCGAGCTCTGCTGCCGCGGTCACAACGTGATGATGGGCTATTACAAAAATCCTGAGCTCACCAAGGAGATCATCGATCCAGAAGGTTGGTTGCACACTGGCGACCTCGGCCACGTCAATGAATACGGCCAAGTGTTCATCACCGGCCGCTTGAAGAGCCTATTCAAGACTTCCATGGGAAAATACGTAAACCCACAGGTCATTGAGGACAAGTTCGTCGAGAGCAATTACATCGAGAACATGGTGGTATTCGGCGAAGGCCAGAAATACGCCGCAGCCGTCATCCTGCCTGATTTCGCCAGCCTCAAGGAATGGTGCAAGCAACAGCAGATTCCCTATTCCAATCCTGCTGACATCATCAAATCGAAGGAAGTCAAGGATCTCTTTAACCAAGAAGTCCAGAAATACAACAAGTTCTTCGGTGAGACCGAGCAGATCAAGCGTTTCACGCTGGTTGCCGACGAATGGAACTCAGGCAACGGCATCCTGACCCCCACCCTGAAGGTGCGTCGCAAGATTGTAGGCGAAAAATATAAGAAACTGATTGACGAGATGTTCAATTAACAATTTTTTCCTACTTTTGCGCTGTTAAAATCCAATTCAGATAAAACTATGGAAAATACAGAATTAAAAAAGACCCCTTACAACCAGATCCATCACGATTTGGGTGCCAAGATGGCTGAATTTGCCGGTTACGACATGCCGATCCAATACACCGGCCTCGTCGAAGAACACAACAACGTCCGCAACAACGTCGGCGTATTCGACGTGAGTCACATGGGCGAGTTCCGCGCCAAAGGCCCGATGGCCAAGCAGTTCATGCAGTACTGCACCGTGAACGACGTCGCCGCCTTGAGCGACGGCAAGGTGCAATACACCTGCCTGCCGAACGGCAAGGGCGGCATCGTTGACGACATGCTCGTCTACCGCATTGCCGACGACCATTACTTCATGGTGCCCAACGCTGCCAATATCGACAAGGACTGGAACTGGATGAGTCAGATCGCCGAGAAGTTCGGCATGAAGCTCGGTGAAGAGTTCATGAACGAGAGCGAGCAGTGGGCTCAGCTCGCCGTGCAGGGTCCCAACGCCCTGAAGGCTATGCAGAAACTCACCAGCGCCAACGTCGTTGACATGGAATACTACACCTTCCAGATCATCACCTTCGCTGGCGTCGACAACGTGATCTTCTCCACCACCGGTTACACCGGTGCAGGCGGCTGCGAGATCTACATCCCCGTCGCCCACGCCAAGAAGGTTTGGGACGCCGTGTTTGAGGCTGGCAAGGAGTTCGGCATCATGCCCGCAGGTCTGGGCTGCCGCGACACCCTCCGTCTGGAGAAGGGCTTCTGCCTCTACGGCCACGAGATCGACGACACCATCAGCCCCATCGAGGCTGGTCTTGGCTGGATCACCAAGTTCGTGGATGGCAACGACTTCCTCAACCGTGAGATCTTCGCCGCCCAGAAGGCCAATGGCGTGAGCCAGAAGATCGTCGGCTTCGAGATGATCGACAGAGGCATCCCGCGCAACGGCTACGAGGTTTGCGACGCCGAAGGCAACGTGATCGGCATGGTCCGTTCGGGCAGCCCGTCACCCTCGACCGGCAAGAACATCGGCACCGCCTTGGTGCAGAAGGCCTTCAGCAAGAAGGACACCGAGATCTACATCAAGATCCGCAACAAGCTCATCAAGGCCATCGTGGTCAAGATGCCATTCCTGGCTTGATGAAAGAAAACAACGACCGAAAAAAGTTTTTCGGCAGTCTAGCCATCCCGGCCTTATTGGTAACCCTAATGTTGGTTGTCAAGGTGGCCGAGATGGCTTTTTCTATGGATTTCTCTCCATGGGGCATCACGCCACATACCATAAAAGGGCTGTGGGGTGTTCTTACGTTGCCATTTCTGCACGGCAGCTGGGAGCACCTGCTGACCAACATCGTTCCCGTGCTCGTGCTAGGCACCGCCTTGTATTACTGCTATCCCACCCTCGCCAACCCCGTCATGCTGATCACCTGGATCGCCAGCGGCCTGCTCACTTGGTGCATCGGCAACCCAGGCTCCACCCACGTGGGCGCTAGCGCCCTCATCTACGGGCTTAACCTTTTCCTCATCGTGAGCGGCTTCATCCGTGGCAACCGACAACTGATCGTCATCTCCCTCATCATGGTGTTCCTTTACGGCGGCTTCATCTGGGGCATGATTCCTGCCTTGGCCAAACCACAGAACATCTCCTGGGAAGGCCATCTCAGCGGCGCCATCGTAGGCATCGCGTTGGCGCTGATACTTCGCAAGAAAGGTCCGCAAAAAGAGGTGCATCACTGGGACGACGAAGACTCAGACGATGACACCGATGACGAAAAGCCCTACTGGGATGTGCCCACCCCAAGCGACGAAGACCTAAAAGTGGAATACCGGTTCAGGCGTTAATCAAAGACTACCGCCTTCAGCACCTGACGAAAGATGTCATTCTGCCCATCTACATCAGGGTGCCATAAATCCTTGTGAACATTGTAGAGATCAATGTATTTCACACGGTAATGGTTGGCCAATAGATGCATCGACTCGATAAAGGCATCCTTGACCTCCTCATCGATACCGCCTGAGACGAGATCCATGTCAATCATGAGATACAGCCGAGAGTGTGGATAGCTTGTCTTCAGGTTCTCCAAAAGGTAGGCCAGCGCAGGTCGGAAGGTGCAGAGCTGCTCCTCGGTCCAGTCAGAGTACACAAAATCGCCCAACGGCGCTTGATAGGCAGCGTCGTTGGTGCCTCCGAAAACAAAAATCACATCAGGATTGCCCAAGTCGTCCATGCGACGGATGAATGAATGTAAACCGTATTGATCGGCATAGTTTAGGTTACAGATCATTGCGCCTGAATAAGAGTTGTTTCGTTCCAATTTCCAGCCTGTTCCTTCAGCCAGCTTGTACCACCACATGTATTCCGGTTGGGTCACTCCGATTTCAGGATAATGCGGATAATAGGCATTGGTTTCGGGATAGACATAACCTTCAAAGGCCGAATAGCTGTCGCCAAGTACCGAGAAACGCACTTCCATTTCCAGCGGTTCCTTGCCACAGGATGCCAGTAGAGCAGTCAACAAAGCCATCAAAAAGAAAAATCGTGGTCTCATAGTCATTTATTCAATAATCATTTCAGTTCTACGGTTCATGGCGCGATGTTCGTCGTTATCGTTGGGATAAAGTGGTTTGGTTGAGCCATAACCTTTTGCAGTAAGGCGTTCTTGGGAAATGCCTTTGGCGATCAAAGCTAAGCGGACCACCTCGGCACGTTCGTTCGACAGTTTTAGGTTATAGGCATCGGAGCCCACATTGTCAGTATGTCCGGCAAGCTCCACGCTGATTTCAGGATGGCTTTCCAGAAACGCTACCAGCATGGCAATACCCGCCTCAGAATCGTTGGTGAGCGCAGCACTGCCAAACTCAAACTGGATGTTCACCAGCTGCACCACGGTGCCGGGCTTCAGCTCCTCCACCAGACAATCATACACATTGACCGGCTCCGGCTTCAGGTCTTCCTCTTGAAGCTGAAAGGCATAGATATCGTAATGGCCGAAGCCGCCCTCACGAGCCGATGAAATCAATGCCGTATGGCCATCGGCGGCCACAATGAAGTTGATCTCATCGCCCGGCGTGTTGATAGGATAGCCCAGATTTTTGGGCTCCGACCACTCCCCTGCTTCGTCGCGGCGACTCACAAAAAGATCGTAACCGCCCATACCGGTATGGGTATTCGACGAGAAATACAGGGTTTTGCCATCGGGATGGATGAAAGGCGCCATCTCCGTGCCTTTGGTATTGATGGTTGGGCCAAGGTTCTCAGGTTCCGTCCAAGTGCCATCGTCGTTGCGGTAACAATGGTAGAGATCCGCATTGCCGTTCCGCCTGGAAGCGAAGAAAAGCTCCTTTCCGTCGAGGCTCAGGCAAGGTTGGGAGTCCCATGCAGGATCGTTGACCTTGTCGCCCAACGACTGGATTTGGTGCCATGACGTATTCTTACGCTCACGGGAAGCCATGTAAAGATCACAGCCCTGATGATGCCTATCCAAGCCGCAGACGGTGAAAAACAGCTCATCCCCTTTGTAGGATAGGCAAGCTGCGCCAATATGATCATCCAAGTCGGGATGCAGATGGAGTTGTGAGGCCGGATACCATTGCCCTTCGGCGGCATGAGCCACAAACAGCCCTTCTTGCTGCAACGATGCGCCCTCCACGGCATAACGCCGTGTAAACAGCAACTCCGTCCCTGTCAACTCCAACGCGTTGACGTATTCATCATTAATAGTGTTAACCCCTTCACCAAGATTAACAGGATTGAAGTCCACTGGCTGTTCCACGGCCTCCTTACGGAAACGGGCGTTGACAAGCATCGAGGCCGCTTTCTCGTCATTGGCCTTGTTGCCCGGAGCAGCCTTCTGGTACCATTCCAACTGCTGGATTTCTTCCGCGTAACGCATTTGTTGGTCATAGAGTCGTGCCAAGGTCAAGGCGGCTGGCGGAAACAGCATCGGGTCGGCTTTCAGCATGTGTTCATAGCCTTCCATGGCCAACTCAGGGTCGCCGGTCTCCATCCCGATCTCCCCTTGCAGCAGCCATGCCTCAGCATAATCAGGTTCAATCTTGACAGCCTTCTGGATTTGCTCCAAGGCTCTCCCAAAATCACGTTCCTCAAAGGATTTCAATGCCGTTTCGTAGGCTTTCAACGCTTTTTTGGGGGGTTGCGAAAAACCCAGAACCGTGATGGCCGACAACACTATGACAAGCAGTATTCTTTTCATTTCCTAGCCTTTTCAAGATCGTTGGCGATCCGTTTCCTGAAATCGATGGTGAACACCCTGGCGGAAAACGCCGGCGAGGACTCTGCGGAGAGATAGCACTTGCCTTTGGCGTAAAAGCAGATGCCTTCTGTTTGGGTGCCAAAATAGTTTTGGAGCTCAAAGCAATGGTTGGAAAGCTTCCCGCCGGCATCGTCGAAGTCGTAAATCAAATAGATGAAAGGCAGCCACACCTTGTTCACATAGCCTACCAGGACCAGTACACCGCTTTCACGGTCGTAATCCGCCCCCGTGATCAGCCCTTGCGAGTCGAAACCATTGACCACTTGGGCCACCTGTGTGCTGGGCGTTTTGGAGAGCCGATAGAGCCTAGTGGTGCCTGTTGCCCAGCCTTTGCTAAAGAGGTAAATATAATCGTCAGTAGCGAACATGGCTTCACAATCATAGTCATGTTCGTGTTTTTTATGGTCAAACGAGGTTTGGTCGCCAAAACTGAAGCGAATGGAATCAACTGTTACCGAGGCATCGCCTTTGGCTGGGATATCTTTCAAAGAGAAGCTAAAGATGCGCAGATTCTTGCGTTTGCCCTTGTTGTTGCCGAAATCGCCCACATACACCCGTTCGCCATCGGTACACACATCTTCCCAGTCCTTGTTTTTGGCGTTCACGAGAGTGATGCGCTGCACCACTTCGAAAGTCGCGGTATCCAGTCCGTAGAGGATCGGTTTGCCCCCGCTGTCGTTATGCGTCCACAGCCTGCCGTTATGGAAGAACAATCCCGAAGTCTCGTCAATCTCTTCGGGGAGTTCAGCCTTGAATTCAGGGGCAAACAGCGGCGTATAACCGGAGCGACCCTCTTCTTGGGCGTTCAGCAAGGGAGCCGTCAGAAGGAAGGCCACGAGCAGGAACAACGCTTTTTTCATTGCAGAAAGGTTTATTCTGCAAAGATAGCATTTTTATTTAATACTCCAGCACCTCGATGTCGCTGCCGCTGCTGAAGATGATGTATTTGCGTCCATAGATGTTGACGATTTCGTAATCGGCACTGCGGGCAGAGCTCATTTCTGAAACTTCGGATGGGACTTCTGCAGGAAGTTGGCTATCGCTGCCAGCGGCGTACGACTTGGTGAAAAGCTTGTCGAAAGCCAGGCCAAGGGCAAAACCGACGGTCAAACAAACGGCAATCAAAAGATAAATACGTGTTTTTTTCATAGTAAAGGGCGATGAAACGTGGTGCCGAAGGTTTTTCATAAGTCATTTCTTCCTCACTCCCCCGCTATACTCCCGGATATATAACCCGTAATCGGTATAGACCTCGATGTCACGACCATTGGCGGCCAAGAGGATGTCGAGGATATGATGCCCGTTGAACTCGGTGACGCGGCTCCAACTACTGCTGCCTTGGGTGGCTCGCTGCAACTGCCGGTCGTCATTAGGGTTGATGCGGTAGATGAAACCGCCTACTTTTACTGCTTGTGCCATATTGTTATTGTTTTTGTCCTTCAAAGATACAAATTTTCCAGAGATGCAACAAAATAGCATAGACACTTTTTGCCGAAAATTCAAAAAAGAACAAAATAATATATCAACCTATCATAAAATAAATAATAATTCGTATTTTTGCAAACGTAATTAAATGTTACAGTCCGTTATGAGCAAAACAACCATGGGAAACAAGTTACCCCGAAAGTTGGAACAAAAGATGCAGACTATGGGTGAACAGATCAAACTGGCACGCCTGCGCCGCAACCTGAGCATCGCACAAGTGGCGGAAAGGGCCACTTGCTCGCCACTCACCGTGGCAAGAATCGAGAAAGGCACGCCCACCGTGGCCATCGGCATCTACATCCGCGTGCTCTATGCCTTGCAACTCGACGACGACATCCTGCTGCTGGCACAGAAGGACGAGATGGGCAGGGCCTTGCAGGATTTGGCGTTGAAACACCGCGAGAGAGCGTCGAAAAAGTTGAAAGTTGAGAGTTAAAAGTTGAAAGTTTATGAAGACATTACTGATTTATGCGGATTTTGAATGGACGGAGAGACCCATGCTGGTGGGCGAGCTGGGCTATGAATCGTTGCGAGGCTCCGACTCCTATTCGTTCAAGTTCGATGACGACTGGCTTCGCCATCACGGCAACCTCTTCCTGAGCGCCGACCTCAACAACTATCCCGGACCGCAATACACCCAGCCTGGCAGGGACATCTTCGGCTGTTTCGGCGATGCCCTCCCCGACCGCTGGGGACGGCTGCTGCTGAACCGCCGCGAACAGATCCTGGCCTCGGAAGAAAAACGTCCCATCCGCAAACTGTCATCGTTCGACTACCTCATGGGCATCGACGACTTCTCACGCATGGGCGGCTTCCGTTTCAAGGAAACAAAAAACGGAGGGTTCATCAACTGCGACGCGACGCTTCGCGTTCCTCCGCTGACCGACATCAGGGCATTGGTGGCGGCAAGTATGGAGATAGAGAAGAGCGAGGAACTGAACCGACTTCCCGAAAAGAAATGGCTCTTGCAACTTGTCCACCCCGGCTCATCATTGGGCGGTGCCCGTCCCAAGGCAGGCGTGTTGGACGAGTCGGGCAACCTCTACGTGGCCAAGTTCCCTTCAAGAAACGACGATTACGATGTGGGACTCTGGGAACACCACAGCCACCTGCTGGCAAAGGCAGCAGGTGTTGTCGCCGCTGAAACAAGCGTGATGGAGACGGGAGGCAAGCACCACGCCCTGTTGTCGAAACGCTTCGACAGAACCGCCGACGGCCGCCGCAAGCACTTCGCATCGGCGATGACGCTGCTGGGCTTGACCGACGGCAGCGATGCCAAGACGGGCAACGGCTATCTCGACATCGTGGATTTCATCCTCCAGAGCTGCTGCGACGTGGAGAGCAACCTGTGCCAACTCTACCGCCGTGTGGCCTTCAACATCGCCATAGGCAACAGTGACGACCACTTCCGCAACCACGGTTTTCTGCTCACCCCTCGCGGCTGGACGCTCGCGCCCGCCTACGATATGAACCCCACCTTGAACGACCACCAGGCGTTGCTCATCAACTCAAGCACCAACCGCGCCGACCTTGAGGTGTTGCTCACCTCTTCGGAGGAATATATGATCGGCAGGGACGAAGCCAAACGCATCATCGAAGAGGTAAAAATCGGCGTGAGCCGCTGGAAGTCTCTCGCTAAGCACCTTGGCTTTGCCAAACGCGAAATGGAAATATTTGAACAGGTTTATACACGGTTTTTGCCAGATTGACACCTTTTGCCGAAAAACCAAAGTTTGGGGCAAAAAAGTTTAAAGATGTGTTAACTGATACCCCACAGGCGCTTAAACCAGTGTTTACAATTTGCGACTGCTTCATCCAAGTCGATTTTGAGTTCAACCTGAGAATTGGGATTCAATTCCTTCAACAATTCTTTTGCACGAATTTCCATCTTCTCGGCATCTTCGCGGCGTTGGGTTAACAATCCCAATGAAAGCACATTGCTCATTTTGCTCTATTTTATAAATTTCCTTTCCATAATGTATCCTGATTGATGTATTATTATATCACAGGATACTATAGAAACTTAAGGGCAGAAATTCAAAAAAAACGTTAAAAAAGTCTATTAATAGATCTCACCTTTGGATTATTTCTTTGTCAATCCAGTGAAAACCAGTGTCTTCACCTCATCGCTGTTGGAGAAGTACATGAAGCCTTGGCCAGGCAGCAAGGTCTCCACATCGCCGAACCATTCCCCATCTTCAAACTCGGTGAAGAAATCGCTGTTGGCAAACGTGTCGCCGTCTTCGGCATCGAAACCGCCAAGGGCTTCCTCAATGGTCATCTCATGGTCGCATGGGAACCCGATCCAGTTCCAGCCGGGGTTGATGGTGATGGCGTGATCCGCTGGATTGGCGGGCATGCCTTCCAGCTCGATGGTGCACGGCGTCTCCACCAGAATCATGAACATCTGTTCATTGGTCACACCTTCCTCGTCGAGGTCGCCCCACCAGTCGCCGCCGTCGTTCTCCGTGAAGAGTTCCGAGGAGCTGATTTGCGATGCGTTCTCGCCCAAGGCAGCTTCAAGCATCTGCAGCAGGGCAACAGGATCTTCAGCCTCAATGTAGGTACTCACCCAGTTCCAGCCTTCCACCAGTTCAATGGTCTGGGTAACCGTGCCATTTGATGCATCCTGGTTTCCTATTAAATTATGTGTAGGCAACGCCACCCTGAGGTCGTTTTGAGCCTCGCCTACAGTTTCAGGAGCCGTGGTGGTGAAGACCGCATAATGCGCCGCACCGTCATTTGGAGCATACACAAAGACACCCTCGCAAGGCTTGATGGCCGTGCCAGGCTGTGCTCCCACGACCGCATCACCTGAATCGTTCATCCTATAGAACGGCATGACATCACCATTCTCATCCAACAGATAGGCATCGCAAGTAAAGGGGTTGCCGATAAGATTCCAGCCGTTGAAAGGAGCAGTGGAGTTTGAGTAAGACGACAAACCGACATTGATATC